>CAZSCC010000308.1:0-16632 GCA_964604905.1 uncultured Planctomycetales bacterium
GGTCGAGGCCGCTGCGACGAGGACCCAGCCGAAGACCGGCGCCCCCCCGCGCGCGCCCGACCGGCGCTTGAGGAGGCACGCGACGCAGTAGTTGACCCCGTCGAACTCGGTGGCGCACTCCTGGCAGACCGTCTTCCGGCAGGTCATGCAGACGGCATGGCCATATCGGTCGGGATGGTTGCTGCACGACTGCCGCTGGAGACCCGCCACGCGCTTCCCTCCCGCCTGGAAGGATTGCACCACAAAGTCACAAAGGCCACAAAGAACCCGTTTGTGCTCCCTCTAAAAAGAGGGTCTTCTCGGTGCTCTTTGCGTCCTTGGGGTGAAGCTCATCTCTACCGTTCCACTGAGTCCTACATAGTCTAGCCCCGCTCCCGGTTCCTGGAACCATTTTCTTTCGCGCCGGTAATGGACACGTCGACCCCCAGTCTACATAATGCTTTCATGTGCCCCGTCTGCCGGGAACTTCTGATCACGTTCGAGCTCGAGGGGATCGAGATCGACCGGTGTTTGAAGTGCAAGGGGACCTGGCTCGACTCCGGCGAGATCGAGATGCTGGCCGGGGGGCAGCACGGGAAGGTGAGCGAGGCGGTCTACAAGACCCGCGGGGAGAAGCACGGCGAGCGCGAATGCGTCCGCTGCCGCAAGAAGCTGGAAGTCATCCGGATCAACGGAGTGGAGCTCGACCGCTGCCCGCGGGGGCACGGCCTGTGGTTCGACGCGTCGGAGGTCGAGGCGCTGATCGCCTCGTTCAAGGAAGGCGAAGAAGGGAAAGTGGCCCGGTTCCTCGGCGATCTGACCGCCGCGGACCGGAAGAAGGGAGGCTAGAGATGGGTACGGGTACGGTTCTCCTCATCGTGATCGTGGTCGGCGTGGGGCTGTTCCTGCTGATCGCCCTCGCCGTGGTCGCCGGCATGTACAACAAGCTGGTCCGGCTTCGGAACGAGTCGAAGAACGGGTGGGCGCAGATCGACGTCCAGCTCAAGCGTCGGCACGATCTGATCCCCAACCTGGTCGAGACGGTGCGCGGCTACGCCACCCACGAGTCCAAGACGCTCGAGAACGTCATCGCCGCGCGCAACCAAGCGATGGGCGCGGGCTCGATCGAGGACAAGATCAAGGCCGAAGGCCAGCTGACCGGCGCGCTCAGCCGCCTGATGGTGGTGATGGAGGCGTACCCCGACCTGAAGGCCAACACGAACTTCCTCGCGCTCCAGGAGGAGCTGACCTCCACCGAGAACAAGGTGGGCTTCTCGCGCCAGGCCTACAACGACTCGGTGAAGCACTACAACACCCAGATCGAGGTCTTCCCCTCGAACATCATCGCCGGAATGTTCCAGTTCAAGCCCGGCACGTTCTTCGAGGTCACCGAGGCGCAGGAGCGCGAAGTCCCGAAGGTCAAGTTCTAGGCGAAACGGTCAGCTCTCAGCTGTCGGCTTTCAGCACGGGCGCTGAGAACTGAAAGCTGAGGGCTGACGGCGCAAGAAGAGACCGACAACCCCAAGACAGCGAGCACTTTGCATGTGGGAGGCCATCGAGAGCAACAAGCGCCGGTCCGTATACCTCGTCGTCGTGATGGCGCTGCTGCTGTTGGGTCTGGGGGCCGCGATCGGGGGCGCCGTTGAGCCCCGGACCGGGCCGATCTTCGGCCTCGCCGTGGCCCTGGCGGTCTGGTTCATCCTCTGGATGGTCGCGCTCTTCCAGGGCGACCAGATCCTCCTCGCCACGGCCGGGGCGAAGCGGATCGAGCACGCCGAGGCGCCGCAACTCTTCAACATCGTCGAGGAGATGAAGATCGCCTCGGGCCTGGAGACGATGCCCGAGGTCTACATCATCCCGGACGATGCCCCCAACGCCTTCGCGATCGGCCGCCCCCCGGGGCGTTGCGCGGTCGCCGTCACGTCGGGCCTCATGCGGATCCTCAGCCGCGACGAGCTCCAGGGCGTGATGGCCCACGAGATCGGCCACCTCAAGAACCGCGACACGGTCTTCATGATGCTGGTCGGCGTGATGCTCGGGACGATCGTCCTCGTCGCCGACCTCTTCCTCCGGATGCGGGTGGGCGGGCGGCGGCGCTCGCGCGACGAAGGCAACGCGCAGACGATCTTCATGGTGATCGCCCTCCTGCTCGCGATCCTGGCGCCCCTGCTGGCGCAGATGATCTACTTCGCCTGCTCGCGCCGGCGGGAATACCTGGCCGACGCCTCCTCCGCGCTCTTCACGCGCTACCCGGAAGGGCTCGCCTCGGCGCTCGAGAAGCTCACGGTCGCCCAGGTGCGCCGCGAGGAGGTCAACCGCGTGCTGGCGCCCATGTACATCGTGAGCCCGATGCCGGTGGCCGCCGCGGTCGGCCTCTGGTCCACCCATCCGTCGACCGACGACCGGGTCAAGATCCTGCGCGGCATGGGGGGCGGCGCGGCCTACATCGACTACGACGCGGCGTTCAAGAAGATCGTCGGCCGCTCCTGCATCGGCCCGCGCACGCTGGCCGAGGCCAAGCCCGTCGCCGCCCGCGGGGCGGGCGCCGGAGAGACGCGCGAGGAAACGGTGCGCCGCTCGAAGGACGTGAGCCGGATGCTCGGCCGCCTGGACGGGCTCCTCATGATGACCTGCGTCTGCGGCGTGGGGATCAAGGTGCCGACCGGATGCACATGGGATACGATCCCCTGCCCCCGCTGCGGGATCGAGAACCCGGTGCCCAAGGCCCAGGCGTCAGCGGCGGCCCCGGCCGCGCCGGCGGGAGCCGCCCCACCTCCGATCCGCTACCAGCGGAAAGGGAAGGAGTGGGAGTCCTTCAAGTGCGCCTGCGGTTACGCGGTCCAGCTGGCGCCCATGTTCAGCGCGCCCCACATCAAGTGCAACGGCTGCGGCCGCACGATTGAAATCGAAACAAGCTAGAACAAAGAAGCTGGAAGCTCGAAGCCGGAAACTGAAAACCGGAAGCGAGGTTCGAGGGCGGTGGAATCCGCGCCCGCTCCGGCTTCGAGCTCCAGGCTTCCAGCTTCTTCCTAGGGTTGCTGGTTGATCGTGTAATCGAGTTCCTGGCTGATCTTCGCCCCGTCGGCCCCCGTCAGCTTGTACTTGATCGCGACATAGGAGACGGGCTTCAGGCCGTCGATCGAGAGCGTCACCGTCTTTCCGTCCGCCGAAAGGGTCGCCGACTTGACCGGCAGCGGCTCGCGGCCCTTCTTGTTCGGGTCGCTCACCCAGTACTCGTCGGAGCCGTACGCGCTCGTCCACTTCAGGTTGCACCAGGCGACGCTGTAGCTGTCGACGCTGGAGGCGCTTTCCTTGTCGAGCGGGTCGCTGAACGTGATCGCGATCCCGGTCGAGGTGACCTTCGTCGAGAGCGGCAGGTGGGCGGGCTTCCCGGTGTAGCGCACGCGCTGGAAGCAGCCGTCGCGGTTCGCGTCGGTCTGCCAGCCGCGCATGCCCACGAGGTAGAGCTGGCCGTCGACGGGGTTGAAGCGGCCGCGCATCACGCCGCTCAGGAACTTGAAGGGGAACTTCACCGAGCCGCCCTGCCACGCGTCGTCGCCGGTCTTCTCCCTCAGGACATAGAAGAGGGCGCACTTGCCGTAGGAGAGGTGGAAGAGCTGATCCTTGAAGGGGCCCCACTTCTCGCTCGTGCACCACACCTGGCCGCCGCCCGAGTTGTCGAGGGCGTAGGGGACCCAGCAGAGGGGGGCGGGCCGCTCCTTGGGCGGGGGCTTCATCCCGCTGCAGGGGAGGAATCCGCAAAACTGGCCCTTCTGGGTGATGTAGTTGACCGGCGTCCCGGGCGTCCAGTTGCCCTGGTTGTCGCTCGTCGTGACCGTGTCGTCGGGGCCGACGCTGATCCCGTTGGGCGCGCGGAAGCCGGTGGTCCAGACCTCGGAGCTCTTCCCGTCCTTCGCCACCCGGACGAGGCAGCCGTGGTACGGCACGACCGGGCCGCCCAGGTTGGAGCCCTTCGCGTAGTAGAAGTTCCCCGCGCGGTCGGTCTGCAGGTCGTGGGCGAACTCGTGGTAGTTGGGCGTCACGCCGCAGTCGTTGTTGAAGTTCTCGTAGAAGTCCGCCTCGCCGTCGTTGTTGAAGTCGTGGAAGCGGGTGATCTGGTCGCGCCCCAGCGTGTGGACCGCATCGTCCACGATCCGGAGGCCCAGCGACTGGAAGAGGCCGCTCGCGAACCGCTTCCAGACGACCCGGTCGAGCTTCTCGTCGAGGCCGGAGACGATCCAGACGTCGCCATCCATCGTGCAGACGGCGGCGCGCTTCCCATCGGAGAAGAAGTCCACGCCGGTCAGCCGCATGTAGGACTTCGAGGGGTTGTCGTAGGGGACCGTGATCGTGTCGACCTGGAAGGCGCCGGGCTCGCCGCCGATCGTGCCCGCGACGGTCACCGGGGTGTTCCGGCCGGGGGCGCCCTTCGTGAGCGGGGCGAGGTCCGCGGGAGCGGGGGCCGGGCCGGCGCCGATCGCGACCGAGCACCTCCCCGCCCGCACCGCGAGCTCGACGCGCGTGCCCTGGATCTCGACGGTCGCGTCGCCTGCGGCGGTGACGGTCGTGCCCTCCTCCTTCTCGCAGATGAAGAGTCGGCAGGGCTTCGTGGCGTTGATCGTGCGCGTGAAAGTGTCGGTCTTCGGGTCGAAGCCGGGCAGGTCGAGGATCTCGGCATCGCCGGCCGTGTAGGAAAGGATCACCCGGTCGCCGTGGAGGTAAAGGCCCCGGTAGCGGCCCCAGTCGGCCGGGAGCGGGCCATAGGGGACGGGGCGCGGGTCCTTCCACTCGCCCTGGCGGGCGACGCCGAGCGAGTTCTTCTTCGACCCGAACTTCAGGGCGCCGTCGGCGAAGGGCTGTCCCTCGAGGCCGTCCCGGCCGGAGGGCCACCCGATGCCGCCGCCGGTCCAGCCCGAGGTGAACTTGAGGAGTTCGCTGTCGAAGCAGGCGTGGGCGCCCTTCTCGCGGTCAAGCGTCACCGCGAAGCCCTTGTTGGCGAAGTTGCCCTTGCCGCCCCACGCGCAGTCGATCGTGCCCGAGGCGACGGCGCCGCGGTCGATGTCGGCGTATTTCCCGGCGCCCTTCTTGGACTGCGGCTTGGACTTCGCCCGCTTCTCCCAGGCGGCCTTGTCCCACTCGACGTTCTCCGCGCCCTTCCGGTGGAGGAGCGCCTTGGCGATCGGCTGGCGGTTCCCGCCGGGGGGCTGCCAGGCGACCTTGACGCCCGCCTCGCCGCCGCCCTGGAAGAACTCGATGCGGATCTCGTGGTCGCCGGCGGCCAGCTCGGCGCTGCCCGACTTCTCTGACATCGCGTGGACCCCTCCGTTGTTGACGACGACCTTGCCGTCGACGAGGACGCGCGAGCCGTCGTCGGAGGAGGCGAAGAAGGCGTGGGCGCCCGCCTTCTCGACGCGGAGGATCCCGGTCCAGCGGGCGTAGAAGTTGTTCGAGAGCCGGGTGCCGTGGAAGTCTCCCGCCGCGTCGTCGAAGTCCACGGCCTTGTCCACGCGGACGAACGTGGGCTTCCGTCCCGCGGGGATCGGCGGGAAGTCGCCGAGCGCGCCGGCCATCTCGAAGTACTCGCCCACCAGGCCGGGCTCGAGGTCCCTGTCCTGGAGGGGGGCGCAGAGCAGGAGGAGCAGCGCGAGCGTCTTCGTCATAGATCCCTCAACCGCTTCGGTTGTCCTGGATAGCGCACCCGGGCCCGGCCGTTACGGATTGCATTTTATATGGATAGTGGTGTATGCTTAATGCATGAGAAAGAGAGCCGCGCTCCGGACCCCGACCTGCACGCTCTCGTGCCCCTGCGGCGCGCCGATCATCGTCGACGGCCGGCGGCCCGAAGGCGTCCAGGCCTGCGTCGTCTGCCACCAGAGCCTGAAGGTCGTCGCATCCGTCGATCCGCGGACGCGGAAGCGCCGGATCGGGATCGTGGTCGCCCCGCAGGCGATGACGGCCGCCACCCGCGCGGTCAAGCCCGCCTCGAAGCGCGGGGCCACGAAGCCGCGCGCGAAGATGCCGCCCCTCTCCGGCGTCCACAGCCCGAAGTGCGCCTGTGGCGCCCGGGTGCCGCTGAGCTCGACGGCCGTCGACGCGGTCCACACCTGCCCATGGTGCGGTGCCTGCTACACGGCCGTGACGAGGACCGACCCGAAGACGGGGGTCGCCGTCCCGCTCCTCATGCCCGTCGAGATGGTCCCTTCGGAGCCCCCCGCGAGGAAGCCCGAAGGGGCGTTTCATATGACCCCCGAGGTGATCGGGGCCCAGCCGCTCCAGACCCGGGACGGCCGCGTCTTCATGTCCTGCTTCTGCGGCCACGAACTGGAGGTCGATCCCGACGCCCCCCAGCAGGACCGGACCTGCCCCGCCTGCGGCCTCTCCTCCCAGCTTGTCCTGGCGGTCGAGCCCGGCACCCATCGCCCCATGGTGATCTCCCTCCCCCGCTCCAAGGCGGCGGCCAAGGAGAAGACCGCCTGATCCCCCAACAAAACAGACGCTGCGTTTCGTTGCCTGCAACGAAACGCACCGTCTGTTTCGTTGGGATGGATATAACGCTGCATGCCTCCCCTCCCTTTGCGTTTCAGGGTGAAAGGAAACCCGACCCCACGCAATACGCCCAGCGGGCTGCGATGGGGTGGGAAGGAGTTGGGTGATGAAGAACGGTCGGCTGACGGAGGCGCTCTGCACCTGGATCGAGGGCACCTACAACCACCCCGAGTGGCGCGAGAATAACCACTGCTTTAGCGTCCGCAGGGACGTGCGCATCCCCGAGAGCGGTCTCGTAGACGCCGTTTCCGTGGGCCATCGCCCCCCCGCCGCGGACGGCGAGCCCGACGTCTTCTCCATCTGCCTCTGGCAGCTGGAGCCCGTGGCGGTCGACGTCCCCGCCATCGACCGCATGAGCCGGCACCTCCACACCTTCGGAGCGTGGTACTCCGAGCTCCTCGAGGCCGCACAGTGCCGCGGCTTCGCCAGCCGCCACCGCGTCCTCCTCCGAGGCAGCCTGGTCGGCGCCTCGGTGCTCCCCGATCCGATGATCGACCTGCTCTCCCACTGGGGGCGGGAGATCTCCTTCTGGACCTACGCCCGGGCGGGCGATCGGATCGAGGTCGAGCCGTACTACGGCACCGCCCGCTCACTCCGCCCCGCGCG
Organism: uncultured Planctomycetales bacterium; assembly: GCA_964604905.1. Taxonomy (GTDB): domain Bacteria; phylum Planctomycetota; class MHYJ01; order MHYJ01; family JACPRB01; genus JACQFK01. The sequence goes on from CAZSCC010000308.1 coordinate 7,132, forward strand.
CCGCCGGCTGACCGACCTCCTCGACCACCTGAAATGGCGGGACCTCGAGGCCGTCCCCTCCCGCGAGGTGACCACGTAGCTCACGCGCGCACCGATGTCAACACCCACGATCCGCCGGATCAAGGTCTCGACATCGTGGGCTTGAAGACAAAGGGCGGGCGCGGGGAAGACGACGGACTCCATCTTCAGATAGAGAATCAGACGGTCCCCGGCCTGGATCTCCCGCCCGGGCTTACCGCCAGGTGGGCGGAGGCGGCTGGTAGGGCGGGAGGATGAACTTCTCGCGGCATTTCTTATCGCGGCAGAGGAAGACGCGAGTCCGGTCGGGCTTCGTTTCCTGCAGGTCCGCGGGCTTGCCGCACTTGATGCATGGCACGTACATGGGCGAGAATTATGCCTTCTGACCGCGCGTTCGACAAGCCAATTCGAGCACCCTTCCCGGCGGGCGGCGTGTTAAGGTGTTAAGAAAAGGCCGGAGGAACGCCATGAGAACCCTGTCGCTGTTCGCGCTCCTGCTCGTGGGCGCCGCGCCCGCCCAGGAACGCCGGCCCAACATCGTCTTCATCCTGGCCGACGACCTGGGATACGGGGAGCTCGGCTCCTACGGCCAGACCAAGATCAGGACGCCCCACCTCGACCGCCTGGCCGCCGAGGGGATGCGCTTCACGAATTTCTACTCCGGGAACGCCGTCTGCGCCCCGTCTCGCTGCTGCCTCATGACCGGGAAGCACGCCGGCCACGCCTGGGTGCGCGACAACCGCACCCTGAAGCCCGAGGGGCAGACGCCGATCCCCGATGCCGCGGTCACCGTCGCCGAACTCCTCAAGGCACGCGGGTACGCCACGGCGGCGATCGGCAAGTGGGGCCTCGGCGGGACCGGCACGAGCGGCGACCCGAACCGTCAGGGCTTCGACCTCTTCTACGGCTTCAACTGCCAGGGCCACGCCCACAACCACTACCCGACCTACCTGAACCGCAACAGCGAGCGGGAACAGCTTCCGGGAAACGACGGGACGTGGACGGGGCGGCAATTCTCCCACGACCTGATGGAGACCGAGGCGCTCGGCTTCATCGAGTCCAACAAGGACAAGCCCTTCTTCCTCTACCTCCCCTTCACGATCCCCCACGTCTCCATGCAGGTGCCCGCCGACTCGCTCGCCGAGTACAAGGACCTGTGGGACGACCCCCCGTACGACGGCAGCAAGGGCTACCTGCCCCATCCCAAGCCGCGCGCCGCCCACGCGGCCATGATCACCCGCATGGACCGGAGCGTCGGCCGGGTCCTCGCGCTCCTCGGAAAGCTCGGGATCGACCGAGAGACGATCGTGATGTTCACGAGCGACAACGGGTCGATCGACACGGTGGGCGGCCACGATCTGGCGTTCTTCCAGGCGAACGGAGCGCTGCGCGGCCAGAAGGGGACGCTCTTCGAGGGCGGGATCCGCGTCCCGTTCCTCGCCCGCTGGCCCGGGAAGATCAAGCCGGGCGGGTTGAGCGACCTTCCCGGCGCCAACTACGACGTCCTCCCCACGCTCTGCGAGATCGCGGGCGCCGGGACCCCAAAGGACGTGGACGGCGTGAGCCTCGTCCCGACCCTCACCGGGCAGGGCGAGCAGAAGAAGCGCGAGTTCCTCTACTGGGAATTCCCCGCCGGACCGGGCCACCAGGCGGTCCGGATGGGCGACTGGAAGGGGTTCCGCACCGGCCTCAAGCAGGGGAAAGGCGATCTCCAGCTCTACAACCTGGCGGCCGACCTGGGGGAGAAGGAGGACGTCGCCGCGAAGCACCCGGAGATCGCGGGGAAGATCCTCGAGATCATGCGCCGGGAGCACGCGCCGTCGGAGCTCTTCCCCCTGAAAGCCCTCGACGAAGGCAAGTGACCCCTCAACTGTTCATCTGGGCACCCGATGCCCAGATGAACAGTTGGCGGCCTACTTCTTCTTTTTGTTGGGGTCGGGCATGGCGGCGACGAGGCCGTCGAAGGTCTTCTTCTGGTCGTTGTCCAGGACCTCCTTCACCTTGTTGATGGCCTCGACCTTGCCCAGACCGAGGAACTTCTCGAGGTCCTTGCGCTCCGTCTGGTTGTCTTTGGCGCGCTTCTTCGTCTCCTCCTCCCGGGTGGCCGCCTCCTTGTACTGCGCCTCCACCTTGGGGGCCTGATCCTCGGTCAGCTTGCACTTCGCCTTCACCTGATCGAAGGTGGGCAGGTTGAAGGGCCCGACCGCGGGGGCCTGCGCGTCCTTCTTCTTGTTGTCCTGCGCCGCGGACGACCCGGCCGCCACGCACGCCGCCACCACGACCGCGAAAAGTTTCATCCGCCCCATGCTCCACCTCCGTTTTCCGATCCCGTGAAACCTCACCCTACCAACGGAGGAGGGGCCCGAATCTTAGCTTCATTCTTCAGCTCACCCCCGTGGCATCAAGCAGGCGGTTCGTAGGCCACCAGCAGCGCGGGTCGCTGTTTGAGCTCGGAGGCTTCGCGCGACCCCGCGCGCATGTAATCCTTGGAATCGCCGTGCAGCATGAAGCCGTGGTTGGGCTGCTTGCCGTCCGTCCAGAAGCGCACCGCCTCGGTGAAGTCCAGGACGTTGACGCCCGGCGTGCCGGGGCCATGCGCGACGTACAGGGGAAGGAAGTCGGGGTCTTCCCCGTAATACGCCCCGCCGACCTCCCTCCAAAACTTGTCCCTGGCGTATTCGTACGCGTTCACTTCGGCCTCCTCCCAGGGCCGATTGCACGGTTCGGCGACCCACATCGTGGGCTCCTTGGAGGGGTCGCGGCTGTTCCCGTGGCGCACGACCAGGAGCTGCGCGGCGTGGATGGTGGACCCCTTCGGGATGCTCGAAAGGTCCGCCTTCATCAACATGCTCCGGTGGCGCATGAAGACTTCATCTTCGGCTTTCCGGCCGAAGTTCGTCGCCCGCGAAAGCGTGTTCCCATCCGGACCGTGGCTGTCGATGTGGGCGTCCCTCCAGCCGGCGTAGCCGTCCTGGCCGTCCCGGAACACCCCCAGGACCGCCTTGGGATGCTTCGCCCGCACCTCCTCATAGAGCTCCCTGAATCCGGCCTCGACTCGATCGACGGTCGCGGCCTCAGGTTTCTTCCATTGGCCCTTGAGCTTCTGGCCCAGCTCGCCGACACTCGCGACGTTCAGCTCCGTCCCCAGGACCTTGAAGCCCGCGTGGGTCACGGTAAACGGATTGATGAACGGCACTTTCTGCGGACTCAGACGGAGGTGGTCGACGTGGATCGATTCGCCCGACCGGGGCCTGTAGAGGTAGATCTCGAGGGCGACGACTTTCCCGAGATAGGGTCGGACCGCTCCGTAGTTGTCGCGCAGCGGGCCCGTGATGTCGTTGCGCCCGGGCTTCAGGAAGACCGTCTTCTCCCAGCGCGTGATCCCTTCGTCCCACCCTTGCTTCCGGCGGCTCTTTTCCTGGAGGACGCGGAAGCCCACGAGGCAGCTCCGCTGGACGGTGACATCCGCGCGGAACGTGTGCCACGCCTCCCAGTCGTCGGGGACCGCCGTCGTCCGGATCGCGGGCCAGACTCCCCCCGCGAACGTGATCTTAAGGCTCCGCGATCCCGAGGACGCGTGGTCGGCGGAGGCCTCGACGCGGACGGGCGGTTCCGGAGCCCCTGGAAGATCCAGCGGCGCCCAGCAGGAGACCTCCTCCGCCTTCTCGAAGTCGAAGAGGACCCGCCCGCCCTTCTCCTGGGCGAACGACAGAAAGGCCAGTCCGGTCGCGAGGAGGCGCATCATGGCGCCACCGACCGCACGGCAACGCCGAAGCTCCCCCCGTTGAACGGAGTCTTCTCGGTTGCCATGACGAAGCGCCGGATCGTCCCTTTCGCCGGGTCTATATCGACCACGCCGACGGCTGTCGTCTCCACCGCCGCGGAGCCGGCGCGGGGGATTAGCATCCGCAGGGAGACGTCGAGCCGGATCCGGTCGTTCGAGACGAGAGTGGCTTTCATCATCAACTTCTTGATGTCGTTGACGAAGGTGCCGCTGTCCTCTACGGTCGGGTAGAACTGGTTGAGAAGCCGGGTCGCGACGGCGCGATCCACCTCCCACGTCGCGCCGGGCGCCGAGCCGGCGGGAGGCAGGAACTTCGTCCAGTCGTCGCGCGTGTAGACGATCCAGTCCTCGCCCGGCAGTTCGTGATAGAAGCCCGACCCGTTGCTGCCCACCGCGCGCGCCGTGAGGTGGAGGGCCAGGGTATCGGGCTTCACCTTGGGCAGGGCGTCCTGCGGCCGCGGCTCCACGAGCGCCTTCCCCTCGATCACGCCAGTTTCTTGATCGTCTGCTTGAGGGTGTCGATGACCTTCTCCGCCGACGCGGCGGCCACGTGAATCGAGTCGATCGGATCCCCCTGCGGGCTGATGATGTAGACGTGCACCGTGCCCGTCGAGAGCTTTTTCCCGATCGCGGCGTGGTAGAGTCTGGCGTATTCCTTCTTCTCCTCGGGAGAGGCGGCGCCGCGCTTCTCATCGTAGTCCGCCCCCGAGACGTAGACGGGGACGAAGTAGCCGTTCAGGAGCGAGATCACCGTGTCATTCGAAAGCGCATACGACCGTAGCGCATAGGCGCCCCCTCAGCAGCGCCCGACCGCCATCCTTCCGTCGTGCGTGAAGAGGAAGACGGGACGGTTGGCCTTCTTCGCCACCTTCCCCGCGCTCAGGATGTCGGTGAGCCAGCCGATCTGGTCGAACTTCCGTTCGCTCGGCTTGGGCTGCCACTCCTGGACGCGCTTCTCGACCCACGAGAGGTCGTCCGTCCGGGTCTCCTGGCCCCAGGCCAATCCCGAGAGAAACAACGCCAGAATCATCGCACGCATGTTCCGCTCCTTCTTCTCTCAGCGCGGGCTGAAGCTCGCGCCATGATCCCCTGCCTTCATCTACTATCCTGTGGCCGCCCGCCCGTCCCACGACGCAAGAAACTCTCGGGGAGAGCGGATTCTGCGAACGTATTGGAACGGGTCCGTTCGCCTCTGCGGCCAGCCGCATGCTCGGCGTTCGCCGGAGGGGGACTCCCAGACTTTCCGAGGCGGCGAGGCTGGCCGAGAAGGACTTAGACCTCTGACCTCCCGCGTGTCGTGTCACGCAGAGGATTTCCTCCGCGGCAGTCTTCTACGGGAGGAGCGAGGCCACCGCCTGCCAGGGAGAGGGCTTGTCGAGGATGCCGCGCCGCCAGCGGCGGAACCACGACTGCAGGCAGGGATTGAAGCTTCCGAGCGAGAACGAGCGCATGAGGATCGAGCGGACCATGCGCGAGGGGATCTTGACCGAGCGCGGGCTCCGGAAGACGTCGGGGTTCTTCTGGCAGGTGCGCGCGGTCGCGACCGCCATGAAGAGCGGGATCGCGCAGAACATGCGGACGCGGAGCTGCGTCGCCGGGAGGAACGTGATGTACCGGAGCGCCGCCCCGAGATACGCCCACTGGTCGGCGACCAGCTCGTCCATCACCTCGAGCGCGCGCGAGACGTTCTCGGGCCGGAGGATCGTCGAGGCGTTCACGCCGTGGCGATCCATGACCTCCGAGGGCCAGTAGCAGCGGTCGTCCTGCAGGTCGCCCCGGAGGTCGCGGATGATGTTCACCTTCTGGAGCGCGAGTCCGAACTCGACCGCGTGGGCGTCGAGCATCGGCTTGTCGCGCGTCCCCACGTGGCCGTAGGCGTGGAAGAGGTCGGTGAGGAGCTTGCCCACGAGCCCCGCCACGTAGTAGCAGTACTCGTTCTGGTCGGGGATCGTCACGATCTCCCGGTCGGTCCACTTCGACATGCCGGCGCACATCTCGAGGACCCGCTCGCCGATCAGCGCGCGCACGTGGGGCTCGAAGCTTCGGTAGCAGGAGAGGACCTCGGGCACGTGGCGCATGAGGCGGCGGTAGACCGGGGGGTAGTCGCTCTCGGGAGGGAGCTCGGGGAGACCCGACTCCAGCGACGCGGCGAAGCCCGCGAGCATCCGGCGCTTCTCCTCGACGGGCCGGAGCGAATCCTCGATCGTGTCGGCGATCCGACAGAGGAGGTACGAGGCCATGACCGCGTCGTCCAGCCGCCTCGGGAGACAGCGGATGACGAGCGCGAAGCTCCGGCTCACCTCCGGCAGGAGCTCCCAGCCCAGCGAGAAAGGGGGGGTCTTGGTCACGGCGAGATATATTACATCAGGTTTCGGCTCCGACTTGCAAAATATTTTATTGGAGCGGGGGAGCCGCCCGATCCCGCGGATCATCGGGTACACTATGGGTCGACGGGAGGGAATCGGTTCCGCCGTATCCATGGAATCCCATTTCAAAGACTCGGAAGTGCTCCTCATGGCCGTCCAGCTGGGGGCGATCACCGAATCGCAACTCGAGGAGTGCTTCCGCGAGCGCGAGAAGTTGCTGACCGGCCCGGGCAGCGCGGTGCTCAAGCCCGTCCACACGGTCGCGATCGAGAAGGGCTACCTCACCGAGAAGCGCATCCTCGAGATCGCCGCCGACCAGAAGCGCCTGAAGGAGGGCTCCTCCGTCACGGTCCAGATCGTGATGAGCTGCGCGAAGTGCGGCCTCGACTACCCGCTGCCGCTCAACGAGGCGCTGGCCCGGCCGAAGTGCCGGAGCTGCGGCGCAATCCTCACCCTCCGCTCCTCCAGCGGCCCCGCCGTCAAGACCTACAGCGGCCCGCTCCCGGCCGAGGTGGCCCGGGCCATGGAGAACCCGAAGAACCGGTTCGGGAAATACGTGCTCCTCGTGAAGCTCGGCCAGGGCGGGATGGGCGAGGTCTTCAAGGCCTGGGACACGGTGCTGGGCCGCCCCGTCGCGCTCAAGATGCCCCGCACGGTCGGCGAGGACGAGATCCGCCGACTCTACCTTGAGGCCCAGGGCGCCGGCCGGCTCTCCCATCCGAACATCGCCTCGGTCTACGAGATCGCGGAGGTCGAGGGGCGCCACTACATCGCCATGCAGTTCATCGAGGGCCTCACCATCGAGCAGGCCGCGAGTGCCGGCGCGGCTCCCCCGCTCCGGGAGATCGCCCGATGGATCCGGGACGCGGCGCTCGCCGCCCATTACGCCCACGAGCGGGGCGTCATCCACCGCGACTTCAAACCGCCGAACCTGATGATCGATACCGAGGGCCGCGTCTACGTCATGGACTTCGGCCTCGCGAAGCTGGCGAACATCCAGGGGAGCGGCACGGTGACGGGCGCCATCCTGGGCACCCCTTCCTTCATGTCGCCCGAGCAGGCCTCCGGCCGGCCGGGAGAAATCGACCGCCGGAGCGACGTCTACTCCCTCGGAGCCACGCTCTACGTCCTCGTGAGCGGCAAGCCGCCGTACGACGGCGAGACCGTCACCGAGGTGCTGGTCAAGATCCTGACCACCGAGCCGGAGCCTCTCCGCAAGGTCTGTCCCTCGGCGCCTCTCGAGATCGAGGCGATCGTCGACCGGTCGATGCGGCGCGTGAAGGGCGAGCGGTACGCGACCGCGAAGGAGCTGGCCGAGGAGCTGACGCGGTTCCTCGAGGGCCAGCCCGTCCTCGCTCCCGCCCCGGCGGCGCCCCCGCCGGCGCCGCCGAAGGCCCCGCGCCGCCGCCGGCTCCTCGCCGGAGTCGCGGCCGCCCTGGCGATCGGGGCCGGAGCCTATTTCTTCGCCCGCGTCCCGCGGGTCGAGCCCGCGCCTCCCGCCCCCGGCCGGCTCGCCGTCTGGTCGAAGCTCTTCTCGCAACTCCAGGACGCGATCTCGATCGACACCTTCCGGGCCGACGCGGCCGCCCCCCTCCTCGCCCGGATCGAAAAGGAGTTCCCCGACCAGAAGGGGAGCGTGGACGGGCTGATCGAGCGGGAGCACAAGGCGATCGCCGCCGCGCTCGCCTCGCTTCCCCGCACCCGATGGCTTTCGGAACGCCCGCGCGTGAAGAGGATCCACGAGTGGCTCTCCTTCGCGAAGCGACCGGCCGGGGAGGCGGAGCGCATCCTCGCCTGGAGGGGGACCTGCACGATCCTGATCCACGTCGAGCCCTACGCGGAGCTCCGGGGGCCGCTCGCGGAGCGGCTCTCCGCCGCCGACCGCGTAACGCCGCTGCGGCTCCAGGAGTTCGAGATCGCCGACGGGGAGATCGAGCTCGTCCACCCCGACCACGGTTCGCGCCGCGTCAAGGTCTTCGGACTCGAGGACGGGAAGACCTACGTCCTGGATGGGACCTGGCGGGACAAGGACGGGATCGCGCTGAGAGAGGGGCCATGAGACTCGTTCTTCTCGCCGTCGTCGCCGTCCTGTTCGCGCCCGCCGCCGTCCTGGCGCAGGACTTCCAGGTCGGCTCGCGCGCCAAGGGGATGGGAGGAAGCTACACCGCCTTCGGCGACGATCCCGTCGCCGTCTGGACCAACCCCGCGGGGATCGCCGCGCAACCCTCGCAGTTCGCGATGACCTTCCAGAGCTTCACGCAGTACGAGTTTGACCGGCTGGGCAACGACGTGCCCCCCGACGTGCTGGGCGAGGCGGAACAGGGCCTGCTCGACCCGCCGATTTCCCCTTCGTTCGCCGGAGTCGTCTACCAGGTGGGCGATCCCGACCTCGAGATGGCGGCGGCGATCGCGTACATCCGTCCGTTCCAGATCAAGTACGTCTACGTGTTCGACGACCCGGTCCCCGCGCAGGACGACCTGATCACGCAGACGGACCAGCAGTTCTCGCGGATCCGCGCGTCCTTCGCGGTCAGCCTCAAGCTGTCCGATTCCCCGTTCCTCAAGCGGCTCTCGATCGGCGGGGGCGTCGACTTCGTCTTCACCAAGTACAAGGAGGTCGACCAGAACACCAACCCGAACCGCGACACGCAGGTGTACGAGGACAGCGAGACGGGAGTCGGGTTCGGCGCGGGGATCCTGGCGACGCTCTACGAATCGGACGCCTTCATGGTCGACGCCGGCGCCGCCTGGAACTCGAAGGTCGACTTCAACTTCGACCTCGACAAGAACATCTACCCCGTGTGGGACTGGCCGACGCTCGTCTCGGGCGGCCTCGCGTTCTACCTGTTCGAGGGGTTCCCTCTCCGCGTGACGGTCGACGCCCAGTGGGTCGCGTGGAAGGAGGCCGTGGGCGATCCCGACCCGACCCTGGGAGGCTTCGAGAACACCCTCTCCTATTCCGCCGGAGCCGAGTATCGCTTCAAGGTCCGAACCTCCTCGTTCCTCTACGCGCGCGCCGGGCTGAAGTCCTACGACACCCCCTGGGGGAGCAAGAACAGCCTCCCAGCGCTCGGAGCCAACCAACTCCGCATCGAGACCAAAGGCGACCGGGTGGAGATCCTCACGGTGGGCGTGGGCTTCTACTGGTCGCGAAAGACCGTGGACGGCGAGACGCGCCTGTCGGGATTCGATATCGCCGCCGAGTTCTTCGGCGAGGCGACCTATCTCATGGGGATCGGGTTCACGTACCAGCTGGACTGACATGAACGCCCTCGCCGCCGCCCTGCTGCTCCTGGCCCAGGACCTCCCGAAGGTCGAGGAGACGGAGTTCGA
>CAZSCC010000309.1:0-2521 GCA_964604905.1 uncultured Planctomycetales bacterium
TCCATGTTGCCGGTGCCCTTGAACTCCTCGAAGATCACGTCGTCCATCCGGGATCCCGTCTCGACCAGCACCGTGCCGATGATCGTGAGCGACCCGCCCTGCTCGACCGCGCGGGCGGCGCCGAAGAACGTGCGCGGGCCCATGAACGCCGCCGCGTCGATGCCGCCGGTCATGGTCCGGCCGCGCTGGGGGGTCATGTGGTTGTAGGCGCGCGTCATCCGCGTGAGCGAGTCGAAGAGGATGACGACGTCCTTCTTCTGCTCGACCAGGCGCTTCGCCTTCTCGAGCACGTCCTCGGTCAGCCGGACGTGCTGCTGGGGGGTCTGGTCGTTGTTCGACGCGGCGATCTCGGCGGTCGTGCCGCGAAGGGTCACCTTGAAGTCGGTCACCTCCTCGGGACGCTCGTCGACCAGGAGGATGATGACGATCGCCTCGGGGTTATTCTGGAGGATCGCCTTGGCGATCTTCTGGATGAGGATCGTCTTGCCGGTGCGGGGCGGGGCGACGATGAGGCCGCGCTGTCCCTTCCCGATGGGCGCGAACATGTCCAGGACGCGCATCGAGAGTTCCCCTGGCTCGGTCTCGAGCTTGAGGCGGATGTTGGGCTGGATGGCGGTCAGCGAGTCGAAGAGTGCGGGCCCCTTGGGCCGGCCAGGCTGGCCGGGCGGACCCTGATGCTGTCCGGGCGGCCGGTGCTGCGGCGGGCCGTGCCGGCGCGGACCGTGAGGGCGCTGCTGGTGCTGCTGATGCGGCCGATGGCGGGGACGTTGATCCACGAGAAATAGCGATCCGAGGGAGGAAAGACCGGGAAAAATTACAGCCCGGATTATAGGAAAACGCCCGCCGCGCCGCAAGACCTAGGCTCACCGCGGGGCGAGGGCGCGGTCGGGGAGGGAGACGATCCCCCGCTCCAGGAGCTCCTCCGCCCGGAGGGGGCGGGAGAAATGGTAGCCCTGCCCGTATTCGACCCCCAACTCGCGCACGATCCGCAGTTCCTCCTCGGTCTCCACGCACTCCATGATCCCCGGGACGGCGAGGCGGCGGAGCATCTCGGCGGTCGAGCGGACGATCTCGCGCTTCGAGCGGTCCTGGCCGATCCCCTTGCAGAAGTGGCCGGAGATCTTCACGAACTCGGGCCGGAACTCCATCAGGAACCGCAGATTGGAGTACCCCAGGCCGTAGTCATCGAGCGCCACCCGGAAACCCCGGCGGCGGATTTCGAGGAGCGTGGAGGTGAAGGCCCGCGGGTTGAGGATCGTCTCCTGCTCGGTCAGCTCGAGGACGATCTCGGCGGGCTTGAAGCCCGACTCCTGGACCCTGCGGCCGAGGCGGTCGGCGAAGTCCCCTTTCGTGAGCGATCGGGGCTGGACGTTGATGAAGAGCGTGGGCCCATGGCCCAGGCGGACGGCCTCGAGGAGCGCGGCCCGGATGCAAAGCATGTCGGTCTCGTAGAGCCGCTCCTTGCGGGAGGCGTAGCTGAAGAGGATCTCGGGGTCGCAGAGGAGCGATTCCTTGGGCGCCCGGGCGAGGCTCTCCACGCCGAAGAGGGGGAATGGGGTGGCGTCGTTCTGGATCGACACGATGGGCTGCAGGACCGCGAAGATCGGGTTGGCTTCCAGGAAGTCGTCGAGGGTCTCGACGTCGTAGACGACGCCCTGCCGGCCGCCGACCCCGCGCTGCCCACGGATGACCTGGAGGGCGAGGATCTTGGGGTCGACGGGCTTCTCGAGGACGGCGGTGGCGCCGAAGGCGATCATGAGCCGCCGGACCTCCTCGGTGACGTGGGAGCTCATGACGAAGAGGTCGATCTCGGGGAAATGGGTGGAGACGTGCCGGACGAGCCGGGTGCCATCCAGCCCTCCCATGGGCGACAGGCAGAGGTCGGTGATGACCACGTCCATGCGGGAGTGGTCGAGGATCGCCTCGGCCGCCTCGATCTCCCGGCAGGTGATGATCTCGAGGCCCTCCCTCTGGAGACTGTGGGAGAGGATCAGCAGGGTGGTCGAGTCGTCGTCCAGGATGAGTACCCGCCGGAGGGGGTATTCGGGCGGGCCCGACTTGATGCTTCCAACCATTGGGATAGGGATAGGAGCAAACTGCGCGCCACTCCGACAAACGCGCATAACCCCTTGGTATTCAAAGGGAATCCCACAAAAGTGATTGTCGTCTGACGTTTTTGAGGGGGGAGATGCAACAAAACAGACGGTCTGTTTCGTTGCCGCGGCTAGAAATCGACCTGGAAGCGGACGAGCAGGCCGAAGAGGCGGTCCTTCGTCACCCCGCTGGAGAAGCCGATCTCGCGGCCGTAGTCTTCATGAACGAGGTTCGCCGAGAGGCGCACGTTCCGGACCGGATACCAGTTGAAGCCCCCCGTGAGCACCAAGACCCGGCCGCTCTGGCCGACCAGGGAGTTCCCCACCGCGACGAACTCCTCCGAGCCGACCGCCGCCCCCGACGCCCGGAACACCAGCTCAAACGCCCCCCCATGACCCTCCGAAAGATCGAACGGCCGGACCGGCGT
>CAZSCC010000310.1:0-6330 GCA_964604905.1 uncultured Planctomycetales bacterium
TGCTCGCGGAGGAGATCGTCTGGCGCGGGGTGGTCGCGCGTTTCCTCATGGAGCGCTGGGGGAGGGTCGCGGGGATCGTGGCGGGGGCGGCGGTCTACACGCTGGCGCACGGGGCGACGCGCAATCCGCTCCTCCTCGCGGCGGCATTCGGATGCGGGCTCTTCTGGGGCTGGCTCTACGCGGCGACGGACGACCTCGTCGCCCCGACCGTCTCGCACCTCGCGTGGGACGTGATGCTCCTCTTCGCCTTCCCGCTCATCGCATGATGCCACGCCGGCGACTCCACCGGGCCGCGTTCCTGGCCGCCGGGACCTACAACATCGCATGGGGGACGCTCTCGGCCCTCCACCCGCAGTGGTTCTTCCGGGCGGCGGGGATGGCCCCGCTCAACCATCCCGAAATCTTCGCGTGTCTCGGGATGGTGCTCGGGCTCTACGGAGTGCTCTACCTGGAGGTCGCGCGGGCGCCCGAGAAGGGCTGGCTCCTCGCGGCGATCGGGTTCGTCGGGAAGGTCCTGGGCCCGATCGGGGCGGTCGTCCTGATCGCCCGGGGGATCTGGCCCGCGCGCTTCTTCTGGCATTGCGTGGCGAACGACCTCGTGTGGTGGATCCCGTTCGCGCTCTACCTTCGGGACGCGTGGCCGGAGTTCCGTGCAGGGATCGCCCGGCCCGCTCCGTCCGGAGAGAGGAGGGACGAGCGATGAGAGTCGTGACGTGGATCCTGGCGGGGGCTCTGGCCTCGTGCAGCGCGGCGCCGAGCGCGGCGCCCGCGCCGAAGGCCGAGGCGCTTCCGCCACCGGCGATCGAGGCGGCCAACCCGGAGATGGAGAAGGTCCTCAAGGAGCTGATGGCCGGGCGCACCGCGGAAGAGCAGCAGTTGATCGCCGTCTCGCAGAAGCATTACGAGATCGCGCTGGCGTACTTCAACAGGGGCGACTTCGAGCGGGCGAAGGTCTCGGCGCAGGAGGCGGTGCGGGTCTGGCTCGAGAACATTCCGGCGCGGAAGCTGCTCTCCGAGGTGGGCGACCTCATCATCGGCCGTCCCGCGGGCGCGCGGGCGATCGGCGAGCAGGCGGCGCGCGAGGCGCAGGTGGCGACCGAGCAGGCGCAGCTCGAGATCGCGATGCACGTGATCCACGGCCAGCGGTTCCTCGACGCGCGGATGTTCGAGAGCGCGCTCAAGGAGTTTCAGAACGCCGAGTTCAAGATCTTGCACCTGCCCTACGACGTGAAGGCGATGAACGAGATACTCCCAAAGGTGCGGGACGGGATCTCGCGCTCGAAGTCCTCGATCAAGGACTGAACCCTACTTCCTCAGGACCTCCGTGCCGCCCATCCACGGGCGCAGCGCCTCGGGGATGACGACGCTCCCGTCGGCTTGCTGGCCGTTCTCCAGGATCGCGATCACCGTCCTCGGCAGCGCGAGGCCCGAGCCGTTCAGGGTGTGCACGAACCTGACCTTCCCGTCCGCGTCGCGGAAGCGGGCGGCGAGGCGGCGGGCCTGGAAGTCGGTGAAGTTGGAGCAGCTGGAGACCTCCAGCCACTTGTCCACGCCGGGGGCCCACGCCTCGAGGTCGTACGTCTTCGCGCTCGCGAAGCTCATGTCGCCCGTCGAGAGGAGCACGCGCCGATAGGCGAGTCCCAGCGCCTCCAGGACTTCCTCCGCGTGCCGGGTCAGGGTCTCGAGCTCGTCCCACGACGTGTTCGGGTGGGTGAACTTGACCATCTCCACCTTGTCGAACTGGTGGATGCGCTGCATGCCGCGAGTGTCCTTCGAGTACGCGCCGGCCTCGCGGCGGAAGCACGCTGTGTAGCTCGTGTAGAGGATCGGCAGCTGTTCGTGGGAGAGGATCTCGTCGCGGTGGAGGTTCGTGACCGGCACCTCCGCGGTCGGGATCAGGAAGAGGTCGTCGTCCTTGTCGCAGCGGTACATGTCCTCTTCCATCTTCGGGATCTGCCCCGTCCCGATCATGCACGCGCGGTTCACGAGGAACGGCGGCCAGACCTCGCGGTAGCCGTGCTTCTTGATGTGGAGGTCGAGCATGAAGTTGATGAGCGCCCGCTCGAGGGCCGCGCCCGCGCCCATGAGGAGGAGGAAGTTCGAGCCCGACAGCTTGGCCGAGCGCTCCTCGTCGAGGATGCCCAGGTTTTTCCCGATCTCCCAGTGGGGCCTGGGCTTGAAGTCGAACTTCCTGCGGTCGCCCCAGGTGCCGACGGTGACGTTCGTCTTGGAGTCCTCTCCGACGGGAACGCTCTCGTGGGCGACGTTGGGGATCCAGTGCTGGAGGCCCTCGATCTCCCTGGCGAGCGCCTTCATGTCGTCCTCGGACTTCTTGATGGCGTCGCCGACCGCTCGCGACTCGGCCTGCTTTGCGGAGACGTCGGTCTTGGGGTCGGCCTTCTTGAGCCCGGCGATGTCCTTGGAGATCGCGTTGATCCTGGTCCGGGCCTCGTCCACGTCCTGTTGGAGCTTCTTCTTCTGGTTGTTGAGGGCGATGACCTTGTCGACCTCGGCGCGCCGCTCATTCTTGTTCGCGGCGTTCTTCTTGACGAGATCGGGGTTCTCTACGATGAATTTGACGTCGAGCATGCCGGGAATTGTAGGGGCGCGTCAGTTCTTTGGCAAGCAACCCCAGTCCCAAGTCCCCGGTCCTCCGTCAGGGTCCCCCCTCCCGCTCCGGGGGGGCTGGGGGGGATCCTGACGGAGGACCGGGGACTTGGGACCGAGGACTGATTCTGGCGGCGACGATCCCCGCGAGGACGAGGGCGCCTCCCGCGAACTGGAGCGGGCCGAGCGTCTCGTGGAAGAGCCCCCACGACAGGAGCGCCGCGACGACCGGCTGGATCAGCAGGGCGACCGCCGAGAAGGCCATCGAGAGGTGGGCGAGGGCGTACGTGATCAGCGATTGCCCGGCCAACTGGGCGACGAGGGCGAGCGCGACGAGGGTGAGCCATCCGCGACCCGAGGCAGGGAGGAGGCTCTCCCGCAGCGCAAGCGCCGCGACGAGGAGGCCGGCGGCGGCAGCGATGCCGCTCCAGGCCATGGCGGCGGCGGTTGAGACGCGCGCGCGGAGACGGCCGATCCCCAGGAGGTAGCCGGCGTAGAAGATCGCGGCCAGGAATCCGAGGGCGTCGCCGAGGCGGTGGCCCGAGGAGCCGCTGCCGCTCATGAGGAGCCCCGCGCCGCCCAGGGCGACGACGAGGCCGGCGAAGAGGAGACCCGTCACGCGTTCCCGGAAGAGGACCCACGCGGCGAGCGCGGCGAAGGTCGAGGCGAGGCAGGCGAGGAGCGTGGCGTTGGCGACCTGGGTGAGCAGGATCGACGCGTGCCAGAACGCGAGGTCGGCGGCGAAGAAGAGCCCGATCCCCAGGAGGAGGATCGTGTCGCGCCGGGACGGGGCGGGCCCCCGCTCGGTCCTCCTCCAGACCCAGAGGACCGGGAGGGCGAGGGCGAGGCGCCAGAAGGCGGTGGCGGTCGGCCCCACGCCGTCGGATTTCGCGAAGCGGACGAGGATGGGGGCGGCTCCGATCGCGGCGGCGCCGGCGACGAGCGCGGAGAGGGCCCAGCGGGCGCGGGAGTCGGTCACGCGGAGGATTGGATCAAATGGGCGCGGGCGGAGGGAGCATTTTCCGATGCGCCGGAGGCCGCCCGGTCCGACACGTCATTCCCGTCTTCCCTCCAACTCCCGGGCTTTTTGCTTGACTTCCGACTCCTCACTGCTATCATTTGTCACTCGCGAACGGTTAAATCGGAGATCGAAGTGCCCCCGAAAACCTCAAAGAAGACGGCCCAACGAGTTGTCGACCGCAGCCGCCGGCGCGTCGTCGCCGGCGTCGTGGTGAGCGACAAAATGGACAAGACCATCAAGGTCCGGGTCGAGCGATTCGTGCAGCACCCGGCCTTCGGGAAGACGCTGCGCAAGCATTACGTCTGTTACGCGCACGACGAGAAGAAGGAAGCGAAGCGCGGGGACAGGGTCGAGCTCGCGGAGACGCGGCCGATCTCGCGGCTGAAGCACTGGCGGCTGTTGCGGATCGTGGAGAAGGGCGACGTGGCCGCGGCGGCGGACGCCCGCGAGGCCGCCCGCCCCCAGAAGACTGCCGACGCCTCCGCTCCCGCGACGACGTAATAAGGACCCCTCCCGATGATCCAGCTCAAGACGATCCTCGATGTGGCCGACAACAGCGGCGCCAAGCTGGCCTCCTGCATCCAGATGTTGGGCGACTCGCGCCGCCGGTACGGGCGCGTGGGGGATATCGTCGTGGCGAACGTGAAGCGTGCCGACCCGGGCGCCGCCGTCAAGCAGGGCGACGTCGTCAAGGGCGTGATCGTCCGGACGAAGTCGGTGATCCGGCGCGAGGACGGCTCGTACGTCCGGTTCGACCGGAACGCGATGGTGCTCCTCGACGCGGACGGCAACCCCCGCGGAACGCGCATCTTCGGCGCGGTGCCGCGCGAGCTCAGGAGCAAGTTCATGAAGATCATCTCGCTGGCGGCGGAAGTTGTATGAGGGTCTGCAAGAACGACATCGTCCGGGTGATCACCGGCACCGAGAAGGGCAAGGAGGGCAAGGTCCTCGCCATCGACCTGGACGCGGAGCGCGTGCTGGTCGAGGGGATCAACAAGATCTGGAAGCACCTGCGCCGGTCGCAGCAGCACCCTCACGGGGCGCGCATCCAGAAGGAAGGCTCGATCCACATCTCGAACGTCAAGGTCATCTGTCAGTCGTGCAGCAAGCCCACCCGGGTGATCGGCAAGAAGATCGAGGGCGGCGCGAAGGCGCGTCTCTGCAGGAAGTGCGGCCAGGCGGTGGCTCCGGAGGCGTGATGGCGAGGCTGCAGGAAAAATACAAGACCGAGGTCGTCCCCGCGCTCAAGAAGCAGCTGGGGACGGAGAACGTGCACGCCCTCCCGAGGCTCGAGAAGATCGTGGTCTCGATGGGCGTCGGGAAGGCGCTCGAAAACAAGAACGCGCTGGACGCGGCGGCGAAGGACCTGGGGGTCATCACGGGCCAGAAGCCGCAGGTGTGCCGCGCGCGGAAGTCGGTGGCCGGCTTCAAGCTCCGGAAGGGGCAGTCGATCGGCCTCAAGGTGACCCTGCGCGGGGCGCGGATGTACGAGTTCCTGGACCGGCTGATCTCGATCGTGATTCCCCGCTTCCGGGACTTCCGGGGGCTCTCGCCCAAGGCGTTCGACCAGGCGGGGAACTACAACATGGGCGTCTCGGAGCAGATCGTCTTTCCCGAGATCAACATCGACAAGATGGAGTTCGTCCAGGGGATGAACATCACGATCGGCGTGAAGGCCCGGAAGCAGGAGCACTCGTTCGAGCTGCTCAAGCAGCTCGGGGTGCCCTTCCGTCAGGCCGAGGCGAAGGCGTAAGGCGTACAGGAGGCGAAAGCGCGGATGGCCAGTATCCGGTGGAAGGTCAAGCAGAAGAAGAAGCCCAAGTTCTCGACCCGGGCCTACAACCGCTGCTCGATCTGCGGTCGGCGCCGCGGATACCACCGGAGGTTCAAGATCTGCCGCCTCTGCTTCAGGAAACTGGCAAGCGCGTCCGAGATTCCCGGTGTCCGGAAGGCTTCGTGGTAGGAAGGTAGGTATGCCCAGCTCCGATCCCGTCGGCGACATGCTCTGCATGATCAAGAACGGCCACTCGCGGCGGCACAAGCGGGTGTCGCTCCCCCATTCCGCGCTCAAGGAGGGGGTCGCGGGTGTGCTGCGCTCCGAGGGGTACCTCGAGGACGTGAAGGTCACGACCGACGAGAAGCGCACGTACCTCAAGACGCTCCACCTGTACCTCAAGTACGACAGCGACGGCGGCGCGCTGATCACCGAGATCAAGCGGGTCTCGAAGCCCGGCTGCCGGATCTTCCGCAGCGTGGACCGGCTCGGGCGCGTGCTCGACGGCCTGGGGATCTCGGTGTTGTCGACCTCCAGGGGCATCCTGAGCGACCGCCAGGCGAGGAAGCAGAAAGTGGGCGGCGAGATCATCTGCAGGGTTTGGTAGAGCGATATGTCCAGACTCGGAAAGAAGCCCATCGACGTGCCCGAGAAGGTGAAGGTCACCGTTTCGGGGCAGACCGTCTCCGCGGAGGGCCCCGCGGGGAAGGCGGCGATGACGCTCCACTCCCAGGTCTCCGCGAAACTGGAGGACGGGAAGAAGGTGGTCGTGACCTGCAAGGGGAAGACCCATCAGGACATGGCGCTCTGGGGGACGTGGCGGAGCCATCTGGCCAACCTTTTTGAGGGCGTCTCCAAGGGATACGAGAAGGGGCTCGAGATCACCGGCGTCGGGTACAACGCGAAGATCGCCGGCGACAAGCTCACG
>CAZSCC010000311.1:0-4190 GCA_964604905.1 uncultured Planctomycetales bacterium
CAACCTGGGGACGCCGAGCTTCGAGGAAGCGATGTACCGGGGCCACCTGGCGGCGCAGAACGTGCGGAAACTCTTGGGGGCCGCCCCTCCCGCGCGCCGTCTCGAGGACGCCCTGGCCCGGTAGCGGAGCGCGGGTTTCCTTACGGCCAGTGCCAGCCGGTGTTCCCCACGAGCAGCGGGGGCACGGCGAAGGGGTGCAGCAGGTCGCTGGCGATGCACCCCGCCCCCAGGCCACCCAGGGACTGACTGAAGCCCGGCCTCGACCTCGCCGCGACGGCTCCGGCAAAGAGCGGCAGGCTCCAGATGACGTGATGGCTCCGGAGGAGGAAGGGAGCGGTCTCGTTGAACTCCGCCGCCGCGATTCCGCCCCCGAAGCGGATCGCGAGGGTCGCCCGCTCGATCACGACCGCCGCCGCGACCGCCCGGCCCCCGCGTTTCCCCGGCTCATTCTCCATCGTTCTCGCGTTGGGACGTGAGCAAGCGGAGAGAGAGCCGCCTTGGCTTCTTTGTGGGCGCGGCCAGAAGATACTAAAGGGTGGTTCGAATAGAGGGAATTCATTGACACTTACGGATCCCGCAGGCCATCTGCTGCCGAGCCCTCATGATTTCAATGGGAGCATCATCCTATGCCAAGAACTCCCATAACAATGGTGAGTGCCGCCGGAGCGGTAACAAGACTTGTTAGCAATAGGACATTCTCGATTCGACGAAGCAAGACGTCTTTCGTGCTCACACGTCCTCCAGGCCAGACCATCGTAATCCAAATCAAAGTAGCTGCAATAAACTGGAGGGTCTGGACGGCCAACAGGATCCAGAATTCTTCGCTGTGTAACATTCCAAACATCCGAACCCATAAAAGGCGCAGGGCAACTCCTACCTGAACCAACAAATTGGCCACGGCAATTACAAGAATCGCCTTCATTACCAGTGGCGACTTCTTACAGGTATTCACGGTCCTCCGATTCGACCGGATCGTCGGCCAGGCGCGGGGTTAGCGCCGCCGGAGGAAGGCAAGGCCGAGCGCGCCGGCCAGGAGAAACGGCCACGCGGGAGCGGGGCCGTTCGCCGCGCTCGCCCAGCAGCTCAGGTGGGATTCGTCGTCGTCGTCGAGGAACTCGATGTAGACGGCATCGGAGAGCTGCCCCGAGGCGCTCTTGGTTTGCACCCAGTAGCGGTACGACGCCTCGAAGTGCGCGGAGGTATCGGTGTAGCTCGTGGTCAGGCCGCCGATGTCGAAGATGAGCTCGTCGAACCGGTCGAGGCGCTCGCGAAAAATGCGGATGCCGGTCACGCTCGGGTCCGCCGGCAGGGTCCAGTTGATCGTGATCGTCCCGTTGGAGTTCCAGAGCCCGCCGATCGAGCTCACGGGCTGCGGGTGGGTCCGCGCGGACCCCAGGAGGACCGGCGCGAGCAGGGCGACGATCAACGCTCTCATCTGCTACTATCTTACACGATGAACCTCGGAGAAGGATTCACGGTTTCATCCGGGAAGCGGGACCACCTGGTCGGCCGGATGCGCGACCTGGGCATCGACCCGGCCGCGATCCAGGAGCAGTTCGTCCGCGGCGGCGGGCCGGGCGGGCAGAAGATCAACAAGACCGCAAACTGCGTCCTCCTCCGTTACGCCCCCCTCGGGATCGTCGTCCGCTGCCAGCAGGACCGCCGCCGGGGGGTCAACCGCTATCTCGCGCTCCGGGAGCTCGTCGATCAGGTCGAGATCAAGGTCTCCCCCGGCTCCTCCCTCCGACTCAAGAAGTTCGAGCGGATGCGGAAGAGCAAGGACAGGGCCCATCGGAAGGCAAAGGCGAAGCGCCGCCTCCTGGACGGGGGAGCTACGCCGCCGTCACCCGCTTGATCGCGTCCCCGACCGAGGTGGACCAGGGGAAGATCTGGTCGACACCGATGGTCGTGAAGAAATGCCACTGGGCGGTGTTGACCGGCCGGACGTAGCAGAGCTTCCCGCCGATCTTCTCGAACTGCGAGACCGCGTGGCCCAGCGTGTTGATCCCCGCGCTCGAGATGTACGTGAGGTCCGAGAGGTCCACGACGAGCGTCGTCTGCTTCTT
Source organism: uncultured Planctomycetales bacterium (assembly GCA_964604905.1). Taxonomy (GTDB): domain Bacteria; phylum Planctomycetota; class MHYJ01; order MHYJ01; family JACPRB01; genus JACQFK01. Next base: position 2,067 of record CAZSCC010000311.1, read on the forward strand.
GTCGAGCTGGGTCTGGATGACCTCTTCCAGCTTGTAGTACTGGACGTGGTCGACCGGGCCGGACACGCGGATGACGCGAACCCCGCCCACGTCCTCCGCGACGATCCGCAGCTCGATCTTGGGCATCTCGAAGGGAATTCTACACCGAGGCCCGCGGGGTCTCCAAATATTATGGGATGCGGGATTTGAGGAGGGCCTCCAGCCCGCGCACCGCTCCGGTCTCCACCGGGCGCCGCTTCTCGTCCACGTCCACCAGCTCCAGCACCGCGCAGTCCTCCCAGTGGCCCTTCCGGTGGCGCGCCCCTTGCCGCGCGACGAGCGGGACCGCGGGATCCCCCACCGTCTCGCCCGGCTTGATGAGCGCGCCTCCGATCACGTACATCGCCAGGTCAAGGACGGCGAGGCTCACGCCCTTCCAGACCGGCTCGGGGACCTCGTAGACCTCGATCTCGGGGCGCCCGAATTTGATAAGCCCGTGGGTGTGCACCCACATGCCCCGCGGATCTCCCGACTCGCCGTGGATCATGACGTGCTCGCGGGCATCCACCTCCCCCAGGGGCTCCGGCAGCCGCCAGCTCCCGGATCCGAAGAAGCGGCACCCCATGAGGTCGTTCGCGCATCCGTCCGCCAGCTGGGAGACGCGGTCCGCGAGGCGCGTCGCGAAGAGCACGTCCTGGGCTACATTCTGGCCGCGGCGGACGCTCATCACGACGACCGTCGCCGTCGCCTCCCGCGACCGGCGGGCCAGGTCCTCGTCCAGCCGGACGTAGGGCCAGGCGTCCCGAGAGAGCGTCCGCGCCGGCGAGTCCTTCACGCTCTCGAGGCCCTCGACGGCGACGTGAAAGGCGCCGCGCCCCGCGGAAAGCACCATGAAGGAATCGCCCGGGCGGAGCGGCCGCTCGAGAAATCCAGGCTCCAGCGTCTTCCTCGGCTCGGGACCCGCGGTCCCCGGAAGGGCGCCGTTCTCCCCTTTCGGATGCACGAGCTGCGAGGCGGACGGGAGCCGCGCGGCCGAGCAGGCGACCAGGAAGATGCAGCGGGGATCGGGGGCCTCCCACTTGGGCTTGGGCTTCAGGAAATCGAGAAGGCCCATCTCAGCGGTTCAGCGTCTCCTCGAGGAGGAGGCGGCCTTCCTTCGTGTAATTCGAGGCGGCCACGGCCCGCTTGAGCCGCCCGCCGAGGAACGGAAGCTGCTGGAGCTGCTCCGGCGTTGTCTCCTTGAACCCCCCGTCGAAGATCTCGAGATAGGCCTGCATCGAGTTGTTGGTCGGCCCGAATCCCTTCGCATAGAGGTACTGCTGCTCGAGGTCGCGGGCCACGTCCTCCGCCCGCGCGTACCGCGCCGCCGGATCGCGCTCCAGCATCCTCATGCAGATCGCCGAGACCGCCTCGGGCACGTCGGTCCGCACGCGCGACGGAGGCAGGAACGGTTTCTCGAGGAGCCTCCTGACGTACGCGACCCGCTCCTCCTGAGTCAGCTTCGACGGCGCCTTCTGGACCGGCACGCCCGTCAGGACGAGATAGAGGACGAGCCCCAGCGAGTAGAGATCGGTGCGGGAATCCACAGCCCCCCCGGAGATCTGCTCCGGCGACAGGTAGGAGATCTTCCCCGTGATGCCTCCGGCCTGCTCGGTCACCGCGACGCCGAAGTCGGAGAGCTTGGCCACGCCCTGCGTGTTGAGGAGCAGGTTTTCCGGAGAAATGTCCCGGTGGACGATCGAGCCGTGGGCGTACGCCAGAGCCCGGGCGATCCGGCTCACGAGGAACGCTCCCAGCGGCGCCGGGATCAGCAGGTCGCGCTTCAGATGCTCGCTCAGGAACGTCCGCAGGTCGGTCCCCTCGATGTAGTCCATGACCATGAGGTAGAGCTTCTCCTCCGTCCCGGACGCCGGCCCAACCCTCAGGCGCGTGCGGGCCTCGGCGAAGCGGTCGCCGGCGACCGCCCTGTTCCGGACCTGAAGGCGCCGGGCGTTCTCGAAGGAGAGCGTATCGAACTCGCGGAGGAACTCCTGGGGCAGCTGGCTGTACGGGATCGTCTCCAGGCCGTAGGTCTTGACGATATTCTCGTGGCGGAGGCCCGTGGCGATGTTGGCCTCCTCTTTGAGACGCTGCTCGTGCTGGGAG
>CAZSCC010000312.1:0-15708 GCA_964604905.1 uncultured Planctomycetales bacterium
GAAGCCTCGCCAGCCCCGGAGCCCTGCGGAGAATGCTCAATCCTCACAAGTGGACCAGAGGGTGCAGGAAGTTACTTCGGGCTGCTTAGAGATACGGGGCGAAGAGGCGGGCCACGCCGTCCCGCAGCTTCACGCCCAGCCGGCGGCCGTCCACCTGCTTGAGCGTCACCGTCGTGGATTTCGCGATCTTCTCGGCGATCCGCTTCTCAAGCGCCCCGGCGAGTTCGCGATCGTAGCATTCCACGTTGAACTCGAAGTTGAGCCGCAGGCTCCGCGGATCGAGGTTCGCCGAGCCCAGCAGCGTCCACGCGCCGTCGACCACGATCAACTTCGTGTGATCAAAGGGCAACGGATTCATCCAGACGCGGCATCCCGCCGTCAGCACCTGCCAGAGCATCGCCGTCGACGCCCACTGGACGACTTTGCTGTCGTTCACGGCGGGGAGGAGGATGTCCACCTCCACGCCCCGGAGCGCCGCCCCGTTGAGCGCGCCGATCAGCGCGGCGTCGGGCAGGAAGTAGGGCGTCACGATCCGCACCCGCGACCGCGCGCACCCGAGGGCCGCCACGATGACCCAGCGGAGCACGTCCTGGGACTCGCCTGGGTCGGAGGAGAGCCCCCGGGCGATGACCTCCCCGCTCCCCTCCATCTTTGGGAACCAGGCGTCTCCCTTGAGGACTTCGCCCGTCGAGAACGCCCAGTCGTCCGCGAAGGCCTCCTGGAGGTGCTGCACCACCGGACCCTCGAGCTGGAAGTGGACGTCCTGTTCCCGGTGCGACTGGGGGGTCTCCACCAGATGGGATCGGCGGATGTTCATCCCGCCCGTGAACCCCGTCCGCCCGTCCGCAACCAGGATCTTCCGGTGGTTCCGGAGGTTCAGGTACCGCGAGCGCCAGGGGCGGCGGACCGGATGAAACCGCATCACCCGCACGCCCGCCGAGGCGAGCGCGCCCTCGACCCCGTCGTCGCTCCCCACGTCGTCGATGAGGACCCGGATCTCGACGCCCCTCCCCTTCGCGCGCTCCAGCGCCTCGATGAACTTCCGCCCCACGTCGTCCCGCTCGAAGATGTACGCGAGGAGCGAGACCGATCGCGCCGCCGCGTCGATCGCCGCGAGCATCGCCGGGTACGCCTCTTCACCGTTGACCAGCGGGGTCACCCTGTTTTCCTCGAGGAGCGGCCGGCCGGTGATGGCGCCCGCCACGCGGGAGACGGGCCCGAGGTGCGCGAACTCGGGCGTCAGCGCCCGGCAGAGTTCGTCCGCCGTGCACATGACCCCGGGGTCCAGGCCATCGAGCGGCTTGCGCCGCCGCCGGAGCGACGCGGCGCGCCTCCGGATCCGGTTGATGCCGAAGAGGACGTAGAAGATCGCCCCGAAGAGCGGCATCAGGAGGATGACGCCCGCCCACGAGACCGACGCCCGCGGATCGCGCTTGTAAAGGACCGCATGGGCCGCGGCGACCAGCGAGAGCCCGAGGACGAGGAATCCCGCGACGTAAGGGAGGAACGGGAGGAGCCGTTCGAGCGCCATCGAGCGAGGAGTGTACACTATGGCCACGGGCCTTGATATATTGAAGCGCGCCCCTTTGATGAAGACGAAGACACGTTTCCCAGGCGACCTCCTCTGGATCATCCTGTGGTGTCTGTTTCTCGCCGGGACCCACCTGTACATCGCCACGTTCAGCAAGGAACCGGCGCCTCGCGCCACCTTCGGAGTCCTGGGAGCGGCCTATCTCATCGCCGCGGTGGGGCTCTACCGACTGCAGCATTGGGGCCGCATCCTGGCGGGAGTCCTGTTTTTCATCGGCGTCGGCCTCAGCCTGTTCGCGTTCCGGAAGGGCTTCAGCGGAGCCAACTTGTTCCGCCTCCTCATGAACCTCTATTGGGGCGTCTACCTCCTCCAGCCCTCCACGAGGCGGTTGTTCGAAGGCTCCTCCGGCGCCCGACTCTCCCTCCCCGGATGCATCTCCCAGGCGGTCTATCTGGTGGGCATCCTTTCCCTGGTCGCCCTGCTCCTCGTCCTGAAGTCGCCCAAGTGGGTGGGGATCGTCGTCATCCTCGGAGTCCTCGTCGCCTATGCCCTCTTCCTCGAAGACCGGATGAACCGCTGGCTCGCCGCCCGGTTCTCGCCCAAGCCCGACGATCTCGACCGCGCCGCGTGGGACGCCGTCCGCAACGCCCAGCAGGCCCGGGTGGAAGGGGATCTCGACCGCGCCGAGCGCCTGCTCGCCCCCCTCCCGGACTCGCTCACCGTCCGCGTCCTTCGCGGCCTGCTCGTCATGGACCGCGCCCTCCGGTCCGAGGAGCTCCGCCGGGCGCTCTACGACTCGGCGTGGGTCGCCCCCGTCGCGGCGCGCGACCGCCTGCTCGAGGAGTCCCGCGGCGCGGACCTCCCCGCCCTGGTGGCCGAACGCACCGCTCTCGTCGACGGCCTCCTGGAGGACGATGCGCGCCCGCGCTCTTTCTTCGGGGAGGAGGCGGACGATCGCCTCCAGAGGATCACGGGGCAGGTCTTCGTCAGCAACCCGCTCTTCCAGCATCGGGAAGCGTGGGAGAAGCGGCGGTCCCTCTGCAGCGGGGAACGCGCCCGGACCTGGCTCACGGCGCGCCTCTGGGACGCCCAGGCCCCGGAAGCGGCCCGCGAGGCGGCCGGCGGTTCCGGCGACGCGAGCCTCGTCGAGCTCGCGAACCTCTCGATCCGCCTCGATCAGGCGGCCCGAGGTCTCTTCAGCGAAGACTGGGCCTCGGAGAACTCGCTCAACCTCTGCCTCCTCCCCATCCCCGCCGATGCGGCGCGCCTGCTCTACCTCGACTCCCCGTACATCGCGGTCCTCGGACCCGAGCCCGTCGCCGCGCGGCTCTCCGCGCGCCTGGAGCTCGTCTCGCGGCTCCGCCGCCTCCGCGACGAGTACCCCGCCGAATCGTGGATCGAGATCCCCTGGCTCCTCGCGCAGCTGACCGGCGACACCGGGGGCCACCGGACGCGCTCGAAGTTCGAGAAGTGGTGGGCCTCGCGGCGCGAGGCGCAGCTCGCCTTCGACGGCGCCTTCGTTTCCGGCCTGGACGCGGCGCGCCACCAGAACTGGAAACGCTCCGAGCAGCTCTTCGGCGAGGCGGTCCGGGCGTGGCCCGAACGGACCTGCGCGGTCTACAACCACGCGCTCGCCCTCCTCCAGCTCGACCGCCACAAGGAGGCCGAGGCGATCTTCGCCCACCTCGCCGCGGCCGAGCCCGACGAGGCGGTCTTCTGGATGCGGACCGGCGACGCGCGCCGCCTCCAGGGTCAGGGGGGCCCGGCGATCGAGGCCTACCGGAAGGCCGCGAAGCTGGGCGGCCTGGAGGACGAGGTGGCGCTCCGCCTGGGCCTCACGCTCGCCGCCGAGGGGCGCGAGGACGAGGCCGAGCGCGAGCTCGACGCCGCGACCGCCAGGGAGTTCGACGCCGACCGCCTCGAAGAGCTGGCCTCCTTCCTCGAGTCCGAGGGCGTGTACCGCCTTGCCTCGCGCTACCGCGAACAGGCGTTCCAGAAGCGCCTCGGGGACAAGCCGACCGGCGACGAGGAGGACGAGGAGGGGGACGCTACAGCGGGAGCGACGTGAACCCCTGGCCCAGGGACCGGAGCACTCCATCGGCTTCGGGGGCCGCCACAAGCTGCATCCCCACCGGAAGGCCGTCCACCTTCCCCACCGGGACAGAAAGGACCGGCGCGCCCGCCAGGTTGAACGGCGACGTAAAGCGCGTCATGACACGCGCGATCGGGGCGCCTTCGCGGTCACCCATCCTGGCCGCCGTAACGGGCGTCCCGGGAATCGCCAGTACGGCATCCACGCCCAGCAGCTTGACGAGACTCCGGATCCACTCGTGCCGGAAGCGAAGGGCTCGAAGGTAGTCGACGGCCCGGAAATCGAAACCTCCCCGGAACCGGTCGGCCAGGCCCGGCCCGAACCACTCCGGATGCTCCTTCAGTCTCGACTCATGGTAGTGCGCGGCCTCGCTCAGGAGGATGATCGGATTGGTCTCCCACGCCTCCCGGGCCAAAGGAACATCCACCTCCTCGACGGATCCAAGCCGGACCGCTGCCTCCCGCACGAGCCGCGCGACCTCCGGATCCACCTCGTCGAAGAAGTAGTTCCTCGGAAGGAGGATCTTCGGTCTCTTCACCTGCTCGCGCGGGAGCTCCGAGATCGCCTCGAGCATGAGGTGGGCGTCCTCGACCGTGTTTGCCATGGGCCCGAGATGGTCGAGGAGGGGCGAGAGCGGAGTGACTCCACAAAGGGATACTTTGCCGTGGCTCGGCTTGATCCCCACCGTCCCGCAGAGCGCCGAGGGAATCCGGATCGAGCCGCCCGTATCGGTGCCCAGCGCGAGGAGGCACATCCCGGCCGCCAGCGCCGTCGCGGAGCCCCCGGACGAGCCGCCCGGGATGCGCGTCGGATCGTGAGGGTTCCGCGTGGGGCCGAAGTGCGGATTGTTCGACGTCACTCCCAGCGCCCATTCGTGAAGGGCCGTCTTTCCAAGGATCACCGCGCCCGCCGCGCGCAGCCTCTTCACGACTTCCGCGTCCTCGCGGGCCGGCGGAAGATGAAATCCCTTGTGAGCCCCGTTCGTCGTCACGTGGCCGGCGACGTCAATCAGGTCCTTCACGCCGACCGGGATGCCGTGGAGCGGGCCGCGGTCGCGCCCCTCCCGGAGCTCCCGCGTCGCGAGCTCCGCCTCCGCGCGAGCCTCCGCGCTGAAGACCTCGTAGAAGGCGTTGAGCTTCGGATTGACCTCGGCGATCCGGGCGAGACACTGGTCCGTCAGCGCCGACGGCGTCAGCGAGCCCTCCCTGAACTTCCGCCCCGCCTCGCGGACCGTCAGGATCGCCACGGGCCTACTCGCCGATCTTGAACGTCGCCTTGTTCTTCTCCCACCAGGCGCGCCCGCCGTCGATCGCCGCCTTCTGCTCCTCGCCAGGCAGGTAGATGTTCACGGCGACGCGCCCGCCCGTCAGCTCCCGGAGCGTGAACGAGGCGTTCCACTGGGTCTCGTGGTCCTTGTCGGCCAGCAGATCCATCAGCTTCGGGATCGTTCTTGCATCCTTGGAGCGATCGATGCCCATGAAGGACGCGCGGCGCATCCACACGTCGGAGTCCTTGAGGCCGGCATGGAGCGCTTCCATCGCCTTGGGGTCCTTGGACCATCCGAGAGCGACCTGGAGGAAGCACCGGGCCTCGGCGTCCTGGATCTTCTGCTTCGCGGCGAGGATCAGGTCGCCCGCACCGCCGCAGTCGTTGTAGGCGAAGACGGCCGCGAGGTTCCGCTGCTGCTGGGGGTTGAGGCGGTCGCTCGTGAGACGCTCGGCGAGTGCCCGCACGCCCTGAGGGGCGTCCAGGATGTCGTGGTGCTCCACCCGCCGCACCAGGCTGGTGTCGGCCCACATCGGCTCCATCGAATACGGGAATTCCGACATCCCTTCCTGGCGCCACTGGATGAACCGGCCGCCGTTGTCCTCGCCCGTCGCCTTCTGGAACCCGGCGAGGAAGCCGTCGACCTTGCTCTTGAGGATCTCGGGGAACGCATCATAGGCCTTCCAGGCGCCCAGGATCCCCATGATGCGGCCCTTCACCTCGGCGTCGGATTCCTTGCGCACCGCCTCCGCCAGCAACTTCGCCGCCTGCGGGCCGAGCGCCTTGAGCGCCGCTTCCGCGTCGTCACGCACCACCACGTCGTCGGCCCGCATCCCCGACAGGTGCTTCTTCACCTCGGCCGCGAGCTTGTCCGCGGGCAGCGCGGGCGCCTCCTTGGGCGCCGGAGCGGCCGGATCCACCGGCTCCTCGAGCCCGGCAAAGGGCAACCCCCTCATGCTGGTCGCCATGACGAACGCGAACGGCACCATCATGACTCCCGTCTGCACGACCGTCCCCAGGCCCGCGTCATGGGAAGAGATCCGGAGCTCGTTCTTCTCCTCCGTGAACACGATCGTCGAGAGCGCGTTCAGGTCGAGGTCCTTCGCGAGGTCGGGCAGCTCGGCCCCGAGCCCCATCTTCGCGCTCGACCAGAGCACGTTGTTCCGGATCGAGACGAGCTTCGACGCCCCGGCCGCCGATGCGGGCAGCTGCTTCGCAAACCCCGTCCCGTCGGCGCCCGCCTTGAGCGCCTTCTTCAGGGTCTCGATCTTCGCGCCGACGAGCGCCGTCTTTCCGTGCACCGCAAAGACCGGCTGGGAGACCTCCCGCTGGGGAACCCAGTAGGTGACCTCGCCCTCCTTCTTCACCTCGTAAGGCCCGATCTTGGGAGTCAACTTCTCGATCACGGCCTTCGCCTTCTCCGCGTCGGCGAGCGCGACCACGAAGAGCAGCGAGCCGACCATGTTCTGCTCGCCGCCGAACGCGTCGTCCCCCACCATCGCGAACGCCGCTTCGGTCCCGATCGCGGCGGCGACGTCGTCGATCGGCAGTCCCATCTCGCGCTCGAACTCCTTCTTCCAATCCATTTCCGGCCGCTGGAACGCCGGGTTGTTCGCCGGCTGCGACTTCTTCTCGATCTCGGCGTACCGCTTCATGAGCTTCTCGATTTCGGCGAGCATCTCCTTGCCGCCGCGGAGGTTGACGTGCGCGACGACCTGAGCATCGCCGGGCACGAGCTTGAGCGCCTCCTTCGGACCCGCCGGCTGCCTCCACGCGTCGTAGAACGCGCAGGGGGAATCGACGAGGAGCCGGGTGGTCGCCGCGATCTTGCCCGGCTTGAGGGACGCCTCGAGCGTGGCGCCCCGGATCTTCCGGAACCCGAACACCGCATCGGCCGCGTCCATGCCGTGCGAGCTCATGCGACGGGCCCCGAAGCCCCCGCCCATCAAACTCCCCATCGACTGCCAGTCCATCTCCCCGAAGGCGCGGAACGAGGGGTCCTCGCCCGTCTGGGGCGAGAAGCGGGCGTAGCTGGCGTTCTTCCGGAGATCGGCCCCGGCCGCTTTCCCCGCCGCCCGGTCGAGCACCGCCGCGACCGATGCCGTCGCGGAGGATATCACCAGCCGCTTCCCCGACGCGGCGATACAGAAGTTCACAGGCAGGTCGTGCTTGCCGATCTTGCGGATGACCAGGATCTTCGTGTTCCCATGCTTGATCTCCTCGCGCGCGAAGACGGCGAGGTCGTCGATCAGGGTCTTGAAGAACTCCTCACCCGAGGAGGTCGCGACGATCGCCCAGAACGGCTCGGAGCCGGAGCGGGTCGGGCCAAGCGCTACCGCCATGCGTTGGACGCTCGGGAAGCCCTTCTCGATGTCCTTCTGCAGCTTCTCCGGCACCTCGTTGAGCGCCTTCTCCTTGCCCAGCTTCTCCAGCTGATCGAGGACGTTCTTGCGTCCCTCGGGCTTGCAGAAGGCGGCGAGGTATTCGTTCGAGTCCTTGGAAAGCTTCCCGGGGCGGGTGATCTCCGCGAAGAGGATCGTCTCCTGCGGGAGGATGCTTGCGATGTCGTCCGGGTTGCCGGCCGACGCCTCCTGCGAGGAGAAAAGCGGCTCGGCCAGGGCCGCGATCAGGGCGAACGACAGCGCCAGACGTTTCACGGACATGCGAATTCCTCCCGCATCCTCGTTGAAAGACGACCTTCCCGCCACCCCAGAGGTGGTTGAAGTATACGACATGATCAGGCGGCCGGCGTTACGGTCTTCGCACGAAAAAGGAGCCGCTTGAGGAGGGGCGCCCCCCACATCGCGAGACAGACCGCAGCCAGGAGGGCCGACCCCGGCCGGTCCACGAACGCCGCCAGGGAACCGTCCGACTTCGTCACCGTCTGGATGAACTTCTCCTCCAGCGGGCCTCCCAGCACCAGTCCGAGCACGATCGGTCCGAGCGGGATCTGCCGGCGATCGAGGAAGAAGCCCAGCACCCCCATCACGAGCATCACCCCCACGTCGAATCCGCTCTGGTTGATCGCGAACGCCCCGATCACGCAAAAGAGGAGGATCACGGGGACCAGGATCTTCCGGGGGACGCGGATGATCAGGCCTCCCGCCTTGATGGCCAGGAAGCCGATCGGGATCAGGAGCAGGTTCGCGAGGAAGAAGACGATGTACAAGGCCGCCACCAGCTGGCCCTGCTTCTCGAAGATCTCCGGCCCCGGCTTCAGGTTCTTCATCATGAGGATGCCGATCACGATGGCGGTGATCGAGTCCCCCGGGATGCCGAACACGAGCGCCGGGACCCACGCTCCCGCCAGCGAGGCGTTGTTGGCCGTTGACGCGTCGACCACCCCCTCCTCCGACCCCTTTCCGTACTCCTCCGGCTTCTTCGAAAAGCGGCGGGAGAATCCGTACGAGACCCACGCGGCGATGTCCGCCCCCGCGCCGGGGAGCATCCCGATCACCGCCCCGATCGAGCTTGACCGGAGGAGCGCGATGGGGCGGCGGAAGAGCTCGACGAAGGCCCCGGAGAACACCGACCCGATGAGCCCGCGCTTCTCCCCCTCCGCGGCGACGACCGGCGGCTGCCCCTCCAGCGACATCATGCTCCGCAGGACCTCCGAGACGCCGAAGAGGCCGATCATCGCGGGGATCATGTCGATCCCGTGGAAGAGCTCCGGGATGCCGAACGTGAAGCGCGGGCGGGCATGGCCGGCCCCCAGGCCCACGGTCGACAGGAAGAGCCCGATGAGGAGCGCGAACGCACCCCGGAGTGGCGAGCCGCGCGAGACGACGACGGTGCAGCCGAGCCCGAGCACGTAGAACCAGAAGTACTCGGCGGAGGTGAACCACCCCGCAACCTTCGCGAGCGGCTGGGCGAGGAAGACCAGCACGAGGACTCCGAAGAGGCCGCCCGTCACGCTGAAGAGGAGCGACCGCCCGAGGATGCGATCGCCCTGCCCGCGCCGGCCCCAGGCGTAGATGTCGTCCGTGTACGCCGCCGAGGCGGGCGTCCCGGGGATGCGGACGAGCGCGTTCGGGATGTCCCCCGCCCAGATGGCGCACGCCTCGAGCGTCACGACGGCGGCCAGCGCCTCCAACGGCGGCAGGTAGAAGGCCACCGGCACGAGAAGCGCCACCGCCATCGTCGCCGTGAGCCCCGGGATCGCGCCGAAGAAGATGCCGTAGGCGGCCGAGAGGAGGATGATTCCGGCCATCCGCAGCGTGCAGAGGTCGCCCAGGGCGTTGAGGAGATGTTCCATGCTCCCTACCCCAGCCATCCCTGCGGCAGGGAGACGCGCAGTCGGACCGCAAAGAGATAGTAGGTCGCCGGGACGACGATCAGCGTCACGATCGCCGCCGTGCGAGGCCTGACCCCTACGCGGAACAGGAGCGCCACCAGCAGTCCTCCGGCCGTGAGGACGAAGCCGACGGTTCGCGCGAGGAGGAGGTAAAGGACCACCCAGAGCACCGTCTCGCCGAACCGGACCATCCCGGCCCTCGTGAGGGGTCCCGCCTCCGTGCGGAAACCTCCCGTCGCGGCCAATCCCGCGAAGACCGCGACGAAGGCGATCCCGAGCCCGATCGGGAAGGCCATCGGGCTCACCCGCTCCCGTACCATGGCGCGGAACTCCGCGCGCGTCAGGAAGGAGCCCATCAGGGCGTCGCTCTCGCGGAGCGACTTCTCGAACTCCGTCTCGAGTTCGCACGCCGCCCCGTGGCCATGCTCCTTCATGTAGCCCAGGTACTCGGGGCTCTTCGCCACGCGCTCCAGCGCGGGCAGGAGCACCTCGAGGACGCGCTTCGGCAGGCCTGGCGGCGCCCCGATCCCGCGCCACGCGCCCATCGTCCAGTCCACCCCGAGCTCGCGGAAGGTCGGGACGTCGGGGAACGCGGGGAGGCGCTCGGCCGCCATGACCCCCAGGCAGCGCACGTCGCCGCGCGAGACGAACGTCCGCGCCTCGGGAAGGCTGCAGCTCACCACCTCGAGCCCCTTCCCCATCATCTCCTGGAGCGAGGGCGCCGAGCCGGAGAACGAGATCCAGTTGATGTCGGACGGCTGGAGGCCGACCTTGGCGAGCCATCCGCCCAGCGCCAGGTGCCAGATTCCGCCCGCGGCGGTGCCCGAGGCGCGCAGCTTGCCCGGGTTCTTCCGGACCTCCCCTTCCAGGTCCTTGAGCGTCTTCCAAGGAGAGTCCGAGCGCACGAACACGCCGGCCGGGTCCCTGTTGAGGAGCGCGACGGGGGTGAAGTCGCGGTGATCGAGCCGCGTGAGCCCCCTCCAGTGGAGCATGTTGATCTCCACCGTCATGAGGGTGAGGGTGTGGCCGTCGGGCGCGGCGCCGGCCCCCTCGCTGTGGCCGGTGACCCCCTCGCCGCCGGTCAGGTTCTGGACGTTGACGGGAACTTTGAGGTCGCGCTCGAGGAGCGCGGCCACCTGCCGAGCGACGCGGTCGGACCCTCCCCCCGCCGCCCACGGGCAGACGAGCAGGATGGGCCGGTCCGGATACCCCCCCTTCCTTCCGCAGCCGGCCAGGAGGAGGAGCGTAACAAGACAAACGGTTCGCTTTGCTACGCGGCTACCAGTCCATGACCGAGCCGTCGTCCTTGTCGTACTCCTCGCGGTTCTTCCAGTCGTGGTTGATCTTGTCGGCAAGCTTCTCCTCGTCCAGTTCGACCCCGAGGCCGGGGGCGGTCGGAAGATCCAGGTACCCCTCGCGCACCGTGAACGGCTTCTTGACGTACCCCTCGCCCAGGCTCACCTGCTCCTGGCAGACGAAGTTCGGGATCGAGGCCGCGATCTGCACCCCCGCAGCCAGGGAGATCGGCCCCAGCGGATTGTGCGGCGCGATCCCCGCGTAGAACGCCTCCGCCATCCCCGCGATCACCCGCACCTCCGTAATCCCGCCCGCATGGCAGAGATCGGGCTGCAGGATGATCGCCGCCTTCTTCTCCAGGATCTCCCGGAACCCCCACTTGGTGAAGATCCGCTCGCCCGTGGCGATCGGCAGGTGCGTCCCCCGCGCGATCTCCGCCATGAGATCCGCGTCCTGGCAGTTGATCGGCTCCTCGATGAACATCGGCGAGTACGGCTCCAGCGCCTTGATCAGGACCTTGGCCAGCGCGGGCCCGATCGCGCCGTGGAAGTCGATCCCGATGTCCGCGTCCTTCCCGGCCGCCTCGCGCAGCTCCGCGAACGCCCCCGCTACCTTCTCCACGAAGGCGGGCGACTCGACGAACCGCGCCGGGCGGCTCTTCGACGGCCCGCACTTGAACGCCGTGAACCCCTGCGCCTTCTTCTCCTTCACGAGGTCGGGCCGCCCCGCGTGGGCGTAGACGCGCACCCGGTCGCGCGTCGGGCCGCCCAGCAGTTCGTAGATCGGCAGGCCCAGCGCCTTAGCCTTGATGTCCCAGAGCGCCTGGTCGATCCCGCTCAGCGCACTGGTGAGGATCGGGCCGCCCCGGTAGAACGCGTGCCGGTAGATCGCCTGCCAGTGATGGACCACGCGGCGCGGGTCCTTCCCGATCAGGTACGGCGCGACCTCCTCGACCGCCGTCTTGCACGTGAGCGCGCGCCCTTCCGTGATCGGCTCGCCCAGCCCCGTGATCCCCGCGTCGGTGTGGATCTGCAGGAAGAGCCAGCGCGGCTTGACGAGCCGCATCTCGAGCTTCGTGATCTTGAGCGCCCCGCGAACCTGGTCGATCGCGCGGATCTCGGCCGGCATCAGGTGCGGGCTCTCGTGCGGAATCTCACGCTTCGGCGCGGCGCAGCCGCCCAACGCCCCCAGCCCGACCGCGCCGAAAGCGCCCTTGAGAATGTCTCTACGGTTCATGGCGTGTCCTCCCAGGCTCCCAGAATACTACGGATGCAGCGGGAGGGTTAGTTTTTGAAGATGTCGTCCCACTCGACGGTCACCCAGCGGCCCTTCGTGGCCGAGGCTTCCGGGGCGGGCGAGACCGCGAACGCCACGCGGCGAGCGGCGGGCCAGGCGACGACCGAGAGATGGGTGACGAGCCCGCCGTTGCGGCAGACGCTCCCGAGCATCGCCTTAGCGCCCTCGAAGTCGATCTTCCGCCGCGCGGCGCGCGCCGCATCGATCCCCTTCACGAGAGTCTCGTACCGGCCGCCGCTGTCCCCGCCGAGGTCGCGCTTGGCACGGTCGACGTAGTGGTTGGTGCAGACGAGGGAGTCCCCCGTCTTCGACCGACGGACCGTGACGCCGCTCCCATCCCATTCGAGGACCGCGGCCGTCGCGTCGCCGGCCACCGTAAGCACGTTGTTCCCCACGGAGACGGCCGCCTTCTTCAGCAACTCCGCGACTTCCTCCGGCGACCGACCCGACTCGGTCGCGCTCCGGAGCGCCAGCGACCGGGGCACCCACTCCTGCTTCTTTCCGGGTTCGAGCCCATCCGCGTCGTGGAGCGCGAGAAAGACGCCGTCGGCATTCATCGGCGTCCCGACCCCGAGGGCCCCGATGAACAGCGGATCGATCGTCGCCCGGAGATCCTTCTCCGCGGGCTCGACGGCGATCAGGCACTGGAAGGGTCCGAGCGGGAACGCCATGTAGTCCAGGTTGCGGCCGACGAGGGGTTTTCCGTCCTGCGTCAGGTCGCCCCACACGGAAAACGAACTGCATCCCATCCCGATGATGTCGCTCAGGCAGTTCATCGCCTTGAGGTCGGCCAGCGCGATTTCCCGCTTCAGGGTCCGGAGCGTACGGTCCTCTTTCTTCGGCAGCGCCTTGCGGATCCCTTCCAGCATCCCGGCCGCTTCCTCCTCGTACCGCTTGGGCCAGGCGAAGCGGTCCACCCGGGAGAGAAACGTCTGCTCCCAGGCCCCCGCGCGCCGCTTCTCGATCAGAGGCAGAAGGCCCTCGTCCAGGATTCGAATCACGTCGCGGCCGGCGAGGAAGCCATGGTCCACCCCCCGTTCCCGATGGGTGCCCCGGAGGAGGAGGAACGCCGCCCCGTCGAGGGTCCCGCGCAGGCTCTTTCCGTGGCGGGCGCTGACCTCGACCTTTGCAGGCGAGGCCAGCAGCAGCAGGACGGCGGTTGCAATCCTGAGGAACATGGCTCTTTCGGCAGGGGGGTCCGCTGAAATGTTCCCTCAAAAGTCGGGCCGGTTCGGCCGATACAACTATCGCCGTCACACTCAGGCGAGGAGAGAGGGACCATGGCGCTCATCCCCGACCGGACGTTGGATACCGTCGCGGCGAAGGACATCCCCGGCGCCGACGGAGCCCCCGTGGCCGACGTTCGATCGATCCGCCGCAGCCCCACGTCGCTCATCGCGTACCTGCGCGACGCGAAGGTCTCCGTCTCGAACGACTTCGAGGAGATCACCTGCAACGCGTGCCTCGCGTTGCCCTGCCCTCACGTGGCCGCCGCTCTCCTGGCCTGGGTTCGCAAGCGCGTCCCCGTGACCGAGCCGAAAAAGCTCGGCCTGGTCGACCGCCTCCTCCAGGGCCCCGGCTGGAAGGACTCGGACGATTTCGTGAGCGACTTCCTCAAAGGGGCGACCGGCGAGGTGGACGTCCGGGCCGACGGGACGCTCGACGTGAGGCTGAAGGCCGGCGGCCGCGCGGCCACGATCACCGTCCCGACCGACGACGCCCCGCAGTTCCTCTGGAACCTCCCCCGCGGCATCGTGAAGTCGGAAAAAGTCAAGACGACGCGCGTCTCGCGGAGGCCCATCGAGCCCGAACTGCGGGCCGAGTACGACGAGAAGAAGCGCCTCGTCCTCCGCCCCGTGTGGGGCCTCAACGGGGTCCAGCCCCCCGAGGGCGCCCGGTGGCACTTCGACGGCGCGCAGTACCAGGCGCTCTCGACCGTCCCCCGGGACCTCCGCAACTACTTCAAAGGCGAGCGGATCATCGACGAGGACGATATCCCGAAATTCATCGAGAACGAATTCAAGGCCCTCTGCGCCCTCCCCGCCTTCAAGCCGAGCCAGGACGTCAAGGAGACGAAGGTCGCGCCGACACCGACGCTCTCCGCGGTGCGCGTCAAGTCGGGCGCCGGCGACTGGCTGGAGCTCGACCCCGTCTACAGCGCGGGCGAAGAGCGGGTCGCGATGAGCGAAATCCTCGCCGTGCAGGGGAAGAAGAAGTTCATCCGCAAGGGGAACACGTGGATCCCCGCGGAGACGGCCCAGAAGTACAGCGGCCCCACCCGGATGAAGCGGGCCGACTTTGTTCTGAAGCGCCCCGCGATCAAGGTCGAAGGCGATCTCCCCGAGTTCGACTCGAAGCGTCAGGACCCGCTGCCGAAGGGCCTCCTCACCCAACTCCGGAGCTACCAGAAAGCAGGCTACGACTGGCTGCGCTGCCTCCGCCGCGCGGGGCTCCACGGGTGCCTCGCCGACGACATGGGCCTCGGCAAGACCCATCAGTCGATGGCGTTCCTTCTCTCGCTCTACGAGGAAGGGGCGAAGCGTCCGTCGCTCGTGGTCGCACCGACCAGCGTGATCTATCCCTGGATCCAGAAGATGAAGCAGTTCGCGCCGGCCCTCCGGCCCTACTGCCATTACGGGCCCGACCGCAAGCCGGAGATCCTCCGGCTCCCCGGTCAGCGCGTGATCCTGACGACCTACTCGCTCCTTGTGCGTGACATCGAGACCCTCTCGGCGATCGACTGGGAGTGCGTGATCCTTGACGAGGCGCAGTACATCAAGACCTCGTCGACCTCCTACGCGCGCTGCGCCAAGCGGCTGACGGCGCAGACGCGGATCGCCCTCACCGGGACGCCGATCGAGAACCGTCTCGAGGAGCTCCGCTCGATCTTCGATTTCATCCTCCCCGGCTATCTCGGCAGCGAGGAGCGCTTCCGCGAGACCTTCGAAGTCCCGATCGTCCGACACAGCGACAAGGAGGCGATGGAGGAGCTCAAGCGGATGATCGCCCCCTTCAAGCTGCGGCGCATCAAGAGCGAGGTGCTGCAGGATCTCCCGCCCAAGGTCGAGGACACCCGCCAGTGCGACCTGTCCGCGCACCAGTCGGCGCTCTACCGCGCCATCGTGCAGAAGGACGGCGCGGCTCTCGTGGACGACCTCAAGGACAAGTCGAAGAGGGTGGACTACATCAGCGTCTTCGCCGCACTAGGGAAGCTCAAGCGCGTCTGCGATCACCCCGCGCTCGTCGTCAAGGGGACGCGCGCGACGGACCTCTGCTCCGGAAAGTTCGAGATCTTCAAGGAACTGCTGGACGAGGCCATGGGCAGCGGACAGAAGGTGGTCGTCTTCACCCAGTACCTCGAGATGATGGATATCATCGAGGAGCACCTGCGCGCCCAGCGGATCCCTTTCTCCGAAATCCGGGGGGACACGCGTGACCGCGCCGAGGCGATAAGGCGCTTCAACGACGACGGGAAGTGCAAAGTCTTCGTCTGCTCCCTTATGGCGGGCGGCGTCGGGATCGATCTGACGAGCGCGAGCGTGGTGATCCACTACGACCGCTGGTGGAACGCGGCCCGAGAGGATCAGGCCACGGACCGCGTCCATCGCTGGGGCCAGCGCCGCGGCGTGCAGGTCTTCAAGTTGATCACCCGGGGGACGCTGGAGGAGAAGATCGACAAGATGATCGCCGCGAAGGGCGATCTCATGAACTCGATCGTCGACGTCGATGCCGGCACGTTCAAGCGTTTCGACCGCGACGAGCTGATCGAACTCCTCACGGGCGCCCGGCAGGCCGCGCTGGCTTCCGCCTAACGAGGGACGAATCATCGACTTGCATCCCCTACCCCCCCCGCGGTAGAGTGCTTTCGGGCTTCGGTTGTCGCCCGCCCGGAACGCGATCAGGAGATGCCTCGATGAAGACCGCCTCTTTCGC
>CAZSCC010000313.1:0-7585 GCA_964604905.1 uncultured Planctomycetales bacterium
AGGTCCACCCCTGCGACGGCGAGCAGGCGTACAAGGGGATCGAGATCACGATGGCCCTCATACGCTCGGTCGTCGAGCGGGGACAGGTGAAGCTGCCGCTCGGCCCCGGCGAGCCCGAGATGGAGGCGCTCAAGAAGGTCGTGCCCGACCGTCCGGTGCTCTTGTCCTTCGAGGGGAGCCGGAAGGAATACCCGAAGTAAGCCGGAAGCTCGAAGCTCGAAGCCTGAACCCGGAGTAAGCCGGAAGCTCGAAGCTGGAAGCCTGAACCCGAAGCAAGCCGGGAGCTGGAAGCTTGAAACAGCATCCCCCTCTGATCCCGGGGGATGAAGGGGGACGAATCCGGCTTCTAGCTTCCGGCTCCGAGCTTCCAGCTCCTCATTGCCCCACCCTCCACTTGTTCTCGGACACCCACTTGTAGTAGTCGCGGCGCTTGAGCTTCGAGGCGGCCGCCTCGTCGAGGACCACGACTGCGCGCGGGTGCATCTGGAGCGCGGTGGCCGGCGCCTCCGAGGTGATCGGGCCCTCCACCATCGCCCGCACGATCTCCGCCTTCTCGACGCCGGATACGAGCATCAGGCACCGCTTCGACTCCAGGATCGTCCCCACGCCCATCGTGATCGCGAAGTTCGAGAGCGGCGCCCCCGGGTCGAGGTTCTGCGCGTAGTGGGCAAGCGTCTCGGGCTCCAGCGTCTTGGGCCGCGTACGCGAACCGAGGGACGAGCCCGGCTCGTTGAACCCGACGTGGCCGTTCCTCCCGATCCCGAGGATCTGCAGGTCGATCCCCCCGACGGCCCGAATCTCGTCCTCCACTTTCTCGGCCTGCGCCTCGAGGTCCTTCACGTCGCCGCGAAAGAGGTGGACGTTCTTCGGATCGTGCTTGATGTGGTCGAGCAGATGGTGGTGGAGGAACCCATTGAAGCTGGTCGGGTCGGAGGGCGCCAGGCCGTAGAACTCGTCGAGGTTGAAGAAGCGGGCCTTCGCGAAGGCCTCGGGTTTCCTCCGGAGGCGCTCATAGAGGCCCACCGGGGTCTTCCCGGTCGCCAGGCCCATCACGAGGTCCGGTTTGCGCGCGAGTTCGTCGAAGACGATCAAGGCCGCGCGGTCGGCCAGCGCGTCCACGGTGGGCTCAATGATGATTTCCATACAGCACATCGCCTCCCACCATGGTCATCCTCACGCGCAGGCCCTTGTCGAAGAGGACGAGGTCCGCGTCGGCCCCCGCCTTGAGCGTCCCCTTGCGCTTCTCGAGGCCCAGCAGCTTCGCGGGGGCGCCGCTGGCCAGGTGGATCGCCATCGGCGGGGGCACCCCCGTGTCGGCGATCAGGCACCGGACGCCGTCGAGGATCGAGAACGCGCTCCCCGCCAGGCGCCCCGTGCTCTTCACCGTCACCCTCCCCTTCGAGACGACGTAGGTCTCGCCGTCGTGCCGGATCTCCCCCTCCGGCGCCCCGAGCGCGAAGACCGCGTCGCTCACCAGGACGAGCGATCCGGGCCGCTTGAGCTTGAGGAGGAGGATGGCCGCCCCCGAGCTCAGATGTTGCCGGTCGTAGATGAACCCGCAGGAGAGACGGTCGATCAGGAGCGCGGCGTTGAGGATCGTCTCGTGCCGGTGGTGGAGCCCCGCCATCCCGTTGAAGACGTGGGTCACGTGTCGTAGCCCGCCTTCGAGCACCGCGCGGGAGACGTCCGAGGCGGCGGCGTTCGAGTGGCCGGCCGACATGACGACGCCCAGCCGCGCGCCCTCTTTGATCACCTCGAGCGCCCCCGGGAGCTCGGGCGCGAGGGTCAGCATCCGGAGCAGCCCCTTCGCGTCCTTCCAGTACTGCCGGAACTCGGCGACGTTCGGCCGGCGCAGGTGGTCCGTCCGGTGCGCGCCCCGCCGCTCGGGGCAGAGGAACGGCCCCTCGAGGTGGATGCCCAGGATCCTCGCCCCGCCCCTCAGCTTCGAGGCCGCGACGAGGTTCGCGATCCCCTTTCGCGTCACCGCCTTCGGGAGCGAGATGAGCGTGGGGAGGTACGACGTCACGCCGTGCGCGAGCAGCTTCTTCCCCACCTCGAGCACCTGCTCCGGCGTCGTCTCGCTGAAGGAATGGCCGAAGCCGCCGTTGATCTGGGTGTCGATCAGGCCGGGCGACGCGAGGAGGCCCTTCGCGTCGAAGACCCGCGCCCCGCGGGCGGGGATCTTCCGGGCGATCCTCCGGATCCGGCCGCGCTCGACCAGGATGTCCGCGCGGCCGAGGAGCTTCCCCTCCGCGAGGACCATGGCGCCGGTGATCAGGGTGGGGCCGCTCATGCGCGCCAGATGATAGTAGGAGCGGCGAGGGGCTGTCAAAGACAAATCGAGAACCGGAGGGCCCGGCAAGCGTCTAAGGAAGGATGAAGCTGCTGCTCCTCCTGCTCCCCCTCTTCCCCGCCCAGGACGGCTGGTTCGACCAAGCGTGGGCCTTCCGCCGGAAGATCGCGATCAAGAACAACCTGGAGGGCGACCTCAAGGCGGGCTACCCGGTGCAGATCGAGTTCGACGCCGAGTACCTCGGCATCCAGACGAAGGCGAAGCCGGACTTCTCGGACCTCGGGGTCGTCCACCGGGGGAAACGCATCCCCTCGACGCTCCTGCCGGGACGTTCGGCGGGCTGCCGGATCCTCTGCTTCCGCACCGTCGCGGACCTGGCCGGCGGCGCGCGCGACGAGGGCTACTCGATCTACTATGGAAACCCCGCCGCCCCCGCCGGGCCCGCCTCGCGGGAGGCGGTTTTCGAACTCCACGAGGACTTCTCGGACGCGGAGTCCTTCGCCAGGCGGTTCACGGCGGACAAGGACCTCGCGGTCAAGGTGCAGGACGGCGCGCTCGTCCTTCGCGACGTCCCCGCCGGGCGGACCGACGCCACGCCCGCGCGGATCGTCTTCAAGGCCCTGCCCGTTTCCGCCGGCTTCTCGCTCTCCTTCGACCTCGAGATCGACTCGACGAACGCCTCCGCCCCCGGCTTCGCCGTGAACGTCGACCTGCGCGAGCCCGGCAGCGACGACGCGACCGTGGCGAAGAAGGCGGACGCGCTCATCGAGAAGCTGGGCGAGCTCGACTGGGAGCTGCGGGAGCAGGCGACGAAGGAGCTGATCCGCCTGGGTCGCCCCGCCGTCGCGAAGCTGATCGAGGCCACCCGCTCCGGCGACGCCGAGGTGAAGTGGCGCGCCGAGCACATCCTCAAGGAGATCCGCACCCTCTCGCCTTCCCCGACGATCTCCGCGGGCGTCATGGGCGGCGACGCGTCGGTCGGCCCGATCGCGCTCACGACGTCGATCGGGAAGACCCGCGGCAAGGCCCGCTGGGCGGGCGGCTGGCCGGTCCGCCTCAAGGTGACGGTGCTCCGCGACCCCGACGGCGACGTCACGGTCCTCTGGAACAACGGGAAGCCCCAGACCGGCCACCTCCCGGGCGACGTCCGTGAGATCTCCTTCAGCGTCTGGAAGGGCTCGGCCGCCCCGCTCGGCACGATCCGGATCGACAACATCATCCTCAAGCGCCACGTGGACGACGACGCGCGGCCGACGCACACGCTGGAGGTGGAGGAGAAGCGGCGATAACGAACGAAAGAGGGAGCGGGGGATCGCCGGAAATCCGCTGAGGAAATGAGCCCGCTCTCAGACCGCCATCCGGGAAGCCCCCGCCCGGAAGTAGAGCTTGAGCAGCGCCCTGGCGTGGGCCTCGACGCCGAAGTGTTCCTTCGCCTCCTTACGCGCCTGCATGCCCAGAAAGAGCGCCTCGCCCGGGTGATTCCACAGGTAGTCGATGTTGGCCGCGAGTCCCGCGACATCGCCCGGAGCACTCAGGAATCCGCTCACCGCCTCCCCCACGAACTCGGAGGCGGCGCCGCCCCAACTCGCGATCACGGGGCGCCCCGCGGCGAGGGCCTCGGCGACGCCCGGAGCCCAGGCGTCCTGTTTCGATGAGAGGTAGACCAGGAAGCGCGCGTCGCGGACTTCCCCCTCATCGCTCACGGGGATGTCGGGGACGAGCGCCGCGGCCTCCTCAAGCCATGCGGCGGCCTTGGGATCCGTCGCCCGGCCCAGGACGTAGGTCCCCGCGCCGGTCGCCGCCTCGCCCGGGTCGAGGGCAAAGGGCAGGCACGTCATCCGGTAGTCGAGGAACGGCGCTGCCGTGCGGAAGCGGCCGAACGCCTCGCGACTCGGGGCGATCACCCAGTCGGTGTCGGACGGGCGGTCGATCGCCGAGTGGAGGACGGAGACGCCGTGGCCGCTGAACGCCTCGGCGACCGCCGGGTCGGCGGCGATCACGTGGACGAGGTCCGGCTGGTGTTCGGCCACGAGCTTCCGGGCGGCGGCGTTCATACGGAGGCGAGGGGCCCACGAGGACGGCGGCGCGCCCTCGTCCCGGAGCACGACCTCGCAGTCGAGGCGCTTGAGTTCGTCGGCGAGCACGCGCGGATAGGTCGCGGGATGGCCGCCCGCACCGTGGGCGATCAGGATCTTCATGCTTCCCCCTCTCCTGGGCTGCGCGCGGAATCAGGCGCTCTCGAGCTTGAGCGCCTCGAGCTGGAGCGCGATCTCCGCGCCCACCGGCGAGTCGGCGCGCTCCTGGAGACGCAGGCGCATCTCCTCGCGGACGCGGCCGTACAACTGGAAGATCTCGCGGGAGATCTCGAAGAAGATCCCGTCGCGCCGCGCCTCGCCCGCGGGGGTGAGGCGGTACTGATACGTGCGGTTGGTCTCGCCGGTGACCTCGAGCAGCCCGCGCGAGACCAGGTCGTCCACGTAGGCGTTGACCATGGTGGCGCTCACCCCGGCGGCGCGGGCGAGGCTGCGCTGGCTGGTACGGACACGGCGGCCGACCTCGGCCAGCACCTCCATCTCGCGGTACTCCTTGGAGGGCTTGATGTAATGGAGCGCGTTCGTCAGCATCCTGTCTTCCCCCTCACGGACGGTCGCTTCGCCGTCCGTAAACTTATCGGTCGGAGGGGGCGCGGGACTTGAGGATAAAATCGCACACCTCGCGGACGGCGCCGTCGCCGCCGCGGCGCGCGGTGACCCGGTGGGCGGCCTTCCGGACGGCGGCCACCGCGTCGGCCACGGCGATCGCGAGGCCCACGAGGCGCATCGCGGGGAGATCGTTCACGTCGTCGCCCACATAGACCGCCTCCCCGGGCTTGATGCCGCGCCCGGCCAGGAACTTCCGCACCACCTGCCCCTTGTCCTCCACGCCGAGAAACACGTCGCGGATCCCGAGCTTCTCGGCGCGCCGGAGCACGGCCTCGCTCTTCTCGCCCGTGACGAGCGCGACGGCGATCCCCGCTTCGCGGACGAGGCGGATCCCCATCCCGTCTTTCACGTTGAATTTCTTGAGCGTCTCGCCCTTGGGACCGTAGTAGATTCCGCCGTCGGTGAGGACGCCGTCGACGTCGAGGAGGAGCGCCCGGATGGGTCGGCGCATCAGCGGGCGGCGCCGGAGAGGCGGGCGACGTGCTGGCTGAGCGCGTCGATCACGGCCTTCCAGTCGCCCAGGCGGGGCTTGAGTTCGTTCTGGACGATGTCGGCCACGCGCATGACGTCCTTGAACTCGAAGGCGGCGCTGAAGCGGAGGAGGACGTCCTGGAGGACGCGGATCTGCTCCTGGATGGAATTCGTGCCCGCCTTGAGCGAGCGGATGTCGGCGGAGGAGAGGCTGGCGACGTCGCGGACCGCACGGACGAGGATGTCCCAACCCTGGAAGCACGCGTCGAACTTCTCCAGGGCCTTCGTGAATTCGCCCGCCTCGACGAAGGCGGAGGCTTCGGTGTGGGCCTTCTCCATGTTCTTGAGGTGGCCCATGAGGCCCATGAGCGTGTTGAGCGAGAAGTCGAACGGGTCGACGGTGCGGACCTCGAGGAGTCCGTAGCTGCCGGGCGCCTGCCCGGCGAGATCGGCCTGGCGCTCGACGGAAAGGACCTCGCCGTCGAGGGTGAAGGAGACGACGGCGCGGCGGCGGGACATGGCGCCCTTGCGGAGCGACTCGAAGAGGGCCTGAAAGGTGATGCCGCTCTCGGGAGCGTTCATGCCCGATCGGCCATCCACCACGACTTCCATGAGGCTCGACTATAGACGGCGGCTTGGGGAGGGGTCAATCAAATTGGAGCGCGGGAGGGCTCGGCAAGGCCCGATCAGCGGTCCATCGCCGAGGCATGGACCCGCAGGGCTTCGAGGATGACACCCCACTCCTGAAGGAGGGGCCGGAGCTCGTGCTGCAGCAGACTGCCGCTGGTCGCGACGCTCTTTGCCGCGAACGCTTCCTTGAACTTCATGAGCGCGTCCTGGACCCTGCGCACGCGCGCATCGACGGTCAGCCCCCCGGCTTCCATCGCCCTGAGGTCCGCGCGCGTCAGCGCCGCGATCTCGGCGACTCCGCTCACGAGAAGAACCCACCCCTGGAAACACTCGCGAAACTTATCCAGCGCCTCCCGGTCCTTCGCGGCCGCCCCCAAGGCGACCGCCTCTTCGTGCATCCCCTCCATCTGTCCCACGTAGCGGCGGAGATCCTCGAGCGTCTGAAGAGCATTCTCGCGGGAATCGGCCGTCCGGACTTCCAGGAGGCCCGTCTCGCCCGGGAAGGTGTCGGCCAGGGCCGCCCGGCGCTCCCTGGAAAGTTCCTGGCCATCCAGGGTCAGGGAGACGATGACCCGCTTCCGTCCGCCGGCGTGTTTCTGCAGGGATTCGAACAGGGTCCGGAAGGGGAGCGAAGGCAGCGCCTCGAAAACCCCTCTCTTCCCATCCATCAGGACTTCCATCTGCCGCAACTATAGGCCCCCCCTTCAGGGGCGTCAACCCGATTGCCGATATCCTTACAGAGACGTCGGTCTGCAAGGAGAGGGACATGAACCCACGCACATCCACCCTGCTTCTCGTGGCGCTCGCGTGCGGGTGTCACTCCCCGAAAGGGAGATCCGCGGCGGAGAGACTTGACGATCGCGAGTCGCCCGTCACCCAGGTCACGATGGGCCGCCTGGGCGAGGACCGCGATCCGGAAGTCTCTCCGGACGGCAGGGTCCTCTATTACGCCTCCTCCGCCCACGGAGAATCCTTCGACCTCTTCATGAAGGGGGTTGGATCCCAGACCGCCACCCGGGTCACCTCGATCCCGGGCAACAAGCGATTCCCCAAGCTGAATCCCGCGGACCCCCGGGTCCTGGCCTTCTGCACGGACGGACGCGGCGAATGGGAGATCGCCCTTCTCGACCTCACCTCGTCCCCGGCCCGGATTGAATACATCAGCGAGCCCGGAGCGCCCAGCCTCCATCCGAGTTGGTCCCCCGACGGGCGCCGCCTCGTCTATTGCGCGTCGGACGAGTCCGCCGACCGGTGGACCCTCAAGATCTGGGATGGCGCCTCCCGGAAGACCCACCTGCTCGAAGACGTGGACGGACTCCTGCCGGAATGGTCCCCCCGTGACAATCGCATCGTGTTCCAGCGGATGCGCCATCGGGACGGTTGGTACGGCGGTCTCTGGACCGTGGAGTTCGACGGCAGCTCCGCCCGGAATCTCACCCAGGTGTTCGCCGACGATGAGTGGGCCTGCATCAACCCCGCCTGGTCCCCC
>CAZSCC010000314.1:0-10238 GCA_964604905.1 uncultured Planctomycetales bacterium
AACGAAACGCACCGTCTGTTTCGTTGGGCCTGCCTCAGGGGTTTTGGGACAGGAAGGTGACCTCTCCCGCGTCGAGCGCCCGACGGTAGATCCGGATCTCGCCCAGGCTCCCGCCGAAGTACTCCTGGGTCGTCGCCGCGCCGCCCAGCCGGAGGGCCCCCGCACCGCTCCCGTCGGCCGCCGCCCCCGTGGCCACCCGGTGGCCGTTCAGGTAGAGGGCGCGCCCCTTCCCGCCCTCCTGGACCGCGCAGACGTGCTGCCAGCCCTCGATGGCCCGCGGCCCCATCAGGTTGGTCGGCCCGCCGAACGACCAGCGGCCCTCGGCCGCGATCCACAGGCCGTACCACGGCGCCGCCTCGCGAGATTTCGTGACGACACCCTTCCACCCGTCCTCGGGGATGTCCGTGAGATGAACCCACGCCGAGAGGGTGAAGCTGTCCGCCGCCTTGAACGCGATCTCGGGCGTGCCCGGCATCGCGAGATAGTCCGACCGGCCGTCGAACCACACCGCGGCACGACCCGCCGTCTTCTCGTTCAGCTTCGGCTTCGCGGCCGCCGTCGACTGCAGTGCCGCCCCCCAGGCCGAGACCAGGCCGCCCTCGTGAGTCGCCGCCGAGGGCTTGAGCCGCACCACGAGATCCGTGTCGGGGACCGACGCCGCGGCCGCCGCCTTCGGGCCCGAGATCGCCGCCGCCCCGACTCCGGCCACGGAGCGCCGGATGATGTACTCGCGCAGCTTCGGGATCCTGCTCTTCTGGGCCAACGCGAGCGCCTTCGGCCCGTTCGCCGGGACGAGCGGCTCGGTCGCGTACCAGAGCACGAGCGGCAGGTTGTGGTCCGTCGCGTCCTCTTCGTGCCCGAGGAGCGCCTCCAGCACCTCCCACCGGGAGTCGAGCGCCAGCCGCTGCATCGCGGCGGCCAGATAGAGCCTCACGGAAGCCGCCGGATCGTTCTTCGCCAGCGTCACGAACTGGGAAAGCACGCCATCGGAGACCTTTCCCTCCTCGCAGAGGAGCTGGATCGCCCACCCACGCACGTACTCGTGCTCGCTCTTGAGGAGATCGGCCAGGAGCGCCTCGTTCGTCCCCTCGGTCGCATGGAGCGCCCAGAGGGCGCGGAGCTTCCGCGTGGGGTCGGCGGACTCCTTCAACATAGCGATCAGCGCCTTATGAACCTCGGCGTCCGCCCCGCGCTCGTGCAACAGGCGCCGCGCGTGCCGGACGTACCACTCGTTGGGCGAGAGCTGGAGCTTCACCAGCTCGGCGCTCGAGAGCCTGGAGAGGTCCACCGCGACCTTCTTCGAATCCCCGTGGGTGATCTTGAAGATGCGGCCCGTGTTGATGTGCTCGGGCGTCTGGCCGTGGCACGACCGAGGATCGTACCAGTCGATGACGTAGAGGCCGCCGTCGGGCCCGAAGTCGTGGTTGAACCCGAGGTAGATCGGGTCGTTCGCCATCATGAAGTCGTCGACGTGCTTCCCCGTGAACCCCGATCCCTTGCGTTCGAACGCCTCGGTGTAGATGCCGTGGTGGTGGATCGTGCCGACGAGGAACCGGCCGCGCCACTCGGCGGGCCAGGCGTCGTGGAGCACGAACCGCGCGCCGCCGTGGGCGTGTCCGCCCTTCCGCCCCTTGAGGTTCTCGTGCTTGTGGTCGGCGATCGTCTTGATGTCCTCGTAGGTGTACTTGTTCTGATGCTGGCCGCCCTGGCGGTGGTAGCGGGCCCCCTGAATGACGTACCAGAGGTGCGGGATGACGCACGCCTCGATGAAGGCCTGGCCGTGATCGTCGAAGTCGATGCCCCAGGGGTTGCTGGTCCCCTCGGCGAAGCGCTCGAACCGCTTCTTCGTGGGGTGATAACGCCAGATCGCGGCATTCACCTGGATGCGCTGGTCGTCGGGAGTGCCGGGCCGGCCGACCCGGGAGTGGGTGAAGACGCCGTGGCAGCCGTAGAGCCATCCGTCGGGCCCCCAGATGAAGCTGTTGAGCGTCTCGTGCTGGTCGTGGTGCCCCCAGCCGTCGAGGACCGCCTGCGGCTCCCCGGCCGGCTTGTCGTCCTTCATCGGGATGAAGAGGAGGTTGGGGGGCGTGCCCACCCAGACGCCGCCGAAGCCGACCTCCAGTCCGCTGATGAAGCTGAGGTTGTCCACGAAGACCTTGCGGGTGTCGAACCGGCCGTCGCCGTCGCTGTCCTCGAAGATGAGGATCGTGTCCTTGCCCGAGGGTTTCCAGGGCCCGGGGGGGCCGTTGTAGGTGAAGTTCTCGGCGACCCAGAGGCGGCCGCGGTCGTCGATGCAGAAGGCGTTGGGCTGGCGGACGTCGGGTTCCCCGGCGAAGAGGTGGGCCTTGAAGCCGGGGGGCACGGTCATGCGCCGGGCGGCCTCTAGGGGCGGCACCCCCAGGTCCTGGGGGGAACCGACCGCGGCCGCCGAGGCGACCAGTGCGACAAGAAGGATGCCCAGCCCGATCCTCATGGTCCGCCTCCTCTGTATTCCTTCCCAGATAGCGCAACCCCGGGAGAGGCACCATGAGAACCGGCGCAATTCTATTGAGTTTTTTGACCCCGTCGCAACGAAACGGACGGCCTGTTTCGTTGCGACGCAACTATTTGGGCTTGAAGCGGTAGAGGCGGCCGTCGGTGAAGGTGGACCAGAGGACGTCGCCCTCCCGGTCCTCGCCGAAGATGGCGATCTGCTTCATTTTAAACTCGAAGAGGAGCTTGTTCTCGACGACCTTCTTGCCGTCCCAGCGTAGACCCCACATGTTGCCGGTCACGAAGTCGCCGTAGAGATAGACCCCATCGAGAGCCTTGAGCCGCGACCCGCGGTAGACGCAGCCCCCCGTGATCGAATTCGCGCCCCCCGTCATCCCAGGCTTCTGATGCGGATGCTCCACCAGCGGGTCCTCGAACGGCCCGGGGCCGCCGGCCTTGAACTCGTGCATCGACTCCCGCACGTTCCAGCCGTAGTTGCCTCCCTTCCGGACGATGTTGATCTCCTCCCATTTGTCCTGCCCGACGTCGCCCGACCAGAGCTCGCCCGTCTTCCTGTCGAAGTGGTAGCCCCAAGGGTTCCGCCAGCCCAGCGACCAGATCTCCGGCAACACCCCCTCCTTCCCCACGAACGGGTTGTCCTTGGGAATCCCGTAGCCCTTCCCCTCCGCCGGCTTGTCCACGTCGATTCGGAGGAACTTCCCCAGCATCGTCTTTGGATTCTGTCCGTTCCCGTGCGGATCGTTCGCCGCCCCGCCGTCGCCGTAACCGATGTAGAGATACCCGTCCGGCCCGAATTGCAGGATTCCGCCGTTGTGGTTCTCGTAGGGCTGCAGCAGCTCGAGGACCGGCGTCTCCGACTCCGGCAGGATCTTCGCATGCCCCGGATCCATCTGGAACCGCGCGACGATGTTCCTCCGCTGCCCCTTCCCCTGCAGCTTGAAATGGGGGTACGAGTACTGAAGGAAGACGAAATGATTCGACTTGAACTTGGGATGGAACGCGATCCCCAGCAGCCCCTCCTCGTTCCCCCGGCTCAGCACCTTCTCCGAGATGTCCAGCGCGAGCGTGACCGCGTCCGCCTTCTTCGTGTCGAGGAACACCACCCGGCCCGGCTGCTCCAGGACGAAGAGACGGTCGGTCCCGTCCGGCGGGTGGGCGATCCCGACCGGCCGGGTGAACTTTAGATTCGGGTACGCCTGCTCGAAGTCCAGGTCCGGGATGGCCTGGGCGGCGAACATCAGGGCGAGCAGCAGCATGAAGCCTCCTATACGGGTTTCCAGAGCGTGATGGGCCGGCCGGTGGCGACCTGCGGCGGAAGGGCGACGCGGCGCCCCTCTCCCGCCGACTGGTAGGCGCCCAGGATCATCTCGAGCACCGCGCGGCCGTCCTCGCCGGTCTCGACGGCTTCCCGGTCGTTCGCCACGCAGTCGACGAAGTGGGCGAACTCCTGCGGGAAGCCGTAGTTCCACAGCTCCTCGTACGTGCAGAAGCTCCAACCGCGCGTGATCCCCGCCTTCTCGACCGCGTAGCCGTAGCCTGTCTCGGAGTAGGCCAGGATCGAGTTCCCCTGGAGGAGATCGGCGTACGCCACGCCGGCCGTGCCGTACACTTCCGCCGAATCGTCCATCCCCCCCTTCTTCGCCCAGCTCTCCTCGGCGAGCGCGACCGCTTCGCCCTCCTCGGTCTCGAAGCGGACGAGCACGATCGCGTGATCCTCCCCCTTGGTCTTCTCCTTGTGGAGGAACGTGTCCATATCCGCGTAGACGGAGACCGCCTTCGCCTTCTTTACGGGGATGACCTCGCCCAGCGGCGCCTCGTGGCTCTGGTTCTGATGGTCCTGCGTCTTAGCCTTCCCGCGCCCGCCCACGGGCGTCCCGAGCATCCAGCGGAAGAACTCGAAGGCGTGGCAGCCCATGTCCAGCGTGACGCCGCCCCCCGAACGCTTGACGTCCCAGAACCACGCCGAGTGGGGCCCGTCGTGCTTCTCGGCCTGCTTGACCATGTAGATCCGCCCCAGCGCGCCCTCGTCGACGAGCCGCTTG
Organism: uncultured Planctomycetales bacterium; assembly: GCA_964604905.1. Taxonomy (GTDB): domain Bacteria; phylum Planctomycetota; class MHYJ01; order MHYJ01; family JACPRB01; genus JACQFK01. The sequence goes on from CAZSCC010000314.1 coordinate 4,536, forward strand.
AGGCGGACGTATTTGGGGGTGAAGCAGAGTTCCTCGGCGTACATCAACTTGACCTTCGCCTGGCGGCAGGCGGCGATCATGAGATCGGCCTCGGCCAGGCTGGTGCAGAGCGGCTTCTCGCAGACCACGTGTTTCCCCGCCGCGGCGGCCTTCACCGTGATCTCGCAGTGGAGGTCGTTCGGACAGCCGAGCACGATCATGTCCGTATCGGCCGCGAGGAACTTGTCGAGGTCCTTGAACGCCTGCTTGACCCCGTGCTTGGCGGCGAAGTCCTTCGCGTGGGTCCCCGTCGGCGAGAGCACGGCCGTGAGCTCCGCGTTCGGAACTCGCTTGAGCGACTCCGCGTGGATGGTCGAGATGAACTGAGACCCCACCAGACCGACCCGTACCTTCTTCATGAGGTTTCCTCCCGGGGGTGGATCGTCACTCCCTGGACGATGGGATTGACCAGGCCTCGCGCGCCGGGGCGGTCCGGCCGGAGCCCGCGGTGCAGGGAAAGGAAGAGCGCCAGCATCTGGCAGAAGACGACTCCAAGAATGCCGACCTCACCGGACTTCAGGGATGCGAACCTCTCGGAAACGTCAAACGGGACGACCTTCCGGACGGGCATCCGGACCGCCTGGGCCAGGAAATCCATGTCGTAGCGGCGGACCAGCGGATCCGGGGAGACCAGGCCCATCAGCAGCGTGCCTTCCTCCGCAAAAGCTATGGGGCCGTGGCGGAATTCCAGGCAGCTTCGCGCCATCGAAGTCACCTGTCCGTCCGTGAGCTCCAGGATCTTGTGCGCTCCCTCCTGCGCGGCCGCTTCGAGGGGACCCGTGCCCAGGACGACGACCCGCGAGGGATTCGAGGATGCGTCTGTCTCGGCCCGCTCGGCGTCGGCCAGCACGCCCTCTCCCGCCTTCGCGAGCTCCTCGAGCCTGGAGGCACCCGAGGGATCCAGCATCATCCTCCCGGCCACGACGGTCGACGTCATCGAGGAAGTCGTGCCAAGGCCCTTGTCATAGGACTTCGGATGGAGGACGAGGCAGACGCCATCGGGGCGGGCCTGGACCCGCTTTGCGAGCGTCCCCTCCCCGTTGCAGGTGATCGCCACGTGCCCCACCTGAGGGAAGCGATCCGCAACGATCCGGGCCGCCTCCACGGATTCGGGGCTCTCCCCGGAGCGCGAAAGCGAAAAGAGCACTCCCTTCCGGTTCCGCGGGATGAAGGCCTCTGGCGAAAGCATGAGCTCGGTGCAGGAGACGCTGGAAACCGCCGTGCCGAACCTTGCGCGTCCGGCGTCCTCCATCAGGCGCGCCGCATGAAGGGAGGATCCGGCCCCCGTGAGCACGGCGAACTCGGCGCCCTTCATCAGGGCCTCGGCCCGATCCCGGAGCGTCGCCACCCGGCCCGCGGTCTCCCGCCAGAGCCAGGGCTGTTGGAGGATCTCCCCGGGGGTGTGGAGCGTCCCCTTCGTCTTCCGGACTTCTTCCGATTCGGCGGCCAGGCGGGTCAGCGGAGTATCCTTCATCGGGGCTCCGAGGCTAGCCGAGCGGCGGCCGGGCTGTCAATCTACTTGAGCAGCTTCGCCGGATCGAGCTTCGGCTGCAGGATGAGGCCGATCCCCGTGCATTCGGCGCACGGGATCGCCACGTGGCGCAGCAGGCTCCGGCCGCGGCAGACCTGGCACTGGTAGGCGCTGGCGAAATCCTCGAACTTGGGCGGCTTGACCTCGCGGTCGCAGTCGCGCGCCTTGCAGTCGACCTTCCCGGTCTCCTTGCACTTCGGGCACTTGACATCCTTGAAGCCGCCGGCGCCCTTGCAGTTGACGCAGGTGACGTCGCCCCGAAAACTGTTGATCTTGCCGCTGCCGCCGCACTTGCCGCACTGTCCGTTGAATTTCCCCTTTCCCCTGCAGGTCCCGCAGTTGATCTTATGCGTTCCGGCGCACGCGGCGCAGGGGGATTCCTCGCGCACGGATTTCGCGAGGGCCTGGAGGTGGTCCCGCGAGGCGGCGGTGGGCGTGACGCGCGATTGCACCTCGAATTGCGAGGCCGCCCGGCTGTATCCGCGGTTGTCCTGGATCGCCTTGAAGACCATGAGGAGGCACATCGCGTACCGGGGAGCGAGCTCCGGCAGGTGGGCGTAGTCCTTCTGGAACTGCACGATCGCCAGGGCGAACTCGCCGGCCGCGACCCATTTCCGGTAGTCCTCCATGGCCAGGCCGTCCTTCCGGCCCCACACCGTGCCGAACTCGGACTTCTCGAACCCGAGGTCCTTGAACGCGGCCTCGATCTCGGGGCTCGCCTTCCCGCCGTTCTTGGCGATGAGCGAGCTCGCGGCGCCCGAGGCGAGCAGGGTCAGCGGCTCGATCGCCGGATCGGAGCCCTTGGCGCGCAGTTCCTTCACCTTGGCGGCCAGCGCCTTGATCCCGTCGCCCACTTCCTTGTCCGAGAGGGCCTCGAGCTTGTCGGGGGGAGCGGCCTTGAAGAACGGCTGGACGTCGATTTCGGGCCGGGCGAGCACTAGGTACGCCGCGAGGGCCGCGTCGCGGACCGGGGACTTCCCGGCCGCCGCGGTCTTCAGGAAGGCGCGGGCCTGGCCGCGCTGCTTCTCGTCGCCCCGCTTCGCCGGGTCGGCGAGGATCGCGAACGCGTCCGCCAGCCCGAACGCGGCGGGGGGCGGCTCGGCCGTGGGCTCGGGCTCGACGGGCTTCACCTCGACCTTGGGGACGATCTGCGGGGGCGGCGCGTCCTTCACCGCAACGGGCGGGCCGGCCATCTGGGAGCCCACCCGCTCGCGCACCAGCCGCATGAGCTTCATGACGTTCACGAGCTGCGTGTCGAGCTCGGTGTGCCCCTCTGGGAAGAGGTCGCGCGCCTCGGCGAGCGCCTCGCGGGCCTTGGTGACCTTGGGGAGCGCCTCGCGGAACTTCGCGTCGGCCGCCTTGTCGTCCTTCATCTCGACGGCTTCGGAGTAGATCTTCTTGGCTTCCTCGATCAGCCGGTCGGCGTCGCCGGTGATCTCCTTGGGGGACTTGACCCATTTCTGGACGTCGTCCTTGTCGAACGTGAGCGTCTGCCCGTCGACGGAGATCTCGTAGTATTCCTTCTTCTCGGTGACGCGTCCGATGACCTTGCGGCCGTCCTTGAGGATCACCGCGTCGCCCCAGGCGATGGAGAGGAAGCCGCCGAGGAAGAGGATCGCCAGGAGGTTTCGCTTCATGAAAGTCATACGCTCCAACTGCCAATGATACACGTCCGGCCCTCCGTTAGACGTGGCAGATCGCCGGAAGGAAAGTACGGCCGGCGTAAGTATGTCCCCGTTGAAACGTGGGCTTGGATTTCACCACAAAGGCACAAAGCCCACAAAGAAGACTCTCTCTCCTCCGGACAGAGAATCTACTTTGTGAGTTTTGTGCCTTTGTGGTGAGAAACGTGCTCGCGAATCAAACTGGACTTGCCTAGGGGCGGGTGGCGGCCCAGGTCTTGTCGATCTCGGGCGCCGGCTGGAGGATGACGGCCTTCACCCAGAAGACCTCCTTCGCGTCCGGGAGGGACTGGAGGAAGCGGGAGTAGGCCTGGTACTTGTCGACCGTGGTGGTGAGCCGGGCGCCGATCTGGAATCGCTTCTTCCCCCTGACGAGCGAAGTCACGTCGTGGAACCGCTCGTCGGAGGCCTGATCGATCGAGTAGAGCGGCTGGGTGGTGGCGCCATCCGGCGTGATGAAGCATTCCACCTTCCCCTGCTTCTGGCGCTCGATCACGTTGCCGGTCGCCTTCACCTGGCACTCCAGGATCTCTCCGGGCGCCTCCACGGTGAGGGTGACGGTCCCGGTCTGGCCGGCGGGTCCGATGAACCGGAGCCGGGGCGCCGAGCCATCCTTGGGCTTTCCGCTGGGGTTGAAGAGGCGCCCTTCCGGAGTATCGGACTCATGCCAGGGGATCACCAGACAGCCGGACAGCGCGATCTTGACGCCGCCCGGGGAGTGGAGGGAATCGATCCCTGCGGTCCAGGCCGCCCGAGTGTGCCATTTTCCTCCATGGAGGGCGAACCCGAGCCGTTCGAGCTCGGACTGCATCTCCGCGCGGTTGGAGGGCCGCTTGATCTCCGGCTTGCCTCCCGAGGCGATGCTGTTGCCCAGGACCCATTTTCCGCCCTGCCCCTGGTAGTACCCCGCGGCGGCCCGGGCCAGCCGGTCCTCCGAGTTGAGCTGGAGCATCAGGTAGGCCACGTACTCGCGCTGCACCGGGAGCTGCCAGTCGCGGGTCCACACAAGCAGCTGAGGGGTCGCCTCCGGCCTTTGCTTGACTCCCTCCAGGCGGCGCTGGAATTCCTCGCGCAGCTCCTTCACCGTGTAGAGATGACCGATCTCCTTGCGCGCGACCGTCACCTTGCCGAACGAAGTGTCCATCGTGACGGCGGATTCCGTCTCGGAGCCGATCGCCCCGGCGATGCGGCGTCCATCCCGGGTGAGGAGCGTATCCTGAACGGGACCGTCGGGGAGCAGCTTCTCGAGGGCCGCGAGCTGAGCCTTGAACGAATCGCGTTCCCTTTCGATCCCTCCGGCGGCGTCGCCGGCGAGCCGGCGCGTGAGGACCTCGTACTCCTCGGGGGTGGCCTCGCCCCGTCCGAGGATCTTCTCGATCTGCTGGCGCTCGGAAATGCCCAGCATCTGATCCGGGAGCGACAGCACCTGCTTCTGGATTTCGAGCGTCATCTCGTTGGAGATCCGGACCCGGCCGCTGGAGGTGAATCCGCCGCCCGCCAGTCCGGCCTCCGACGGGAACCACACATTCAGGTCCCGCTCGGCTCCGCGGCGGACGCGGATCCGGTAGTTGTTTCCCCCGGTCTTCTTCTGGATCACCTTGACGAGGAGCGCGGCGGCGTCGTCCTCTTTCATCTTGGTCAGGTCCACGCCGTCCAGCATGATGATCTCGTCGCCCGTCTCCAGGTGCTCCGGGAGGTTCGCTTCCCCTGAGGCGACCGAGGCGAGGCGTGAGGACGCGGTATTGGCGGAGGCGGTGAACTTCGAGATGTTGCCGGCATCCGCGCGGTAGCGCGCCACTTCGCGGGAAACCACGGCGACGTTGAGCTCGTTGACCGCCTGCTGGATCGACGCCTTGGGCAGGGTCTGGGTCGTGGAGGTCGCGTTGCCCTTCCTGGGCTCGCCCGAGCCGGTCGAAAAGCGCGGGCCGCCGGACTTGCCTCCGAGCGAGGCTTTGGAGGCGGACTGCTTCTTGTCCGCCTCGGCGGTCTCGTCGGCTTTGCGGATCAGCTGGATGACGCCGTAGCACACGACGACCATGAGGCCCACGAAGAGGAGCGCTCCCCAGGGGCCCGCCAGGTAGCTGTCGCTGTAGAATCGTCGTCCCGAGCCGCTGCCGCGACGTCGCATGTGCTGTGCCATCTTAAGCTATCTTACCTTCTGGCCGCTGCGATGCGGCAATCCTTTATACGGACGGGCGGCCGGTTGACCCTCCGGAAAAATTCGCTAGAATGCCCTGCTATGATGATCGAAGCCACTTCCGACGTCGTGGCGCGCGCCTACGACAAGACCCGGTCGAGCCTCGAGATCGTCCGAAGGCGCCTCAACCGTCCTCTCTCGCTCGCGGAGAAGGTGCTCTTCGGCCACCTGGACGACCCGGCGAAGCAGGAACTCGCCCCCGGGAAGTCGATCCTGCAGCTGCGCGTGGATCGCGTGGCGATGCAGGACGCGAC
>CAZSCC010000315.1:0-23174 GCA_964604905.1 uncultured Planctomycetales bacterium
ACGGCAAGCTGGGCGTTGAGCACCATCCCCCCGTTGCCCCCGCTGCCCTTCGTGGCTTCGCCCAGGGTGGCCAGGACGAACTTCGCGTTCGGGGCATTGAAGTCTTTGCGCAACTGCTTGATGAATCGGACCAGGTTCTCCTCGTACTTGCCCGCATGCACGGGGTTTCCGCCGTCCTTCTCGCCCTGCCAGAAGAAAAAGCCTGCGACCTCGCACTTCGTCGCTCCCGGGTAATGCGTGCCGATGTCCGCAATCGCCTTCTTCGCATCCGCCGTGTCGTCGTCATACTGCTTGCCCGCGTACCAGCCGATCGGCTTCGGCTCCGTGCCCTTCGCCCAGGAGTCGGGGGAATCCTTGTAGCCGGCGTAGATCTTCCCATCCACCTCGAACCGCTCGCTGCCCGGCGGCAGGAGATCCCAGCCCAGGCTACGGTTGCCGATGCAGCACTTGAGGATCATGACCGGCGCCTCTACGGCATTCCCGACGACATGCCCGATGCCGAACTCCGGACCGATCGTGCCGCCCTTGACGGCCATCCATTCGTTGTTGAGCGGGCCCTTGCCGGACATGTAACGCACGAAGCGGACATCCTTCCGCTCGGACCACTTCCCCGCATCATCCACCATGTAGGAATATTTATTCTTGGTCTTCACCGCATTCTCGAGGGAGCCCTCTCCGCCGACGATCTTACCCATGCCCACCATGTTGGACTGGCCCATCAGGATGAAGACCTGGACCGGCTTGGTCATGTCCGCCGGCTTGCCATCGGACCTGGGCAACGGCGCTTTCGGGTCCTGTCCATCGGCGGGGTGGAGTGCGGCGGCCAGGATGAACGCCGCCAGAACCAGAGTCCACATTCTCTTCGGCATGGGTGTTCTACCTCTCAACAGGCCTTTCCGTGGCCGTCCGTCCGGGCCCGCTCCAGGGAGACCCTCGTCTCCTCCACGCGCGCGTATGGTAGGTCTGCTCGTTCTATGAATATGCGGCAAATGCCTACGAACCCTGCCCCCCCACCCTCGAGCCCCTGCTACTGCGGCTTCTCGCTCAGCCCATGCTTGTCGTACAGTCGCTTCCAATAGCTTTTCCAATAACCGTCGTAGTAATCCTGCGCCGCCGCTTCGATATGATCGAGCTTGATCATCTTTGGAGCGGTCGTCGGGTCGTACTCCTTGAGGTGTTCCGTGCCCGCACGCGTGCGAGGGGAGACGAAACGCCAGGGGGAGTCGCCCAGCACCTCCTCGCAGAGTTTGGCCAGCTCCGGATCGTAGCCCTTGAGCTGTTCGCGGGTATGGATGTGGTTGTGGTCGTGGTCCTGGGTCCGATTCGTGTCGTACCACGACTGCACGCCTTCGGCCCAATATTCAGCGCGACTCACGGTGGCATAACAGGGCTTGGGCCCGCCGAAGACAATGAGCACCTTGTCCTCTTGAGAGACCTCGATCTTCGAGTGGGTCGGCTTCCCGTTGACGAGGATGTCTCCGCCGTCGAGACACTTCCTGAGGAGTTCAGGCGATTGCGCGGGGAATGACTTGAGCAGCGCGTCATACAGGCTGACGGGCACCTTGCTGGTCACTCGCCGGAAACGCTGGGCGGCATAACCGTCGTTCCAGAGACCCTTCTCTTTGGCGTTCTTGTAGGCCTGGCTCAGGCGGTCCTTCAGCTCCTTGTCGAAACCCGCCCCATCAATGACGTGGCCGAACTCGTGGATCAGGATGCTTTCAAGTTGCATCCCCCCTTCGTACTCCAGGACGTCTTCTTCGGAGAAAAGCAGGGTGGGATGGCCTTCTTTCCTCGTGAGAAAGCCCCGGTTGCGCCAATTGTAGAAATCGAGCTCCTTGCCCTTCTTGTCGGAGGAGAACTGGGGAAGCTCGGAGGTCAGTTCGTCCCGGCCGATCAGGATGCACACGACCTTCTGATCGCGAATGCGCTGGGCGACGGCGGGGGCGATGCTCTTCATGACCCGGTCGAACAGATAGGCGGTTTCAAGATAGGCGACATCGGGCACCTTGTTCGAGCTGGTGATGAGGATGTCCTGAACGGTGGCGCACTTCTTGTAAAACGTGGTGTCCAGCTTGTAGGGCAGAGCCGCCTCGGCGGTCAGGGGAGTGATGTCGACGGCTGTGGCGCGGACCGGATTCGGCATCACCTTGCCCGTCGCCTCGCGCATCGTCGGGGCGCCCCCCACGACCGGCAGCTCCAGAACGGTGCGGTCCAGGTCGACCGTCAGCTCGGTTCCCGCCTCGGGCCACAGGGTGAAATCGCGGTCGCTCGAGAAGATCATCAGGCCGATCCTTCGCCCTGCGGGAATGACCTGGTCGTCGGGCTGGAGGTCGAAACTCATCTCGTAGAAGCGGCCCGGCTCCAGCGGCTCGCTCTCGGTGAGGGATCGGTGGTTTTGCGGATCGGCCCAGCCGCGCGTGATGATGTTCTGGGTGATCTTCGCCTACTCGGGCCACGGCAGGGAGACGAGCCACACCGACAGGTTGGCGGCCGGCTTGCTGCAGGCCAGCCGGATCTTCAGGCGCGGGGTGCCGGACACGTGGAGCGGCTGCGTGAGCGCCGGAGTGGCGTAGAGCAGCCGCTGCTTCGAGGAACCCGCCTTCGCAAGATCGGCGCCGCTGAAGGAAACGTCGTCGATCAGCTTCTCCTGGCCCTGCCCGTCTTTCCCGGCCAGGGTGAGCCCCCCGATTCCTCCGCCTCCGGCGTTCGGATGGAGCGGGATCAGGACAGCGCCGGGATTCGGATAGTCCGCGTATGGCGTCGGATCCTTCCGTTCGGCCTCCTCGCGGACGATCCAGGAGCGGGGATCCTTCTCGACCCCGTTCTCGATGCCGTGGAGGTAGCGGGTGAACCAGCGGTTCATCAGCTTCATCGGCGGCTCCCCGCCGTGCCCGCCCTGGTGGAAGAACGCCTGCACCGGGAGGCCCTTCTTCTTGAGCGCCTCGTAGATCCTCACGCTGTGCTCGGGCATGACGTTCCAGTCGTTGAAGGCGTGCGCCATCAGCGTGGACGCCTTGACGGGCCCCAGCTTGTGGATGTAATCGCGGCCGGCCCAGAACTCGTTGTAGTCGCCCTTGATCCGGTCGAACTTCTTGAGCATCCCTTCATCGCGAACCGTCTGATCGCAGCGCCCGCGGTGCTCGGGATCGCCGCTGTTGATGAACTCGTAGAGGACGTCGATATCCTCGCCCATGTACCCGCCGGGGTGCCGGATCAGCCCGTTGGAGCGATAGTAGTGGTAGTAGGACGTGTTGGGGGCGATCGGAATAATGGCCTCCAGGCCCGCGACGCCCGTCGTCGCCGCCGCCAGGCTGAGCGTTCCGTTGTACGAGGTGCCCGTCATCCCCACCTTGCCGGTCGACCAGTACGCCTTGACGGGCTCGCCTCCGGTGGCGGCCGTGTAGCCCGCCGCCCGTCCGTTGAGCCAGTCGATGACGGCCTTCGGAGCCAGCGATTCGTTGTCCCCGCCGACCGTCGGGCAACCCTGCGAGAGGCCGGTGCCGGGGGATTCGGAGTGGACGACGACATAGCCCCGGGGCACCCAGGCCCCGATCTGCGAGTCCGAGATGACGGGACGCCGGGCCTGGGGCTTGATCGGGGGGCTGTTCGTCCGCTTCGGCGGGGGCGCGCCGAGTTCCTGGCGCGGACTCCAGAAGTACTCCTTCCCGTCGCTTCCCGTTCCGGAATAGTAGGGGCTGGACTCGTAGACGACGGGGAGCCGGAGCCCCTCGGTGTCGGTCTGCTTCGGCCGCGTGACGGACACATGCAGCCGGTCGGGCTTGCCGTCCCCATCGCTGTCGAAGGGGGCTTCCACCCACAGGTCGTGCCGGATCCAGTCGGCTCGGTTCCGGAACCCCTCGACCACCTGCGCCTCGCCGTCCCGGAAGACGGGAAGCGTCTTTGCCTCCTGCGGGGCGGCGATCGCGTGCGGCGCGATCGCCAGGGCCAGCACGAGCAGGCGGCCCAGGGATTTCAGGGCATGCGTCATAGGCATCAGTTCCAGAGTACCACGCGGGCCAAGGGAGCTTGAAGAAAACCCGTCTTCTCCCCGGCTCGTGATTCGTTCTTCACTACGGCTTCTTGAAGCGGTCCGTCGACGCGACCAGCTTGTGGGTCGCCCGCTTCAGGAAGAGGATCGCGAAGCAGGTATCCCAGGTCGGGTGCCTGAAGTGGCTTCCGTTCCAGGAGCCGTCGGGCTTCTGCGCGTTGAGCAGCATCCTCGCGCCATCCAGGTACCAGTCGTGGCTGCCGACGAAGGGCGTGTCGAAGAGCATACCCGTCCGCTCGACCGCATAGAGATAGTAGTAGAGCCAGCCGTTCGAGCCCTTCGCCGTCTCGGCCGGCCCGATGTTCTCCGTGACCGTCCAGTTCTTGTCGAGCCACGCCATGCCGTCGAGCGCGACCCTGTCCTTCTTCCAGTCCTTGCCCAGGATGAAGTCATAGATGCAGACCGCGCCGATCGCGCCGGCGCTCATCGAGCTGTAGGGCGGGCCGCCGTGGCTGCAGCCCGCGGCCTGGTCGTCGCCGTAGCACCAGCCGCGTGGGACGCCGATCTCATAGCCGCCGCTCGCCACCGCGGGGCGATCCTTCGGGTCGCCCTTCTCCCCGGGGTGCTGGTTGGCCTCCCAGTACTTGCGGGCCTTCTCGATCTCCGCCTTGGGGAAGACGATGCCCGCGTCGTGGCAGGCGCGGATGCCGAGCGCGGCGTACTGCGAGTTGGAGTTGTCGCTCCGCTGCGCGGGGCCGTCCTTTTTCTTCGTCAGTTTGATCTTGTTCTTGACCGCCGGCTTCTCCTTGGGGGCCTCGGGGGCCTCGAAGGACTTCGCCGTGCCGCCCGCCGAGGCGACGTCCTTGCGGGACGCGGTCGTGGGGACGTCGTCGACGTAGGCGGTCGGCTCGCCGTACGAGAAGCCGCCGTTGGGCTTGAGGTTGTCGAGGAGGAACTGGCCGCACTGGGCGAGCTTGTACTGGTACTTCACGCGGTCGACCTCCTCGAGGCAGAGGGCCAGGAGGGCGACTTTATAGGTCTTTTCGAGTTTGGCCTCCATGCACTTGGCCCAGAGGGCCTGGTAGGCGGGGTCGGTTTGGGGGACGCCGCCGTGGATCAGGGTGAGGAGCTTGAGCTCGTCGGAGTCGGACAGACCGGCGCCCTTGGGCGAATCGGAGGTCTTGAGGAAGGTGAGGCCGTTTTCGATGGCCTTGTCGACCGCGTCCTGGTCGACGGCCACAGCCTTCTTCCCGGCGTCCTGGGCCGCCGCGGGCCCGATGAGGACGAGGAGGGACAGAAGGAACGCCAGATCCCGCTTCATAGGTTCCTCCGGATTAGGCTCGGTTTCTTGTACGTAGGGCCCCTATGATAAGCCTGCGCGGCCTACGAAACTGCGTCAGATGGTTACGAACGCTTCCACTCGCGGCGGGCCCTCTTCACTTGCTCGGCTCGTGCGCCGTCCCCGGGTACCGGGCGGTGACGGTCTGGGTCTTGTGCCCGGGGTTCGAAGCCCTCTTCCAGCTGTGCAGCACCCTGCTGTCCCCCGCGACCCCGCCGCTCATCACGCCGGGCGTGTACAGGAGGTCCACTTGAGTGACCTCCCCATCCCGCGCCGGGAGGTTCAACGCGAAGATCTTAAGACTCTCCGCATTCAGGGGATCCGCCTTCGGATCCAGGCTGACGTTCCGCAGGTAGGTCGTCAGCTTCCCTCCCTGGGTCACCCGAAGGCAGACATTGGACGCCTCGCCGTATCCGGACTTCCTGGCCCTCGCCGGCCCGTCCGGGGTTGACGCTGAAAAGAGTTCGATGAACCCGGCCCGGTAAGGCCCAATGGGAGGATAGACGATGTTTGCTTCGGGGGTCGCCAGGCTGGCCGAAGCCAGCACGCTGATCACGTCGACATCGTCCTCAAGGGGGCTCTGCGGCCCGCCTCTCACGCAGGCGGAGGTGGAATACGACCGCGTCTCCGGGTCCCACGAGACATAGCGGCCGGCACGCTCGTCCCAGATCACCTGGGTCTTCTCCAGGGTCTGGCGGATGCGATCGACGGAATAGTCGGAGAAATGCCTGAAGAGGTAGGGCTTCTCCTGATCCCCCGTTCCGCCTCCCGCCATGGGATCCCTCTTGTATCTTCCCGGAGTGCCTTTGCTCGCGCGTTCCTGGACCGTGGGCGGGAGGAACGCGCGCCGGGCGAGGTCGAAGGCCCAGGTGGGTCCGGCATGAGGCGTCGTCTCGGAGTCGGACGGGATTCCATGCTGGGTTCCGACGTAGGGGTACTGCTTCGATCCAGCCCAGTGCGGCAGTCCGAAGGCATGACCGAGTTCATGCAGGAGTATGCCCTGCATCTTCCCGTTGCCCACGCCGGTCAGTCCTCCCGCCTCCCCGCCGTTGTTCGGAACTCCGTAGATGTTGAGGTAATAGAGCCTCCTCGTTCCGCCAAACCCGGCTCCTGCCGCCTGCTTGAGGGCCCCGATCCATCGTCCCGTCAAACGCTGCTCGCCATCGAACTTGATCCCCGTCTTGGTCTCGTACTCCTTCGTGCTTCCGAACAGAGTCGCGGGTTTCCCGCCCCGCGGCTCTTGGACGACCTTGTCGAAAACGATGCTGCGGACCCTGCAGAGGTCCAGTTCGGCCACGGGAAGCTTCGATCCCAGTTCCTCGAACCAGCCCTCGGGATAGTCCCCCTCAACCTTGCCGAACCAATGGAGGTCGAACATCGTCATGGCCAGGCGGGTGGGCGCTCCGATGCGGAGCTTGTCGTAGACGACGCGATCCAGAACGGAGCCGGCGGGTCCCGCGTTCCCGGGCTTTCTCAACTCCACCGTGACGACCAGACTGGGCGCGACCCACTCCTTGGGAAGGATGGCCGTGAAGGCGTCGTCGTACGAGTGCTTCAGGAGCAGGGGGTCGCCCGTGGGAGGGAGAGGCACCCGTTCCGGCCCCTTCAGCGGCAATTCCAGCGTCTTGGACCTGAGCTGAAGCCGCGCGAACACGTCGGGAGACCGGGAGCCTCCTTCCGCGTACACATGAACCTTGATGAGCGCCTCCAGGCTCCCCACGAGCGTGAACAGGGGATGGTCGGGGGCCTGGACATGGTGCTGCGCGAAGAAGACCTGGGCGATCTTCGGGGGTTTGGCCTCCTGGGTCCCGGAAAGCTCCCGGCCGATCGAGATCGCCAGCACCGCCAGCAAGGCTATGTTCCGCAACCCCGCCATCGTCCCGCTCCTTTCCGTCCGCCGGCTCGCCAAGGACTCTTTCGATGAGAGTCCCCGCCTCTTCCATGGTAAGCTGCTGGGTGTACGATTCTGCGGCAGGTTGCTACGGAAATGAGCGACGCTGAAGGAGGTCGGGATGCGGTCCCGTCGCATCGGACTCGCGCTGGAGCTCTCCTGGCCGTTGCATCGGCACCTGGACGTGTTCGCGGGGACCCAGGACTACGCCCGCAAGACGCCGGGATGGACGTTCGAGATCGACGAGTTCATCCACGAGCGGCTCCGGGCGTCCGGATCCCGACGCCGGCCCTATGACGGCCTGATCGCGCGTGCGACCCCGGAGCTCGCGGCCGCCGCACGTCGCGCCGGGGTCCCGCTCGTCAACACCTGGTTCAATTCCCCCGTCCGGGACGAGCTGCCCGGGGTGTTTCCCGACCTCACCGCGATCGGCCGCCTGGCGGCGGAGCATCTGCTGGAACGGGGCTTCCGCCGCTTCGGCTGCCTGGGCGTGCGCAGGGAGACCGGGCAGCGCATCACCACCTCCGCGTTTCATCGGGTGCTCCGGGACTCGGGGTGCGGATGCAGCTGCGCCCGCGGGTCCGGGGAGTATTACGAGACTCCCCGGTCCTGGGCCCGCTTCCAGGGGGTGCTGGAGGCCTGGATCGACTCGTGGACCCCGCCGGTGGGGCTCCTGATCGCGTATGTCGACACCACGGCGCGCTACGTGGTGAATGCCTGCCTGAGACGCGGGCTGAAAGTGCCCGAAGACGTCGCTTTGATCACGGCGTCCAACGAGCCGCACGTCAACCTGATGCCGCCCCCCTCGCTCACCGCGGTCGAGATCAATTACCGGCAGGTGGGCCTCCGTGCGGCGGCGATGCTGGATCTCCTCATGAAGAAAAGGCGTCAGCCGGCCCGGCACGAGCTGCTGCAGCCGGCCGGGGTCATCGGCCGGGATTCCACGGATTACTTCGCCATGGAGGATCCGGACATCGCCGCGGCGATGCGCTTCATCGAGCGGAATCTCACGCGGAAGATCGGGGTCAAGGACGTCGTCGTGGGCACCGCGGTATCTTCGCGCCGAAGGCTCGAACGGCGCTTCCGAGACAGCTGCGGCCGCTCCATCGCCGCCGAGATCCGGCGCCTCCGGATCCTCAAAGCCAAGCGCCTGCTCTCCGAGACCGCCCTGCTCGTCAAGCAGGTCGCCCTGCAATCGGGTTTCGGCGATCCCATCCGGCTGCACGAGGTGTTCGTGCGCGAGGTGGGGATGGCGCCGAGCGTCTACCGGGAGAGGGCGACGTCGGGAGGATAGGGAGCCCTCAGCGCTCAAAGAGGGAAATCCCGGGCCCTCGAGCTCCTTGCGCGTCGGCGGCCCCGTGAGCCCCCCCAACGGCGCGGACCTTGTGCCTCCCTTGTGCCGACTCTCCGCCGGGCCGCGGGCGGACTCTCTCCTTGGGGGACGTGCGAGAGCAGAGCGGCGAGAGCGGACCTTACGAGATTGCTGAGACCCTGAAGTATCTTCGGATCGCCGCGAGGACGACGTCTTCGTACCGTTCGATGGCCCGGGATCGCTTCGCATCCGCCACATTGCCGGTGGCGAGGATGATCCGCTCCGAACCCCGGGGAAAGCGCCGCGCCTCCCACTCGAATCGGTAATCGCCCGCAACCAGGGTCCCGGACGCGCGATCCTCCCTCGTGCGCAGGCCGTCCAGAACGGCCCCCGAAGCCTTGGCGTCCTCGACGAGAAACGCCCACGGATCCAGGGTGTCGGCGAGGACCTCGACATGAACGAACGTGCCGATCCGAGGTGAGGCGGCATGAACCCCGTTCCGCTTCGTGAGAATCCAATCCCCAGGGTAGCTGAGCGTAAAACGCTCGCGGGGATCCTCGTGGCAGGCGAACGACGGCGGCGGCTCGGCCGGAAGGCGGGAGAGCGATGGAGCTCGCTTGGGGAACGGCCGATCGAGGGCGGCCAATTCGCGCCGCAAGAGTTGATTCGCCGCGATCATCGCCCCGAACACACTCACGGAGATCAGACCTGTCCGTCGTCCCTTCGTTTCAGGGATCCGGCGACCCACACGCACCCTGTCAAGCTCCAGCCTTACCTTTCCCCACCCTCCGCGTCATAATAGTACGACCCCCTTATGACCACCCTCCGCACGGCCGCCCTCGTCGCCCTCCTCGCCACCGCCCAGGATAACCCGCCGATCGAACCCCTCAAGCTGAAGATCACCCTCAGCCTCGACGCCCCCCTCGCCACCTGGCTCGAGGCCGTCCGGAAAGAGACCGGCGCCTCCATCGTCCTCCACCCCCGGACCGGCGAATTCACCAACCTCGATCACAAGATCCGCCTCCACCTCCACCAGATCACCACCGCCAACGCCCTCCGATGCATCGTCGGTGCCGCCGGATCCGACTTCAGCATCAAAGACGGCGTCGTCCGCATCCACCCCCCGGAACTCCACGGCCCCACCGAGTTCCCCCCCCGCACCTACCCCGCGCCCCCCGCCGGCCAGTTCCTCCCCGACCAACCCGGCGGCCGCGTCGAACTCCCCGCCGATCCCCTCGAGACCACCCTCCAGGTCACCCCGCACGCCCGCCTCGCCCCCCAGGAGGGCGACAGCTTCGACGAACTCCTCATCGACCTCATCAAGAGCAACATCTCCCCCGGCACCTGGGAAGGCGGCCAGACCCTCGAACGGGCCCCCCAGAATAAGTTCATCGCCACCGCGCCCGAACGGGCCCACCGCGAGATCGCCTGGCTCCTCGAGGCCGTCGATCGCTCCGCCGGCGGGAACACGATCACCGTCGCCGTCACGATCGCCGACGCCCAGGACGGGCTCGCCCCGGGGCCCGTCGCGCCCGCCGAGATCGAGCCCCTCCTCCGCCGGCTCCGGAAGAGCGGCGCGCGCGAGAGCGACCTCTCCGCTCTCCCCGGCCATCAGGCCCACTCGGCGAGCCACAAGGAGACCGTCGGCGTCGCCGCGTTCGCGCGGGGCGAGGCCGTCCAGAAGAGCCGCGTCGCCGAGGCGCTGATCCTCGACGCCCGACCGTCCGTCACCGACGGAGGACGCTCACTCCAGGTCACCCTCAGGCTCTCGACCGGCCGGTCCCGCGAGGTCGCCACCGCCGACGCCAAGGCGGGCAAACTCCCCCTCCACGAGCGGCTCGCCACCCGCCTGGCCACCACCCTCCTCGTCCCCGACGGCGGCGGCGTCCTCCTCTCCCTCCCCGCCCACGACTCGAAACCCCAGCTCTGCCTCGTCCGCGCCGCCTCCACGAAGCCCGGCCCCGACGCCCCGCGCAAACTCGTCCTCGCCCCCGAAGGCGACTCCTCTGGCACCGCCGAGCGGCTCGCGAAGGCGCCCGCGGCGGCGCTCGACCTCGACCAGGCCTCCCTCGACGACTTCGCCGCGTGGCTCCGCCGGACCGCCGGCCTCACCGTCCTCCTCCCCCCCGATCCGCCGGCCGGGGCGAAGATCACCCTCAAGGCGAAGGCGATCACCCCCCTCGCCGCGCTGCCGCTCGTCCTCGAGCCCCTGGGCCTCGGCCACCTGGCCCGCCACGAGGTCATCCAGTTCATGCCTCGCGACTTCGTCCGGCCGATCGTCCGCCTCGGGCTCCTCGACATCCGCGACCTCGCCACCCCGCCTCCCGACTTCTCCCGCCACGAGGACATGGCGATCGAGTTCACGCCCGAGAACTTCGCCAACCTCGTGAAGAACACGGTCCACCCGGACAGCTGGGAGGAGGCCGACGGGAAATCGATCATGATCCATCAGGGCGTCTTCTACATCCGGAACAGCGAGGCCGTCCTGGCCGACCTCGCCCGCTTCCTCGACGACCAGAGGACCGGAGGCCGGAAGCGCGTCTCCCTCCGCGCCGAGATCCTGGACGGCGCCGCGGACGCGGTCGACGCCGCGCTCGAGAACCAGGCCGCGAAGAGCATGCTCCTCGAGCCCGGCCGGCGCGACCGACTCCTCGCCGCGGCGCGCCTGGTCGAGCGCCTCGAGTGGCCCTCTTACGACCAGCAGCGGACGCTCCTCGAGTGGGACCGTGCGCGCGACACGCTCCACGAGGCCGACGCCGCGACCGCGACCCTCCGCTCCGCCGCGGCCTCCTCCCACCTCGAGGTGCGGCCCGCGCTCATGAAGGACGGGAAGACGTTCGAGGTCGCCCTCGACTTCCGGGGCCGCCACTTCCCCGACGCCACCCCCGCCACGCAGGAGCACGCGATCAAGACGACCGTCGAGATCCCGGCCGGCCGGACCGCGCTCTTCCGCTGGACCTCCGCGGGCCGCTCGCGCCTCCTCCTCCTGACGCCCAGCGTCATTCCTTGACGCCCGCGCGCGGGGCGGGGATGATCGTCCCCCATGGACCCGCGATTCAAGAACAAGGTCGTGCTCGTCACCGGCGCGGGATCGGGCATCGGCCAGGCCGCCGCCCTCGCCTTCTCCCGCGAGGGCGCCAAGGTCTCGATCTGCGACATCTCTGAAGAGGCCGCGAACAAGACGCTGGTCCTCATCCGCGCGAAGGCGACCGGCAAGGGGATCGCGCTCGCCGGCGACATCTCGAAGCCGGCCGACTGCGAGGCCATGATCGCTGAGACCGTGAAGAAGCTGGGCGAGCTCGACATCCTGGTCAACAACGCCGGGATCGGCGTCTCGGGGAGCGTCGCGACGACGTCCGAGGCGCAGTTCGACGACGTCTTCCGCGTGAACGTCCGGGGCACGTTCCTCCTCTCGAAGGAGGCGGTCGTTAAGTGCTTCCTGCCGAAAAAGAAGGGCGTGATCGTCAACACCGCCTCGACCGCGGGGCTGAAGGGCGTCCTCGACCGCTTCGCCTACACGGCTTCGAAGCACGCCGTGGTCGGGATGACCAAGGCGATGGCCCTCGACCACGCGAAGGACGGCATCCGGGTCAACTGCATCTGCCCGGGGACGACGATGACGCCGTGGATCGACAAGCGTCTGAAAGAGTCGCCCGACCCGAAGGCCGCGATGGACCTGCTGGTCGCGCGCCAGCCGATGGGCCGCCTGGGCACCGCCGAGGAGATGGCCCAGGGAATCCTCTACCTGGCGAGCGACGAGGCGGCGTTCGCGACGGGCACGGCGCTCGTGGTGGACGGCGGGTATTGCGCGTAAGCAAAACCAACCGCAGAGACGCAGAGGCGCAGAGAAGAACCCTTCATTGAAGTCCATATCCAAGGGCGAAGGGGAACAATCCTGGTCGGAGAGTCGGCTCCGCAACTCTGGGGCGCTGGGGCCGAGCATGGGGGTATAATCCAGCGGCGTGATCGTGATGCTGGCGCTGGTGCTCGCACTCCAGGAGGGGGAGTTCGAGCGGCTCGTCCGCGCGCTCGACGACGACGACGTGGGCCGGCGGACCCGCGCGGCGGCGTCGCTCGAGACGCTGCTCCTGGCCGAGGGGCCCAGGGCCCTCGAGCGGCTGGCCAAGGTCGCGGGTCAGGGAAGCGCCGAGGTGCGGGCGCGGATCGAGGCGCTGCGGGCGACGGTCCAGCGGGTCGAGGAGTGCCGCCGTCGGCTCCGCGCCTTCGAGGCCCTCGAGCTGCCCGACTGCCGCGGCAGGACCTTCGCCGTCCACAACACCGGCGGCACCTCCTCGTCGGGCGAGCGGATGCACTTCACCTACAGCTTCGGCTGGCTCCTGCCGGAGGCGAACGGCGAGCCGACGATGCTGGAGTACTCCCTGCTCGTCGAGCCCCTGAGGCGCGACCTCGAGCTGCCCGAGAAGTGGGAGACATTCAAGAAGGACCATCCTCCGAACCGCCCGCTGCCCGGGAAGACGCTGGCGCTCGACTTCGAGGCCTTCTGCAGACGGATGGTGGAGGCGGTCCGGGCCGGGGGAGCTCCGCTCGATCCGGAGCACCCGACCCCGTTCGAGTACGACCTCGCGCCCGCCGTGCTCGCCTGGTGGGCCTTGCAGCGAGGGCTTCCCCTGCTGGCCGTCGAGCTCGAGGCGTGCGCGCTCCCGGCGTTGAAACGCCTCCCCGAGAACAAGGAAGCGGCGGACCTCGCCGCCACGCTCGGTCCCCACCTGGCGAAACTCCGGCGGCAGCAGGCGATCGATCAGGCGTCCCGCGGAGCCCCCCGCTCCGAGGTCCTGAGGCTCTGGAAGGACGTGATCCGGATCGGCCCGAAGCCGCAGGAGGAAGCGGAGGAGCTGGCCGGCCTCTACGAAGGGATGATCCGCGAGGATGCGGCGTGGAAGAGGCCCGACCCCGCCGCCTTCGCCGCGCTTCCGCGCTCGGAGCAGGCCAAGAGGTGGCTTCGCGGGCTGCGCGACGTGTACACCACTCACGGGTACCCGGTGGGGGACCGGTACCTGTTTCAAGCCCCCTCGGAGCCCACCTGGCGACGCGCCGACCAGGAGCTGTACCGGCTGGGGTGGGACGCCCTGCCGCTCCTGATCGACCACCTGGGCGATCGGCGGCCGACGCGCATCACGCACTCCCTGCAGAACGATCAACCGCTCCTGCTGCTCCGCGTCGGCGACTGCTGCCGGATCCTCTTCGAGGCCATCACGGGCCATTCCCTCTTCAAGCCGACCGAGAAGGCCAAGACGCTCGTCCGCGATGGAGACCCGGCCGACGCCCAGAGGAAGGCCCAGGCCTGGCTGGAGGAGAAGCGGAAGCTCGGCGAGGAGGCGTTCTACCTCGCCGCGCTGGAGTCGGAGGATTGGCAGTCCCTCGCGGCCGCCCACCTGCCCCGGATCGACTCCGCCCGGCACCTTCCCCGCCTTCTCGACCTCTTCCAGAAGGGTTCGCCCGAGCGGAAGGACATCCTGCTTCCCTCCCTCCTGCCGTTCCTCGGAAAGCCGCACCAGAAGTTCCTGGAAGGAGTGCTGGAGCTCGATCCCACGGGGTGCGCCCTCATGGCGGCCCAGGCGCTCTGGACCCGCTGCGGCTCGGACCAGGGAGCCCGGAAGGTGCTCGCGCTGCTCCGCGCGGGCCGAATTCCCGAGCAATCCCAGGCCTACGAGTTCCTCGCGGAGGTCAACCCGGAGTGGGCCGTCGACGCGGCCTGCGAGCTGGTCTCGAGCGAGGACCCCTATGTCCGGCGCCCGGCCATGGAGGCCGCCTCGCTCCATCCCTGCCGAAGGACCGCCGAGGCGCTGCTGGGCTGCCTCGGGAGGAAGGACCCGACCGGCCACTTCTCCACCTATGAGCTGCGCGAATGCGACTTCGCGACGGAGGGGCTGATCGACATGCTCCAGCTCTCCAAGAAGATCGCCTACAAGGGGGTCGCCGCCGAGCGCGACGCGAAGATCGTCGAGCTCAAGGGCTGGTGGGAGCAGCACCGCGACGGCCTTGACTGGGCCGAGCTGCGCGAGAAGATGAAAGAGCAGATCAAACGATGGAAGCTCGCACTCGAGTCTCACGAACCCTAGACCCTTCGTATCCGGACCGTAGACTATAGGCCTGTTCGGAGGAAGCGCCCCATGAGATCGATCGCCCTCGTGCTCCTGATCCTCCTGCCCCAGGCCGACCGGAAGACGGTCGTCTCGATCGCGGGGGACGCGTTCCACGTGAACGGCAAGCCCACCTACGCGGGCCGGACGTGGAACGGCAAGAAGATCGAAGGCCTCCTCATGAACTCGCGGATGGTGCAGGCGACGTTCGACGACCTGAACCCCGAGACCGCCGCCCGCTGGGCCTACCCCGACACGAAGAAATGGGACGCCGAGCGGAACGTGAAGGAGTTCCTGGCCGCGATGCCGGAGTGGCGCAAGCACGGGCTCCTCGGGATCGGCCTCAACTTTCAGGGCGGCAGCCCGCAGGGCTACTCGAAAGATCAGCCGTGGCACAACTCGGCGTTCACCCCGGAGGGCGGGCTCCGGCCCGAGTACCTCTCGCGGCTCGAGCGCGTCCTCGACCGGGCCGACGAGCTCGGCATGGTGGCGATCGTCGGGATCTTCTACTTCGGCCAGGACGAGCGGCTGAAGGACGAGGCCGCGGTGATCCGGGCGTTCGACGCGGCGCTCGCGTGGCTGAAGGAGAAGAGGTACCGGAACGTGCTCGTCGAGGCCAACAACGAGTGCAACGTGCGGTACGACCATGCGATCCTGCGGCCCGAGCGGATCCACGAGCTGATCGAGCGCGCGCGGAAGGCCGGGTTCCTGGCGGGGACGAGCTACGGCGGCGGGACGATCCCGAAGGAGAACGTGGTGCGGGCGTCGGACTTCCTGCTACTCCACGGGAACGGCGTGAAGGAGCCGGGGAAGATCGCCGAGATGGTCCGGAAGACGCGCGCCGTCGCGGGCTACCGTCCGATGCCGATCCTCTTCAACGAGGACGACCACTTCGACTTCGACAAGCCCTCGAACAACCTGGCCGCGTCGGTGGGCGAGTACTGCGGCTGGGGCTATTTCGACCCCGACGGCTACCAGTCCCCGCCGGTGACGTGGGGGCTGAACACGGAGCGGAAGGAGGGGTTCTTCGGGAAGCTCAAGGAGCTGGCCGGGGAGTGAGGGGACGGAAGGTCCGGGAGCACCTGGAAGGCCGCGAGCTCCCCGGCGAGATCAAGGTCGTCCTCGGCGTCGCGGGGGCGATCGGGGTCCTCGGGCTCGTCAACATCATCGCCGCCTTCCTGATGCCTGGCTCCCTCAAGGGGATGGCCGTCGCGGTCAATCTCACGCTCGCGCTCACCATGGGGACGGTCTTCCTGGGATTGCTCCCCAGGACCCGATGGGGATGGTGGTACGCGACGCTGCTCTTCGCCGCCCTCTTCTCCCTCTTCCTAGCGGCGGTCGTCCTCTCGGTCCTGGGTTCCCTCTCAATGCTGGGACGGGGTTGCGGAATCCTGGTGTACGCGGCGTTCACGGTCGTGGCGGGCACGCCCCTCTGGCTCCTCCAGCGCTGCCGCCGCCGATATTTCCAGCTGGCCCGCCGGGGTCCCGTCGATAATCGTTGAATTGCCCGGCGCCTGGAAGCACAATTTCGGGTCTGCACTGAAAGGGAGGAGCGGACCATGGCGGAGACTAAGGACTTCACGCTGATCCTCGTCAAGGGCGACGCCGGGCTGGGCACCGACCGGTTCGCCCGGACCTTCTCGATCGACGAGGCGCAGGCCCGGCAGTTCTGCGCGAGCGCGCCGGTGATCCTGGCCGAGGGGCTCACCAAGAGCGACGTGAAGGACTACTCGCCCAGGCTCGCCGAACTCTCGAAGGCGGGCCTCGAATTCCGCATCACCGCGCGGCCGACCCGCGGCCTCCCGAAGGTCCACTGGCCAAGCGGCCAGCCGTTCTCGGGCGGCGAGGCGGAGTACTCGCTCAACAACAGCGCGTTCGTCTGCCCCTCGTGCGGCGAAAGCTTCCTCTTCCAGCGGTCAGGGGAGTTCTCGATCGAGGAGCCCGCCTGAGGAGATCCCGTGATGGGAGCTGATCGAGTGATCCTCTTATCTCCCTGTCTGCTTCAGCGGTCGGCCTTCAGGTTCTTGACGATCGTGCGCTTCAACTCGAGATCGTCCACCGCGCCGGTCTTCTTGTAGAGCACCTCGTTCGTCGCGCTCAACAGAAGCGTGTAGGGCAGCGTCCCGTCCCAGCCCGAGTCCAGCGCCTCCCGCAGCGCGTCCTTCTCGCCGATCAGAAGATTCTTGTTGGTGGCGGGCGGGAAATCCTTCTTGAGCGCGGCCAGGAGGTCGTCCTTCTTCTCGGCGGGGGCGATCGCGATCGTCGCGAGCTGGAAATTGCGACGCCGGTACCAGTGGTTGATCGTGCAGACGGCCTTGAGCTGCGAGGCGTCGGCGGTCGACCAGACGTGGATGAGCCTGAGCTTGCCGGAGTCGTTCTTCCGGAGATCCTTGACGGCAGCCGCGTCGGCGGCGTCGATCGTCACCGGCTCCTTCAGGATCTTCTCGTTGTACTTCGCGACCTCGGCCTGCTTGTAGGGCCACTTGGTGGAGCAGCCCATGGGGCGGGTGATCGTGACCGGCGGCTCCTTACCGGAGAGGAGGGCGTCGATCGCGTTCCGGAGGTCGTGCACCTTCACCTTTTCGATCTTCTCCGCGTCGTCGATCCGGCCCGTGTAGCGGAGCTTGCGGTCGCCGTCGAAGAGGAAGCAGTGGGGCGTGGCCTTGGGGCCGTAGGCCATCGAGACCTTGTTGGGCTCGCCGTCGTAGAGGAAGGGATAGGGGAGTCGCTCGTGCCTGGCGCGGACCTTCATCGACTCGAACGAGTCGTCGACGTCGCTGTAGCCGAGCTCGTCCATGCGGACGCCGCCGGGGTGACTGGGGGAGATGGCGACGACGGCGAGGCCCTTGTCCTTGTAGTCCTCGACGACCTTCTTGATGCGCCCCGTGTAGGCCTGCGAGGTCGGGCAGTGGGCGGTGTCGAAGATCACCAGGAGCAGCTTCGCCTGGGCGAAGTCCTTCAGGGCGTGGTTCTTGCCGTCGGTGCCGGGGAGGTCGAAGTCGACGGCGGGCGAGCCGACGGCGAGGGTCGGGTACTTGGGCTCGTCCTGGGGCGCGAGGGCCAGCATCGCGAGCGCGATCAGGGCGGCGGCGGTCTTCATGCGCGGGTCTCCTTCTCCTCGAGAGACGCTACGCTACCACGCCGCCCGGCGTTGGGGCAACGGCTTTTCCTCGCGGGCGCGGGCGCAGGAGGCTGCATCCAACAAAACAGGCGGTCCGTTTCGTTGGGTCTGAAAATTAGCGCACTAGTGATGGAAGGGGGAGGGGGGGATGGAGGCGGCCACCGCGCGGGCCTCCTCGAAGGTCCCTACCGGCTCGTCCAGGAGGGCGATCGTCCACTTCTCGGGGAAGACGTAATCCGCGCCGGGGGCCAGAGTCACCTCGGGGCTGATCGGCTCAAGCTCGGCGATCGTCTGGCTGAAATAGTGGGCCACCGAGAGGCCCCCGTCCGTGTACCGCCCCGCCGGATCATAGGGGTAGTACTTCACGAAGAGCACCCGACCCCGGACGTAGGCGATCCAGCCGGCGTCTGAATCGGCCCCCACCTTCTGCTCGGGACCGATCGACTTCACCACGAGCATCCCGTCCAGCACCCGGCAGCTTTCGTGCGCGGGGGTCTCGCCGTTGTAGTCCCACAACCGCACCGCGTTCCGCTTGCCCAGCACCCACCGGGCCGGGAACCGGCTCTTCCGGTTGAGCGGAACGAGGGTGAAGCCCCCCGGCTTGCAGAGCGTCCGGTCCCACAGGCAATACGACTGCTCGACCCCCGCCACGTTCTTCATCCGTTGCGAGATCGAGAGCGACCCCGTCCGCCCGTCGATCGTCACCTGCCGGTCGACCTTCAGCCCGAGCACCGGACAGGGCTCGCTCGCGAGCGCAATCGTGCTGCCCCCCAGCTTCCCCCACGTGTACCGGTTGTTCCAGATCGCCGGGTGCGGCCGCGGCACGGTGCGCGGCTCGGGCCCCACGTCGAGCCCGTACCCTCCCCCCTTCCGCGGCTGACCCTCCTTGTCGACGGGCTGGTAGAGGATGTTCTCCCCGCCCACGCTGTAGTGGACGATCCGCCCGGCCTCCTGGGGCATCGCGATCGCCGCGACGCGCGGCCCGGGCGCCTCGAGGATGAGGCAGGGGTCGACCCCGAGGTACGGCTCGACCCGGACCCGGGTGGGCGCGGCCGGACCGCCTCCCGGCCCCGAACAGGAAACCGACCCGACCGCCGCGAGCAGGATCGCGAGGAAGGTTCTCATGGGCGACATCGTAGTGGTAATATAGGGGCATGGGAAGCGACAAGGAGAAGAAGCCCAAGACCGGCTGGTACCGCTTCGGCTCGGGCCTCCTCTGGGCCGGCGGGCAGTGGGCGGTCGAGTGGTTCAAATACCCGGAAGGCGATCTCAAGACGGCCCTCGCGGCCGCCGCCGGCGGATTCGTGGCCGGCTGGGCCACGGCTGCGATCCTCGGCAAGCTCGCGAAGTGGGGGCTCGGCTGGAAGCCGCTCATGGCGATCGGCCTGGTCCTGGGCGTCCTCCTCGCCTCGGGGGCCGTGCAGGGCCTCAGCTCCGCCCTCTCCTGGTGGTCGGCCAAGAAGGTGGAGATCGACTGGGACAAGCTTCAGGGCTACCTCACGAGCTGGAGAGTCGTCCCCTCGGCCGTCCTCGGTCTCCTGACCGGCCCCTACGTCCGCACGAAGATCCCGAAGCCCAAGAAGGGCAAAGAATAGCCCCTTGAATCCCGAAAACAAAAATAAAAAATCCCAATGAAATCCAAACCTCCAAATCCAAATCCGGCGGGCGGGATGCCGCCCCTTGGTTGGAGATTGGGAGTTTGTTTTTGGGAGTTGGGAGTTCTCTCCTAACCCCGCGAGCTCCAGAGCACCGGGTTGATCGGCGTCTCGATGCGCTCCCCGATCTTCGCCCCCGGACACCACCCTTCCCAGTCGGCCTGCTGGTTCTCGTTCTGCGGCGCCGCGAGCCGCATCTCCTCGTCCATGTAGATCACCGTCATCACCTCGCGCGGCCGGTCGCTGAGATTCCTCCCCGCGCGGTGGAACGTCCAGCCCGAGTGGAAGCTGATCTCGCCCAGGTCGAACGGCTCCTCGAACTGGCCGAGGTTCGCCGCCAGGAGCTTCTTCTCGATCGCCGACTGCGACTGGTCGCCGATCTCCAGGTCGCGGCCGAGGTCGAGCGTGTGGCTCCGCGCCGCGAAGGCGACCGGGCCCATCTCCATCGGCGTCGCCTGAAGCGGCACCCACGCGGTGACCGAGTGGGTCGACGCGAGCGGCCAGTAGTACTGGTCGGCGTGCCACGGGGTGAAGCCTCCCTTCCCCTCCTTGTAGAGCGCCTGGTCGTGGTAGAGCCGCACGCCCGTCGTCCCCATCAGGTCGGCCGCGAGCCGCGCCAGCCGCTTCCCGAAGACGAACTCCTTCACGACCCCGCTCTCCCTCCAAAGGTTCATCACCTGCAGGAAGGCCTTCTGGTAGGTGGTCCGCTCCTCCATCGGGAGGTGGAGCGTGTTGAGCTCGTGGACCTTCCGCGTGATCTCGCGGCCGTAACGCGCCAGCGTCTCGGCGTTGAAGACGTCCTTCAGCTTGATGAATCCGTTCTCGCGGTAGGAACGGACCTGCTCGCCCGTGAGGGCGTAGGGCGCATCGAGGTCCATACGGGCGGACGTCAGCGTCGCGGCCATGCGGCTCTCCTTACCTGCCCCCAGTCTGCCTCCGGGGCCGCGATTTCGCTACCTCCCCCTCATGCTTTTATGATACTTTCTTATCACTCTTTACAAACATAAGCCCTGTACTGTGAGCTGATCGTATGCAAGCCCGCCTCGAGAAGGTCTCCGCGCCGGGGGCGACCGCCTCCTTCGTCTGCCGCCGCCGGCGCGACGCGCGGTTCGGCTTCGCCTGGCACTTCCACCCGGAGATCGAGCTGACCCTCATCGTCCGGAGCCGCGGGAAGCGGTTCGTGGGAGACTCGATCGCCGACTACGAGGACGGCGACCTCGTCCTCCTGGGACCCAATCTCCCCCACACGTGGGATTCCGACCCGGCCCGCCGCGGGACGCACGAGGCGGTCTTCTGCCAATTCTCGCCCTCGTTCCTGGGCGAAACCTTCCTCGAAGCTCCCGAGCTCCTCCCCGTCCGGCGGCTCCTCGAGCGCTCGGTCCGCGGCCTGCGCTTCGGCGGCCGGACCCAGAGGGCGGTCGCGAAGCGGATGGACGGGATGGAGCGGCTCGAGGGGCCGGAGCGGCTCCTCGCGCTCCTGGAGATCCTCGCCGCGCTCGCCCGCTCCCGCGACGCGCGCCCGCTCTCGAGCCGCGCGTTCGCCCCCTCGCCCCGCCGGGGGGATGCGGAGCGCATCGACCGCGTCTGCCGCTTCCTCACCGAGAGCTTCGCCGGCCGCGTGCCGCTCGCCGAGGCGGCGCGGGTGGCCCACCTCAGCGTCCCCGCGTTCAGCCGCTTCTTCCGGCTCCGGACGGGGAAGACGCTGGTCGGCTACCTCCACGAGCTCCGCGTGGGCCACGCCTGCCGGGCCCTGATCGAGACCGACCGCGCCGTCTCCGACATCGCCTTCGACTCGGGCTTCAACAACCTCTCCAACTTCAACCGCCGGTTCCTGGAGATGAAGGGGATGAGCCCGCGCGAGTTCCGGGCCCAGTTCCATTCGCGTTAGAATTATCGGACCGGAAGCCCCCGGGGAAGTGCTACTATTAGGGGATTCACGGGGTGGGAAAGGACCGTATTTCGATGGACCGGGGTCTCGGCATCGCCCTCCAGGGGGCGCGCTAGGCAGCCATGGGACAGGAGATCACCTACTGCTGCAAGTGCGCCGAACGGCTGCTCGGGTCGGACTTCGACAAGGGCAAGGCCTTCCGCATCGGCGACAAGTCCGCCTGCGTCAAGTGCGCCCGCGAGATCATGGGCACGCTCTCGCTCAAGGACCAGGAAGCGCTCACCCTGAAGATGCAGGAGCGCGAGAGCAAGCGCTCCTCGAGCGCCGCCCTCCCCGCCATCCGCCCCGGCACCAGCAGCTTTCCGTCCGTCCGCGCCTCGCTCCCCCCCGCCCCGCACCCTCAGGACACGCCGCGGAAGATGAAGGCGGTGCGGCCCGATCCGCGGCCGGCGCCCGTCCAGAAGAAATCCAACGCCACGATCCCCATCATCGCCATCGTCGGCGTCATCGTCCTGGTCGGCATCATCGCCGCCGTCGCGAGCAGCCGCCCCGCGCCCGCCCGGCCCGTCGTGAAGAACGAGGACCCCGACCCGGCGCCGCCTCGGCCGAATCCGCGCCCCGATCCCCGCCCGGACCCGCGGCCCGATCCGAGGCCGGTCCCCGTCCCACCCCGGAACGTCGAGCCTCCGAGGGTCGAGGACTTCCCCAAGCAGCTGGCCGACATCGACAAGCAGGTCGCCGACCTCGTCGCGCGCGAGGAGTTCCGCGCCGCGTGGGAGACCCTGAACTCAGCCCGGCCGCGCCACATCGACGACCGCTGGCTCAAGGAGGTGGACGTCCGGCGGAAGAAGTTCGACGACGACGTCCGCAAGGCGTTCACCCAGCTGGTCGCCGCCGTGAAGGCCGACGACGCGGCCCGCGCGCGGGAGCGCGTCACGAAGTGGGGCCTCGCCTCCTACGCCGCCGAGCTGGAGTCGGCCCTCGCGAGGAGCGGCCCGTCGGAGCGCCTCGGGGTCTTCGACGACGCGCTCGCGCCCGGATGGACCAACGCCTCCTGGGACGGGGACGTCAACCTCGCCAACACGGCGCCCGCCTTCGAGGGCGCGCGTTCGATCTCGTTCGTCCCCCGCAAGGCCGCAGCCGGCCTCTACCTCCACGGGCCCGCGATCGACCCGGCGACCCACCCCGACCTCGTCTTCGCCGCGCAGCTCGGCGCGCCCGAACTCGTCTTCACCGTCGTCCTCTACGACGAGAGCCTTAAGATGATCGGCACCGTCGTCTCGATCGGCGACCTGGGCGGCCCGCCCGCGCCCGGACAGTGGAAGAAATATTCGGTCCCCCTAGCGCGCCTGGGCGCCGCCGGCCGGAAGGTCCGCGGCGTCGCCTTCCAGTGCTTCACGACCTCCGCCGGGCCCGCGATCTACGTCGACGCCCTGGCGTTCGCGAAGGGCGAGGCGCGCCCGTCGACGCCCGCTTCCGCCCCGCTGGTCAAGGCGTTCCTGTCCGCGCGAGGCCGCGACTTCGAGGCCGCCGCCAAGGAGGCCGACGATGCCGGCGACCAGGAGGGGCTCCGGCTCGCCGCGACCGTCCCCGCCGAGGCGATCGCGATCCTCTCCAAGTGGCCGCGTGGGTGGAACCTCGCGGTCACGGTCGCCAACGATGCCGGCAACCCGATCCGGATGGACGAGCCGGTCCTCCGCGTCGAACCCCACCGCGCCGAGCTGCGCCGCGACAAGGGATCGATGACCGTCGAGTTCGGCGAGATCGCCGCCGCGTCGCTCGCCGAGCTCTTCCGCGGCCGCGCCGCGAAAAAGGACTCCGACGCGCGCGCCGCGGCCTACTTCTGCGCCGTCGAAGGGGACGTCGAGGCGGCCCGGAA
>CAZSCC010000316.1:0-9110 GCA_964604905.1 uncultured Planctomycetales bacterium
AGGCTGCATAAGGTCAAGGGCGCGTCCCTCCTCAACAGCCTCGTCCAAGCTCTCGAAAAGGTGGACGTGTTGGAGAAGGTGGGTTAGTAATGTGGGCCGGTTGGCCCCTCCTGGAATCTAACGGAGGATCGGACAACCTCGCCTCGCATCCGACGACCGCACGCCGTGAACCAGTCGCAGTTGCCGCTCTTGAGAATGAATTGGCCAGTTGGTTCGAAAGCATTCAGTTCTCTCATTATGATGACCCTGCTGTAGCAAGAGAGATTTACGACGGTCTCATTAGGGCAGTGAAAGGCTACCTGGATGCCACTAGCAAGGAAAAGATTCAGTTGCTAGTTGCTGAACGACGCACCTGCTTGGATTTGCGGAAAGACCTATTTAGACGGGTAGAAACCCTCCGCGATAGGTTCTATGGTCATGGTTCTCCTGCTGCCTTAAGGATGAGTCAGCGTGAAAAGAAAGTCTGAATAGTTTCGCTTAGATCCTAAACGCTCGCTCCTTGGCTCGCAATTGTATGAGCGAGAATTCGTGTTCCCGCTGATTCAGTTTTCCGAAGGCCGCCACCCGGTTCATTCACCCAACGCACTCATGGGACAGCCGCTCCCGTAGCAGGAGGCGGTTTCTTCTCGACCCTTGGACTCATCCAATGGGGCGGCTCCTTTGCCCCGTCGACGTGGCGATGGATCCGGTCGATCAGACTCATCGTCACCGTTGCCCCCACCTCGAACGTGTCGCGAGTCAGGCCATAGACCTTCGACAGTTTGTCGTATCCGCCGAATTTTTGAGGAGCCTCAAAGGGTGATGGATGGCACAGCGAATCCCGAAAGGGTTTGAGCAGCGAGAGGAAGGCGTCGACGTCGTCGTCCTGCTCTGTCCAGAAGGGCACGCCCGTCAAGAGTTCAGGGTACTTGATGAGTTTGTTCCGCAATGTTGCCTCACCGCTATCCGAGATCAGTCTCTGCTGGTTCTGGGAAAGCTGCGCAAGTCGCTGTGGGGCGTTGCGGGGCATCCTCCACGCCAAGCCATTGAGGTAAGCCTCGACTAGGCTGTCCTGGAGTGGATCGAAACGACTCGTCGGAACCTCCTTCCAGCCCTTCCGCCCTCGAATGACGGGCTGGAGCCCCATCAGAAGACGCTTTTCTGAGGGCAAAAGGGGGGAGATCGCGAAAACGGGGCCGGTCCGGAAGGATAACATGTCCTAGAGGCCTTCAGAATGGCGGTTTCAGCGGGCTATTGCAAACCGCTATAAACGGCCGGAATAGCCACAGACCCCTTCCTGGACTTTGGACCGACGATTTCGAGGTGCGCCCGCTCACCGACATGAGGTCAATTCTTCTTGACCCGCTCCTCTGCCTGGGTACGATGGCCGCGTCGACCGGGGGTGTGGGGACGCGACGAGAGTGCGGGTATCCGGCATGCTCGCGAGAACTGCTGCTCTCGCGAATCCCGGTCCTTGAGGGTTCACGGCCGGCGGTCGCGGCGTCTCGTCCCCTTCGAAGTGGACCTGAGAAGGGAGAACGGGGCCCATGAGCGTCGAGCTTCTTGCCGTGAAGTTCAATCACGACCCCAACGCTGCCACCCACGACGCGCTCAACATCCGTCGCAACGCCTCCACATCTGTTGACGTTCCGGAATGGCGGAGAGGCGTATCCGTAAATCCCGAGGACTCGCCTGCTGCGTATTCGATTGAGGACACTCAGGGCAACACGCTTGCGATCCAGGCACAGTTCCGCCGCACTGTGGCTTCGCTTCAGACCGTGGAGATCCGAGCCGTCGACCCGCATGTCAATCCTCCGTCCCCCCGCGGGTGCCTGGGGTTCATTCTCTGGCTGATCCGGGCGATCCTACGCGCTCTCTTTGGGAACGTCCTCGGGGAAGTCCAGGCGCGCTCCGTGACCTTTCAGTCAACCGGCAGGACGGCGTTCGTAACGTTTCAACTCGAGAACCTCCGGCTTTGGAAAGTGGGAGTGGGACGGCGCGTGACCGAATGGCGCTGGCAGTGGCGCCAGGACGACGGACCTTGGACCGACTTCGACACCAGCCGGCACCTGATCTACTCCATCCTGGCTCTCCCCACGGCACCTTGGAACCAGGGCCCGTATTCTCCCGGCAACATCCAACTCCCCTGGACCGATGCCTTCGACTACGCCTGTCAGTGGGCACTCCTCTCGACTACTAGGGACCAGGCTGCCGGTCAAGTGACGAAGAGCGTCTACGGCCTCGGGCCCGGAACCGTGGAGTATGACTGCCCCGGAGGGGGGTCCTCCCAGTACTCTTGGGGATCATTCGATTGCACGGCGTTCATCGAACGTCTCAAAGGGGGCGTCGGAAACGGCAAGTATGTGAACTGCTCCGATTGCGCCACGTTCGTCTCTTCCTTTTCCAATATCCTGGGGTGCGATCTCTGGCAGTCCCGAATGGGTTGGGGGTTCGACCTAAACCCCCTGCTGGGCATCGGATCGGGAGTCTGGCAGACCGCCTGCGGCTGGGGAGGGTTCAACTATCACGAGGTCGCCTGGAAAGGAGCGTGCACGGAGAAAGAAGAGATTTTCGATGCTTGCCTCCAAGTGGACGGAGACGCCGACCCGATGACGGCGCCTCACACCCCGCTGCTGCCGGTCAACCTCAAGTTCGGAAGCCCCGGCGACCTGCTTTACAGGGACCGTCTATCCCCCAGCGGCGCTTGCGATCCCCAGCCGGGCACGCGGACGCGGCGCGCAGTCGTTTGACAAGGACAGAAAGGACAGCAATGGACCAGGGCCTGATCGAACACCTCAAGAAGCAGCACGCGTTCGATAGCTGGAAAGGGCGGAATGCCCTCGAGGGAAAGACCCTATTCGTCTGGAAGTTTTTCCTGGCGGGGGACGAACTCTCCGGCTGGAAGATCCACCGGAGTCGGCTGACCGCCCTCCCTGGCGCCAAGGCGATCATCCAGACTGTGTGGACGTCCGGCGATGCCGAGAAGAGCACGACCCTGCGCACCGACATCTCTGAGTGCGATACACGCTTGGAGGCCCACGAGACCCTAATCCGTTGGCTCGCTGATTTTCAGTCGCCCGTCCTCCGGCGGCAGCAGGATGCTCAGACGGGAGACGTTCTCTTCGTCGGCCCACAGGGAAGCCCTTCGCTCTTCGCCCGCGGGAATCTCGCAATTCTGTTCCGCGATGCGGGTGGTGCGGCGGCCTCTGTCAGCGAATTGGCGCAGCGGTTCGACACCGCTCTCATCGCGAAGCCAGAGCCGAAGGGAGGACCGGACGTCCGGACCTTCCGCGCCGTCCGGGCGGAAGCGGCGGTGGACGAGAACGTGCCGCTCGAGATGGCGGCGTCGGACCCGGCGGACCGTCCCGTGGGATACAAAGTATTCGCGGAGGGAGGCGACCTCCTTGCGGAGCCCCAGGGACTGGTCTTTCGCGGCGCTAAGCCGGGCCGCCACACCCTGATGCTCGTGGCCTGGACAAGCGCCAGGACTTCCTCGACTGCCAGGCTCGAGATCGCGGTCAAGTAGACCCCTTGTAAGTCCACCTCCCGGAGAGATCCGCTGAGGCAACTCGGCCGCAGTAACTCCGCCCATAATTGAAAGCACCCCGGGACGCTTACTTACACAACTGTCACATTTGGGTCAGAACGCGACCCGATTTATCGTGACGAGAAGCGAGGTGTGCCGGAGTGTCTAGGGTTGGCGCATGATATATCACTTGTCCTTGGGCTGCCGCGCATCCGCGTTCGTTTGCTGGAGCGGTACACGCCTCCATATGCCGAGGAAGCCGGGCCAGTGCGACGTCACGGTTGGCAACTCAGACGGCATAGCACGCGCGCCTCTGCTCAAGGCCAGCCGAAGCGGCTTACTGCAATAGACGCAAACGATGACGGGGTCAGGCCAGGCTTCGCGTGGTATATGGTAGTTGGTGTGACGCCGTCCACAGGAGGGACATGTCGGAAGGATCAAGGGCCGCAGCGACAGCAGCTTGAAGACAGGCCAACCTAACAGCGCAAACACTAGGATCGCAGACAACGCAAAAAGCATGAGGGAAATGCCCTCACCAAGACCGGCACTAATCACCACAGGAAGGCTGCCGAGCGGACCGGCCACACCTAGCAGGACTATGACGAGGAGGTGATTTAGGGTGATAAGCATGGACCTTATTATTCTACAGTTATCATCCCGCCATTGCCCACGTCGCGCTTTAGCCACCCGGATGAGGCAGGAGGCTTGGACCGCGGCGTCCCCGGCGATAGGCCGTGATGGCTTGGACGAGGAATTCCAAGACCGCCCGCCCCTGCTTGCGCAGGCTTCGGGCCACAGTCAGCATCCGCTCCACGAACCGGGAACCCTCGGGGCTGTGAGAACCGAAGCTGCCCTTGCGCCAGAGAACTGCGGGCCGGATTTCTTGCTCTCCGATGTTGTTGGTCGGCTCGACGCCTTCTCTCCTTGCAAAGACCCACACACAGGGCCAGAACTCCAAGAGTTCCTCGCAGGTCCCGGCGATCAGAGCGTATTGCCTCCCCTGCCGCAGGAACTTCCGGAGCCGCTTCTGGACAGGCCGAAGGTACTCCTGAAGCGTCCGCCGGGAGATCTGGCCGCCCTTGAAGCGATGCCATAGGACGAAGACCTCTGCCTCACACTTCAGACACGCCGCCCCGATCCGTCCCTCTTTCTGGTGGAGGATCTTGTTCACGGTCGAGACGTCGAGCCTCAAGCGCCGGGCGATTTCTACCTGGGTTGCCATTCTGGGTGCTCCTCAAGGTGGGGAAGTGAAGAGTGAAGCTCGGCCCGGCCTAGACCCCGGGCATCATCTCGAGGGTCGGGTTCTTCCGGACTTCCCGCTCTCTATCATAGCGGAGCGTGGTCTGGACGTTCTTGTGGCGCAAGTGTCGCTGGACCTGGTGGAGGGGCACGCCCGCCTGGAGGGCGACGGTCGTGCAACTGTGCCGCTTATGTAGCATTCGCACAGGAAGTATATCGGCCGGAACCTGCCAGAGCGCAAGCAGTTACGCTTGGGTTGAGTAGCTAACACGTGCCTTTCAAAATCCGAGGCCAGCAAATCAGCCCGAGGTTACATAACGTCGCCCCGGGGCGAGTCCGAAGCGAAGCGACCGATCAGAGCGATTCGAGCCACTTGAGCGTGGATTCGTCGATGCTCTCCTTCACTTGCTTGTCCTCCGCCGTGTAGGGAAATACTCCGGCCAGCGAGAAGAACTTGTCGACGGAGCTCTTCGCATCCTGGATTCGGACGCGCGCGTACTTGGTCGTCGTGTCGAGTCGGACGTGGCCCAGCCACGAGCGGATTACGGAAAGGTCCACTCCCGACTGCCGGAGGTGGACCCCGAGCGAGTGCCGGATCGAGTGTGGCGTCAGATGCTTTTCCAAGAGGGACGGACAGTGCTTCGCGGCCCGGCCCACGTACAGTCGGACGATCCTCCAGATGCCCTGGCGCGAGAAGGGCTTCGAACGCATGTTGAGGAAGAGGCGATCGTCATGCTCGCGCGCTACGGCCGGCCTCGCGGCGGCCAGGTAGTGCTTGAGGAACGCCGCCGTCACGTCCCAGAGGGGGCACAGTCGCTCCCGCCGGCCCTTGCCCCAGACCCGGACGTGGGGGAGCTCGCCGCCGAACCGGACCCACGACAGGCGCGCCTCGGCGGCTTCGCTCGCGCGAGCCCCGATGTTGTACATGAAAAGGAGCAGCGCGAGATCTCTCGTCCCCTTCCTCGACTCGCGGTCGACGGACGCGAACACTGCCCGGAGCTCGTCGCGCTCGAGAAAGTCCGGCGAGCGGCTGACCGTCCGCTTGAGGGGCACCGCATCCATTTGGCGGGCCAGCGGGATGTACCGGGAATGGAGGAGGGGGAGGCACTTGTAGAAGCTCCGGAGCGCGGAGAGCCGGTGGTTGCGAGTGCTCGTGCCATTCCCGCGCCCGCGGAGAGGATCTTCCAAGTGGTCCAGAAAGTCGAGCACCACGTCCGGCGTGATCTGGGTGATGCGGATCTGTTTCGCGGAGCTCAGCGCGGTCCTCTTCTTGAGGAAGTCGGTGAGGATTTCGAAAGCGTGTCGGTAGGACTTGATCGTGTTGGAACTCAGGTCCCGGGCACGGCCCAGGTAGTCCCGGAAATAGAACGTGAGGGCGCGCGACAGGGTGTGGATCATGGTTATCGGACCTCAAGAAGGTAGTGGTCGAGCCGCCCTTTGGCCTCCGCGAGGACCGCTTCGGTCGAGCGGAGGTAGACGGCGGTTTCGTCGGGCCCGCGGTGGCCCATGTAGGCCGACAGGAGAAAGAGCTTGTGCGTGAGATCCGCGCCCTCCCGGTACCACTTGAGCAGCCTGTGGACAGCCATCGCGTGGCGCATCGAATGGATGTGCGGCTTGTCCGCCGCGGCCACTCGGATCGGCTGACCCCCTTGGCGGAGACCGATCGCGACGAGCATCTCGTTAAAAAGGTGCCAGGCGACCGCCCCGTCCATCGGGCCGGGCGGCCGCCCGGCGTGGAAGGGTGCGACGAAGACCGGGTCACGGCCCAGGAGTTCGCCTTGCCGCGCGCGGCGCTCGGCGAGATAGGCCCGAAGGTTTTCGGCCGCGCGGGAGCCGATGGGGATCGTGCGCTCCTTGTGGAATTTCGCCCTGTGGATGGCGATCGTCCGGGCCTCAAGGTCCAGGTCGCGGACCCGAAGACCCAGCGCCTCGGAGCGGCGCATCCCCGTCGCGTAGAGGAGGTGGAAGAGCGTGTAGGCCGTCTTCTGCACCCACTTCCGGAGGCCGGCGTAGCGGTAGGGAATGGCGGCCACGCCCTGGGTGAGCAGGCGTTTTACTTCCTCGACGGTGAAGACGAACGGAAGCGTCCTGGGCACCGCCTCATGCGGCAGGGACTCGGCTGGGTTCTTGAAGAGAACACCTCGGGAATGGAGGAAGAGAAAGAAGCGCCTGATCTCGCTGACGCGCTGCTCGATCGTCCGGGGGTGGAGCGAGTGCGCCATCTGGACCCGCCAGCGGCCGAGTATCTCTGGGGTGATCTCGCGGATGCCCCGGATCCCTTGCGCCGCAAGCCACCGCTCGAAGACGCGGAAGGCGCTCTCCTTGGTCGCCATCACGCGCCCCAGGCTCGAGAGGAGGTCCAGGTACCGGCGGGCGTACCCGCCCAGAGGCTGGAGGTTAGAGTGCTTCGGCATAGTTTTCGGCGACCTCCCGTAGGGCCTTCATGTTGATGCGGGCGTAGATTCCCGTGGCGCGGAGCGTGGAGTGTCCGAGGAGCGATTGGAGTTCGGGGTATCCCATCCCCTGCTCGACGAGGCTTTGGGCATAGGTATGGCGCAGCCCATGGACGGAGGAACGAAGCGACAGTCCCGCCTTCTTGAGATAGCGTGCGGTCCGGAGGCGGAGCGTCGAGTGCGTGAGAGGAAGGGAGCTCGAAGAGGGCTTTCCGCTGTGCGAGTAGCTGAAGAAGAGGGCGCGGCTGGGGTTGTCCCCGGGCCGATCGTGACGAACGTAATCCACGAGCACGCGGAAGGCGAAGAGGGGGATGGGGACCTCGCGGGACGCGCCGGTCTTGGAGCGCCGGACGCGGAGGAATCGCGAGCGCCAGTCGATGTCGTCAAGCGTGAGCCGGATGAATTCACCGGCCCTGAGGCCGGTCGCCAGGAGAAGCGTGATCGCCGCATAGTCGCGCCTCCCGGTGGGAAGCGTCCGGTCGATCGCCAAAAGGAGGCGCTTTACCTCGTCGGGCTTGAGGTACCGTGGGAGACGCTCATGGGCGAAGAGCCGCACGCCAAGCATGGCGGTCTCGAGCGGACGCTCGGTGAGGCCTCGCGAGTAGAGGTAGCGGAAGAACTTGCGCAGCGCGTAAAGGACCGTCGCCCGATAACGACGCTTGAAGCGGACGACGTATTGTCGGGTGAACCCATCGACGTGACTGATCCGGAGGTCCTTCCACTGGGTACATCCTGTGCGACTCACATGTTCGAGAAAGGCGCTCACGTGGAGCCGGATAATCGCAAGGGTCGAAGGGACCAGGCCCTGGGCCCGGGAGAGAAATGCTAGGAACGCCTGAAAGACGGGCTCGAAGACGGCGGGACGCCTGGGTGCGCGGCGGAAGTGGGGGGCGAAGTTCTTCCGCGCTTTCAGCAGGTTGCGGCTGACCGGGGTCGAGGGGTAGGGAGCCACGTTCATCGGGTCACCAGGGCAGGGAGGGGAAGGACTTGGTAGAACCCATCGACGTCCCCGGGCGAGAAGGGTCGGAAGGCGATGTATCCTCTCTCCAGGAGCCGGGCCTTGGCTCCTTCGAAATCATCCCAGTCGATCTGGAGCTTTTTCGTGAGGGTCGCTTTGTTGTAGAAGCTGAGACCCCGCGAATCTGCCGCCAGGACGAGGAAGACGTATACCCCGAGATCGAGCAGCGTCATCCTTTCGAGATGTCCTTCGCGAAGCAGTCGATGATCGAGCCAAGCGAAGCTGCCTTGGATCCGCCTGATCCGCGATGGATCGGGCACCACGGGAACGATCTTTCTTGCCGGCATAGCGATTCCTCCTTTCCATGGCCCTGAATCTACCGGCGGCTCAGGAATCCGGAAGTGAGGGCCCATGGGCGGGGATGCGGTTTGTCCCGGGAGATGGAGAAGTCCCTGAAGCGCTGAGGAGGCGGCCCAGGCGGCGCGATCGCCGGCGGGCGGTTCTCGAGGCTCTACGGCACGATTTGGAGCAGTAGGCGAAAAGGTGATGGGCGGGTCGAAGGATCTTCCGGTGGCAGAGGTCGCAGCGATAGGCAAAACAAATCGCTTCGAACGGCTGACAGGTCCGGACCCTCTTCAGGCTCCTTCAGTGCCCGTTTCAGGCGATCTTCGTAAAGATGAAAGCGCTGCCGGCGCTTGGCGAGGCGGTTCTGGACCCGGCGAGCCTCCAGGTGGCACGCGGCCGAGCAGAATCGCTGGTTTCCAAGAGGGACGAAGGTTTCAGTGCAACCCGCCCAGCTGCAGCGGTCGCTATCCACGAAGGGCGAGGTGGGTCATCCCGCGAGGTGGGGGAGGGCGAGGGCTGCTTTGGCTCCACGTCGCTTCCTCTTGCGGTCGTACCGAGCCGTGGTCCTGGGATCCTTGTGGCGGACGTGCGCGCCGGCCTCCTCGAGCGT
>CAZSCC010000317.1:0-5975 GCA_964604905.1 uncultured Planctomycetales bacterium
CCATGAGTTTGGCGTAGAGGAGGCCCTTGAGCTTCTCGTCGGGGACGCGGGTGAGGAGTCCCTGCACGTCCTGGTCCTTGAGGATGCCCGCCAGCCGGCGGAGACGCTCCTCCTTGCGATCGATGACCTGGGCGGAGCGGCGCAGCTCGTCGGCCTCGCGCTTCTGGGACGCGACGCGGCGCTCGAATTCGTTCGAGTCCAGCTGGAGCTCGACGAGCTTCCGGTAGGAGACTCCGGCGTCGAAGAGGAAGCGTTCGAGCTCGGGCCCCAGGAGGGCGCCCACGGGCGAATGGAGGTCGGCCCGGTGGAGCTCCGCGGCGGGGCGTCCCGCAGCGTGCCCCCCCAGGAGCCGCCGCAGCTCGGGGGCCAGGTGGTTCTTGAGCTCGGCCGTCCCGTACGTTCCCGGGAAGTTGAAGAGCACCCGGCAGAAGTCTCGGAAAAGGTCCTCGCGAGTGGTCGAGATCTCGACGGTGAGCCCGCAGGTGACCGCGATGGGGAACCCGTCGGCCGTCCTGAGGTCGGGGAACGTCAGGCGAAGCTGGATCTCTCCCCGCTTGGCGAGCACGAGATCGAACTTTCCGGCGAGCTCCTGCCCAGGCGAGAACAGGGCGCAGGAACCGTCGGAGAAATGGGCCAACCCCGTGGTGTTCAGGGGGATATGGAACGTCTTTCGGACGAGCCCGGGCAGATCGCTCGATGAAATCTTGAGGGCCAGCAGGTTCCGATCAGTCAGGAACTCGTCGAGTTTGACCACTGCCACTAGGATACCAAACGGATGAGCATAATCAAGGTGGCGGGGACACAGGGCGAACCACGAATGCCGAATTGCGAATCCCGGCTGGCCATCCGGGGTTTCGAATGGCAAACGAGTCGTGCGGTTGCCACGGGACGGGGAATTTGGCCGCCCCGTGATTCGTGATTCGGGCCTTAGGACGACACGGCCCAGAGCCCCGCGATGGCGTCGTAGTAGATCAGGATCTTCTCGTCCCCCGCGAGCCCCGAATGGCCGGGCTTGAGCGAGACGCCCCAGGGGGTGCGGCCCAGCCAGGCGTGTATCTCGATCGTGCGGCCCTTGTCGACCACGTCGCGCTCGGTCGCGGAGAGGCCCAGGCCGTCGGTGATCCGCGCGAGCTGTTCGCAGACCTTTCCGGTGACGAATCCCACGTGGCGCCGGACGACGCCGTGGAGGAACCCCCGGATCTGCGCCTCGATGGCGC
Source organism: uncultured Planctomycetales bacterium (assembly GCA_964604905.1). Taxonomy (GTDB): domain Bacteria; phylum Planctomycetota; class MHYJ01; order MHYJ01; family JACPRB01; genus JACQFK01. The sequence continues at coordinate 1,218 of CAZSCC010000317.1, forward strand.
GCCGGAGCTGGGCGGCGCGGGGGAAGACCGCTCGCGCCAGGCCGTCGCCCTGCGCGGAATAGAGAAAGGCTTCGTTGGGAAGGGAAAGGCCGCTCCGCGCGAGGTCGCCGTGGACCGCGGAAAGAGTCTCGTGGGGGACCTCGCCCGCGGGCAGTCCCGAAAGGCCGGCGGCCTCGAGGCGGCCCCGGCCGTCCCAGGCGGCGCCCAGCGTGAGGAGGTCCGCGCCGGTCGTGCGGAAGATGTAGCCGTTGAGAAGCTCGACCTGCGCCTCGATGCCGTCCCGGAGCAGGCGCGAGCGGGCGATGCGGTCGGAGCGCCAGAGGAAGGCCTGGTCCCCCTCGGTCTTGGTGACGATCCCCGTCATCTTTTCGCGGACGGCGTGCTCGTTCTCCTTGGTGAGCGGCTCCCAGTAGTTCGCGTTGAGCAGGTCCGGCGGCATCCGGAAGACGAGGGCGTCGAGTCCCCGGATTTCTCCGGCGAAGACGTTGCCGAAATCGGCCAGCGTCAGGCCCTGCGCGTAGAAGTGATGCTCCGCCGAGCCCTCCGTGCGGACGAACATCTCCAGCGGATGGGGGCTACGGCCGGGAGTGGACTGCAGGAAGAGTTCTTTCGTGTTCATCTCGTGTTCCGACGCGACAGGGGCGCTCACGCGGCCATTATAGGCGCGCCGAGGGCCCCATCAACGATTTTCATTTGACTTGCCTTCGGGGCTCCCTAGAATACAGCCCCGCGCACGACCCAACAGGAGGAATTCCCATGGCGATCCGCGTGGCCATCAACGGGTTCGGCCGCATCGGCCGCCTCGTTTTCCGCGCCCTGCACGAGCAGGGGCTGCTTTCCAGGGACCTGGAGATGGTCGCCGTGGGCGACATCGTCCCGGCCGACAACCTCGCGTATCTCCTCAAGTACGACTCCACCCAGGGGCCGTTCAAGGGCAAGGTCGGCTCCCGGAAGTCTGCTCCCGACAAGCCGGAGGACGACATCCTGGTGGTCGACGGCAAGGACATCAAGGTGGTGTCGGCGAAGACGCCCGCGGAGCTCCCCTGGAAGGACCTCGGCGTCCAGCTCGTCATCGAATCCACCGGGCTTTTCACCGAGGCCGAGAAGGCCAAGGGGCACCTGGCGGCCGGGGCGAAGAAGGTGATCATCAGCGCGCCGGCCAAGGGCGAGGACATCACGGTGGTGATGGGCGTGAACGACGGGAAGTACGACCCGGCGAAGCACCACATCATCTCCAACGCCTCCTGCACCACGAACTGCCTGGCGCCGGTGGTCCACGTCCTCCTCAAGGAGGGCTTCGGGGTCGCGGAAGGCCTGATGACGACCATCCACTCCTACACCGCGACGCAGAAGACCGTCGACGGCCCGTCGAAGAAGGACTGGAAGGGCGGTCGCAGCGCGGCCATCAACATCATCCCCTCCACGACCGGCGCGGCGAAGGCGGTCGCGCTCGTCCTCCCGGAGATCAAAGGAAAACTGACGGGGATGGCGTTCCGCGTCCCCACGCCGACCGTCTCCGTCGTCGACCTGACCGTGAAGACCGTGAAGGAGACCTCGCTCGACGAGATCAAGGCCGCGATGAAGAAGGCCTCCGAGACGTACCTCAAGGGGATCCTGGGCTACACCGAGGACGAGGTCGTCTCCTCGGACTTCATTCATGACACCCGGTCCTCCATCTTCGATGCCGGCAGCTGCATCGAGCTCAACAAGAACTTCTTCAAGCTGGTGAGCTGGTACGACAACGAGTGGGGGTATTCCTGCCGGGTCGCGGAGCTGACCCGCTCGATGGCGGCGAAGCTGCAGTAGGGGCGCCCATGGCCAAGCTCTCGGTCCGCGACCTCGACCTCAAGGGCAAGCGCGTCCTCGTACGCGTGGACTTCAATGTCCCCGTGAAGGACGGGAAGGTCACCGACGACACGCGCATCTCGGCCTCGCTCCCCACGATCCGTTACATCCTGGAGAACGGCGGGAGGGTCGTGCTGGTCTCCCATCTCGGCCGTCCGGACGGGAAGGCCGACCCGAAGTTCTCGCTCAAGCCGGTGGCGATGCGCCTCCAGGAGCTGATCGGGAAACCCGTCGATTTCGGAGAGCCCAAGGGAAGCTCGGTGGCGCTCCTCGAGAACGTCCGCTTCGACGCGGGCGAGGAGAAGAACGACCCCCAACTCGCGAAGCAGCTGGCCGCCTACGGCGACGTCTTCGTGAACGACGCGTTCGGCACGGCCCACCGGGCCCACTCCTCGACCGCGGGCGTGACGAAGCACTTCAAGCAGTCCGCCTGCGGATTCCTGATCGAGAAGGAGATCAAGTACCTGGGCAAGGTGCTGACGAACCCGGACAAGCCCTTCGTCGCCATCATGGGCGGCTCAAAGGTCTCCGACAAGATCCTGATCCTCGAGCAGCTCGCGAAGAAGGTCGACCTGATCCTGGTGGGCGGCGGGATGGCCTACACGCTCCTCAAGGCCAAAGGCCGGCCCGTCGGAGCCTCCAAGGTCGAGGTCGACAAGCTGGACGTCGCGAAAAAGGTCCTCTCCACGGCGCATCTCGTCCTGCCCGTCGACCATGTGGCCGCCGACAAGTTCGACGCGGCCGCGAACACGAAGATCGTGGACGACGTGCCCGAAGGCTGGATGGGCCTCGACATCGGCCCCAGGACGACCGAGCATTTCAAGGCCCAGCTCAAGAACGCCAGGACGGTCCTCTGGAACGGCCCGGTGGGCGTCTTCGAGATGGGTCCGTTCGCCCGCGGGACCCGCGAAGTGGCCGAGTTCCTCGCGGGACTGAAGGGCGCGACCACGATCGTGGGGGGCGGCGACACCGCCGCGGCGGTCGAGAAGTTCGGGGTGGCCGACCGGATGAGCCACGTCTCGACCGGCGGCGGCGCGTCCCTCGAGTTCCTGGAAGGGAAGGAGCTGCCGGGCATCGCGGCGCTCACGGATAAGAAGTAGTCGAACCCCTCCGAGCCCCCTATAATGCCCCCGGGATGAAATCCATCCGCATCGCCCCCTCCCTCCTCGCGGCGGACCCCGCGCGCCTCAAGGACGAGATCCAGAAGGTCGAGGCCGCCGGGGCGGACATGCTCCACGTCGACGTCATGGACGCCCACTTCGTCCCCAACCTCGCGTTCGGCACCGACACGTTCGATGCGATCCGCAAGATCAGCAGGCTGCCGATCGACCTCCATCTGATGATCATGCAGCCGGAACGGTACGTCGAACGGTTCGCCGACGCGGGCGCCGACTCGATCACCTTCCACGCCGAGGCGCTGGCCCACGACTACGCGCGGAAGTACAAGGAGCGCGGGTGGGCGATGCAGCTCGTCTGCAAGGACTTCTACGACCGCGCGCGGCTGGACCGCACCATCGAGGCGATCCGCGCGAAGGGGAAGAAGGTCGCCGTCGCGATCAACCCGGACACCGAGGCGGAGGTGGTCGAGTTCGCCGACCGGGTCGACATGATCCTCGCCATGACCGTCTGGCCCGGCTTCGGTGGGCAGAAGTTCATCGAGTCGGTGATCCCCAAGGTCGCGCGGCTCCGGAAGATGGCGCCGCACGCCGACATCGAGGTGGACGGCGGCGTCGACCTCTCGAACGTCGAGCGGGCGGCCGCCGCCGGGGCGAACGTCCTGGTGGCCGGCACCTCGGTGTTCCATTCGCCCGACGTTCCCGGTACGATTTGGGGGCTCCGCGAGAAAGCCGAGAAAGCCTATGGCCTTCGAAAAGATTAAGAAGTTCATCTCCCGCAAGAAGCAGATCCCCGGAGACCTCTGGACCAAGTGCCCCGAGTGCGGAGGGATGATCTTCAAGAAGGAGGTCGAGGAGCGCAAGAAGGTCTGCACCCAGTGCGAGTACCACTTCACGATCACCCCCCAGGAGCGGATCGAGCTCATGCTCGACCCGGGGAGCTGGACCGAGATGTGGGCCGATCTCGCCTCGGTGGACGCGCTCAAGTTCGAGGGGGAGGTCTCCTACACGAAGAAGCTTGCCACGGCGGAGCAGGAGACGGGCCAGAAGGACGCCTGCCTCGTGGGCACCGGGAAGATGGACGGCCGGGAGCTCGTCTTCGGGCTGACCGATTCCCGCTTCATGATGGGGAGCATGGGCTCCGTCCTGGGCGAGAAGGTCACCCGGGGGTTCGAGTTCGCCACGGAGAAGAAGCTGCCGGTGGTCTTCGTCTCGGGCTCGGGGGGCGGCGCCCGCATGTTCGAGGGCTGCCTGTCGCTCCTGCAGATGGCGAAGACCTCCGCGGCGATCGCGCGCTTCAGCGACGCGGGCGGGCTCTTCATCTCGATCCTGACCAACCCGACCATGGGCGGCGTCATGGCCAGCTTCTCGGCCCTCGGAGACGTGACCGTCGCCGAGCCCAAGGCGCTGATCGGCTTCGCCGGGCCGCGCGTCATCGAGCAGACCATCAAGCAGGAGCTCCCGAAAGGGTTCCAGACCTCGGAGTTCCTGCTCGCCCACGGATTCGTCGACATGATCGTCGACCGGAGGAGGCTCAAGGCGGAGGTCTCCCGCCTGCTGGGCTACCTCGCCCCCGTCCCCGCGTGATCCGCGTCGCGCTCGTCATCGGCCGCCTCAACGTGGGCGGCGCGGAGGCCGAGCTCATCCGCCTGGCCCGCCACCTGGATCGGAAGCAGTTTCTCCCCTTCGTGGTCACGCTCCAGGATCCGGGCCCGCTCTCCCGCGAGCTGGGGGACATCGAGTCCTTCTCCCTCAATCGGAAGCGGAAGTGGTCGCTCGGCACGTACCTGGCCCTCCG
>CAZSCC010000318.1:0-2558 GCA_964604905.1 uncultured Planctomycetales bacterium
CCTGCTCACGCTCACCGCGGTCGGTGCCCTGGTCATGGTGCTCGAGCGTTCCTCGCGGGGACGGCCCCTGGGCTCTGTTTTAACAACCACACCCGGAGTGGTCCTGGCCCGGGGCGGAGGTGGAGCGAGGACCGAGGCGAAAATTGGAGCTCGTCTCGCGCCCGAGGACTCCATCCATGTGCCCGCAGGGGGGTCGGCGCGCATCCGCTATGGCGAGGACGTTGCCCTCGAGCTCGGACCGGCGACTTCCTTGACCCTCGCCGCCCTTTCCAGAGAGGCTGGTCCCCACGGCGAGGATCGCGCGCGCCTCATCGTGAGCGATGGAACGGTGACCGCCAAGGCCTCGCGAGAAAACGCGAACGGCCCCGTGGTCTTCGTGACCCCGCACGCGGAAGCGTCCGCGACGAGCGGCGAGATCGTGGTCTCGGTGCGGCCCGAGTCGACGGTCTTCGAGGTCCGGGAAGGCCACGCGCGGATTCGCCGCGCTGCGGATGGGGCGGTCCTTGACCTGACGCCAGGTTTTTTCGCTCTGGCCTCCCCCTCTGCGCTCCTTGTCGCGAGGCCGATTCCGGAGGGGCGCAGGCGCCATCCTGACGCCGTGCCTCCGGACCACACACCGCCACCCGTCCTGCTTCACGGTCATGACCAGGACTTCCATCCCGAGCTGAAGCAGCACGCGAAGGAGAAGAAGACCCCATGATGGAGCCGATGAGCACACTCAAATCCTCGCTCCTCGGGGTTACGGCTTTCATCCTGGCAATTCTCCTAGCCCCGGGGAGCGCCCGCGGGGACAACTTTCCGCCGGTTGCGAAGATCGGCGTCTCAGCGGAGGAAGCGCTGACCGGGGAAACGATCCGGTTCTCGGGCGCGCTATCGTCGGACCCTGACGGCGGTCCCACACCCCTCAGCTTCTCCTGGGACTTCGGGGACGGAGATTCGTCGTCCGTCCGCGATCCGGAACATGCCTTCACTCGACCGCGCGCTTACGTAGTGTCTCTCACGGTGGACGATGGGCTCGACACAGCCGTGGCCGTCGCGACGGTCCACGTCCTCACGCCGCCGACTCCGGATCGCCCCGTGTCCACTATCCCCCTCGCGCTCTCGCTGGACGAGGCCTTTATTTGGGCGGTCAACTCGGACTCGGACTCGGTCTCGGTCCTGGCCTTAAAGCCTGGCGAAGGCCTTCCCGAAAAGGTGGATGAGGTCCACGTCGGCGGGCGGCCGCGTACTCTCGCCTTCACCCCCGACGGAGAGCAGGTCCTCATCACGAAGGAGGAAGGGGACTCCCTTTGTGTCCTGAAGGCGCGAGAGAGAAGGGTAGCAAGGACGCTGCCGATCGGCCGGCGCCCCTTCGGGGTAGCGGTCGCTCCCGGAAACGGGAAAGTGCTGGTGTCGCTCGGCAGCGAGGCGCGGCTGGCGATTCTAGACGGGGGAACGCTCGAGCTCAGGAAGCTCCTCGCCACCGCTGACTACCCCCGCGCGATCGCTATCTCCCATGACGGGAGGCTGGGGCTCCTTACGCATTTCATCAGCCGCGGGACCGCGGGCAAGGTGAGCGTCATCGACCTCGAGAACGAGGCCATCCTCCGGGTGATCGATCTTGAGGCCGACCCGGGGCCCGACACGCCTTCCTCAGGCCGAGGGATCCCCAATCTCCTCTCGACGATCGCCATCGAGCCTGGCGGGACGGGCGCGTGGGTTGGCGGGCTGAAGTCGAATACCGTCCGAGGGCTCGTGCGGGACGGCCAGCCGCTCAACTCCGTCAACCGCGTGCGAGGGTTCATCGCCAGAATCGACCTCGAAGCAGGAAAGGAAGCGATCGAGCGCCGGATCGACCTCAACAACGCCGACAGCGGCTCCGCTGTGGCCTTCTCCCCCCGCGGCCGTTACGCCTACGTGACGCATCAAGGGCTGGGGAGCATCTCCACCTACGACCTCTCCGCCGCGACCCTGGTGCGGCCGGGAGACGGGAACACGGTCCCGTTCACGAGCCGCATGCCCGTGGGGGACGCGCCCCAGGGCATCGTCGTGACGAGGGATGGGAAACGAGGGTACGTCCTTTCGTTCCTGGCCCGCGCGGTCGTGGTCCTTAATCTCACCGATCCGGCGAAGCCCGCCGCGCGCGCAATGATACCCGTGACCGATGAGCCATTAACTCGGTCCATGGTGAACGGGAAGCGCCTCTTTTACCGGAGCACAGCGCCCGTCCACTCCTCCGACGGGTACATCGCTTGCGCCTCCTGCCATGCCGACGGCGGGATGCACGACGGGCAGACCTGGGATTTCACCGACGCAGGCGAGGGACTCCGGAACACCATCGATTTGAGGGGGCGAGGCGGCATGGCTCACGGGCCGGTCCACTGGAGCGCGAACTTCGACGAAATTCAGGACTTCGAGAATGATATCGTGAACCACTTCCGAGGCACGGGCCTCGCGCACGATGCGAAGCCGCCGAACCTTCCGCTGGGTCCTTCCAACGCGGGGAGGAGCGAGGACCTGGATGACCTCGCCGCCTATGTTGACACGCTAACCGAGGTCCCGCGAAGCCCCTACCGGAG
>CAZSCC010000319.1:0-21474 GCA_964604905.1 uncultured Planctomycetales bacterium
GGGGGCTCTACTGGAAGCCGGTCTACTCGCTCATCCGCCGGACCTGGGCGAAGTCGAACGAGGACGGGAAGGACCTGACCCAGGACTTCTTCTCCGAGGTCGTCCTCCAGGGCAACCTCGCCGAGCGCTACACGCCCGAGAAGGGCAGCTTCCGAGGCTACCTGAAGGGGGCGCTCCGGAACTTCCTGGCCAAACGCACGCGCGACGAGACGCGCGAAAAGAGGGGCGGCGGCGTGCGGGTCTCGAGCCTCGACATCCCCGAGGCCGAGCTCCAGGACGTCCTGCCCGACGCCCACGCGCTCCCGCCCGAGGAGGTCTTCGACAACACCTGGCGCCGCGTCGTGCTCGACCGGGCGACGCGGCTCCTCAAGGAGCGGCTCGCGCAGCAGGGCAAGCCCGTCTACTTCGAGGTCTTCCGGCGCTACGACCTCGAGGCGGTCGACGGTTCCGCCTCCTACGAGAGCGTGGCGCGCGAGCTCCGGATCAGCGCGGACGACGTGAAGAACTACCTGACGCGCAGCCGCGAGGAGTTCCGGAACGCGGTGCGCTCCGTCCTCTGCGAGTCGGTGGGCAGCCCGGAGGACCTCTCGGCGGAGTGGGACGCGCTGTTCGGAGGATGATGAGAAAATCCCAAATCCCAAATCCCAATGAAATCCCAAACTCCAAATCCCAACGGGGCGGGGAGCGGCATCCCGCGGGTTCGGGAGTTTGGAGTTGGGATTTCATTGGGAGTTGGGATTTGGGTTTTGGGAGTTCGCGGTCGTGAGCGACCTGGCGAAGCGACTTGGGGGCGTGCTCCGGGGCGCGCAGGACCAGAAGCTGGGCCGGCGCGCGCTGAGGGCGGGGCTGCTCACCGAGCAGGAACTCGCGGCGGGGAACGGCGGGGTCGAGGCGCTGCTCCGGTCCAAGGGCGTGAGCGCCGACCAGATCCGGCTCCTCCACGCCGAGATCGACCGCGAGGACTTCGCGCTCTTCAAGCCCGACCGGCCGCCGCCCGCGGAGGTGCAGGCCGTGGCGGGCGAGCCCGATCGGCGGCTCGCGGAGTTCGTCCTCGTCTCGCGGCTGGGGCAGGGCGGGATCGGCGAGGTCTGGAAGGCGTGGGACACGCGGTTGGGGCGCTGGGTCGCGATCAAGCTCCCCATGCCGACGCCCGACCAGGAGAACGTGGCGCGCCGCTTCACGCGCGAGGCGCTCGCCGCAGCCAAGCTCTCCCATCCCAACATCGTCTCCATTTTCCGCGTCGCCGAGGAGGCGGGGCGGACGTTCATCGTCATGCAGTACGTCGAGGGGCGGATGCTGAGCGGCCACCGCATGGATGCGAAGGAGGCGCTCGGCGTGATGCGCACCGTCTCGCTCGCGGTCCACCACGCCCATGAGCAGGGGGTGATCCACCGCGATCTCAAGCCGGGCAACATCATGATCGGCTCCGACGGCCGGGCGTTCGTGCTCGACTTCGGGCTCGCACACCTGCAGGAGGCCGGGCGCGTCCACTCGCGCGACAACCTGGTGGCGGGGACGGCGGCCTACATGTCGCCCGAGCAGGCGCGCGGCGAGCCCGGCGCCCGCGAGCGGGCGACTGATATCTACGCGCTGGGGGCTACGCTCTACGAGGTGATGACGGGCCGCCCGCCGTACGACGGGGCCTCGTTCGCGGAGACGCTCGAGAAGGTGCTCTACCGGGAGCCGGCTCCCCCGCGGGCGCTCGCCCCGACGATCCCGCGCGACGTGGAGATCGTGATCCTGAAGGCGATGGACAAGGACCCGGGTCGGCGGTACGCGTCCGCGCGCGACCTGGCGGAGGACCTGGAGCGCTGCCTTCGCGGCGAGCCGGTGCTGGCGCGGCAGACGTCGTTCACGCGGACGCTCCGGCGGGAGATCCGGAAACACCCTCGGGTCTCGTCGCTGGTGGCGGCCCTGGCGGCGGGGATCGTGGCGCTCGCCCTCTGGGGCGGCGTCGAGTCGCGCCGGGAGCGGGAGCGGAAGCTGGACGCGTTCCGCGGGCCCGCGCGAGTGGCGCTTCAGGCGGTGCTGGAGCTGCGGCGGGCGGGGGCGAACGAGCGGATGGCCGGCTTCGTCCTCGAGCTCGACGGCACGGTCCCCGAGGCGGCGGAGGTCGACTCGCTCCGGGGGCGGATCGAGCGGGCGCTCCTGAACGACGCGCGGGCGCTGGAACTCCAGGACCGGGCGCTCACGAAGGAGCCGGACTTCGCGCCGGCGCTCTACGAGAAGCTGGTCCTGCTGGCGAAACGCGGATCGAAGGCCCGCGAGGAGGTCCTGCGGGCTGGCGCGCAGCTGGGAGGGAGGCAGTCGCCGGCGGCCCAGGGGATCGTCGCGCTCTGCCGCGGACAGTTCGCGGAGGCGCGGGAGCTGCTCGAGAAGGCGATCGCGGCCGATCCGTCGGTCGAGGAGGCATGGGAGGCGCTGGTCCGTTCGTGGCTCATGGCGGTGGGGCCCCATTCCAGCGTCGCGGCCCAGGAGGAGTCGTATCGCGAGGCGGAGGAGATCGCGACGCGGGCCCTCGAGTGTGACCGCGGGTACGTCCCTCACTGGATCGCGCGGGGAAGGGCGCGGGGCGCGCGGGCACGGCTCCGGAGCGAGACGGGGCAGGACCCCCTGATGGACGTCCAGTCGGCGGAGGACGATTTCGCGGAGGCGATCAAGCGCCGTCCGACCGTCGAGGCGTTCGTCCGCCGCGCGGCGCTGCGGACGTTCCTGGGAGCGCACAAGATGCAGCTGGGCGAGGCGCCGCGCCGGACGTGGAGCGAGGCGGAGGTCGACCTCGATCAGGCGCTGCGGCTGGAGCCGTACTCGCCCGCGGCGCTCGCCGAGCGGTGCCGCGTCAACCGCCTGGCGGCGGAGTACCGGATGGGGCGCGGCGAGAGCGTGGCGGGGGAGTGCGCGGCGGTGGAGCGCGACGCGGAGGCCGCGGGGGCCTGGCTCGACCGGGCGGTGGCGGCCGGCTTCAAGGGGGACGCCGATCGGAGCGAGGCGTACTTCGTCGAGGCCCTCAAGGCCGATGCGGGGAATCCCGAGGCCTGGGAGCGGCGGGCGTTCGTGCGGCTGGGCCGGGGGACCGATCTGGCCGCGGCCCAGGCGGATGCCGACCGGGCGGTCTCCATGTCGGTCTTCTTCAACCGGGCCCGTCTGACGCGGGCGATGATCCTGCGCGCGAGGGCCCTCCATGGTGAAGCGCTCAAAGACCTCGAGCAGGTGCTGTCGATCAACGCGGTCCAGACGGAGGCCTGGGCCGAGCGGGGCCATCTCGAGCTCGACTGGGGCCGCGCCCGCCTGGCCGCCGGCGACCGGGCGGGGGCGCGCGAGCACTTCGTCCAGTCGGTGCGCCACTTCGAGGAAGCGGTGCGGCTCAACCCCGACCTGACGGGTCCCCTCCGCGCTCCCCTCCGCGAGGCCCAGCGCTCCCTCCTCGGCTCGAATTGACCCCCCGTCACTGATTCGTGATTCTTCTTCCTGCTACCCGTTCCCCGGTTCGCAGGTAATCAGCCTTAAGGTTTCCCGGTTTCATGATTTCTGTGGGTGGGCTCACATGATCCGATCGAACCGCCGCTTCGCCGTCCTCGCCGCGCTCCTCGGCGCCGCGACCCTCGCGCTGGGCGCGCCCCAGGAAAAGAAGCCCGAGGCCGCCGCGCCCATGAAGGTCAGCTACGATCGACAGATCCGGCCCATCCTCCAGGCCCAGTGCATGGGCTGCCACCAACCCGCCAAGGCGAAGGGCGGGTACCTCATGACCACCCGCGATAAGATGCTCGCCGCCGGCGAGTCGAAGCTCGTCAACGTCACCCCCGGCAACCCCGCCAAGAGCGCCCTCATCGATCAGATCACCCCCAAGAACGGCGAGGCCGAGATGCCCAAGGGGAAGAAGCCCCTGAGCCCCGCCGAGATCGACGTCATCAAACGCTGGATCGCCGAGGGCGCGGTGGACGACACCCCCGCCAACGCCAGGGTCAAGATCGATCCCGAGCATCCCCCCGTCTACACCCGCCTGCCCGTCATCCCCTCGATCGACTTCTCCCCCGACGGGCAGCTGCTGGCGGTCGCCGGCTTCCACGAGATCCTGCTCATGAAGGCCGACGGCTCCGAGCGCGTCGCCCGACTGATCGGCCTCTCCGAGCGCATCCAGTCGGTCCGCTTCTCGCCCGACGGGAAGCAGCTCGCCGCCGCCGGCGGGATCCCCGGCCGCGACGGCGAGGTGCAGGTCTGGGACGTCGAGAAGAAGGCGCTCCTCAATTCGGTCTCGATCACGTTCGACACCACCTACGGCGTCAGCTGGTCGCCCGACGGCACCAAGATCGCCCTGGGCTGCGCCGACAACACCGTCCGCGCCATCGACGCCAAGAAGGGCGACACCGTCCTGTACAACAACTCCCACAGCGACTGGTCGCTCGACACGGCCTTCTCGGCCGACGGCTCCCACCTCGTGTCCGTGAGCCGCGACGGCACCATGAAGCTGATCGAAGTGGCGACCCAGCGTTTCGTCGACAACGTCACGTCCATCACCCCCGGAGCCCTCAAGGGCGGCCTGATCGCGGTCGCGCGCCATCCGAAGCGCGACGAGGTCGTGATCGGCGGCGCCGACGGGACGCCGAAGATCTACCGCATGCACCGCATCGTCGCGCGCCAGATCGGCGACGACTCGAACAAGATCCGCGAGCTGTCCCCGATGCAGGGCCGCGTCTGGAGCGTCGCCGTGAGCGGCGACGGCAAGTATATCGCGGCGGGGAGCGGCCTGGACGGGAAGGGCGAGGTCGCCGTCTTCTCCTACGAGCTGAACACGGCGGTGCCCGAGAACATCAAGGCCATCCTGATCAAGGCAGTGTCCGCCCGCAGCGTCGAGGAGCAGAAGGTCCTCGACGCCCATACGAAGGCGGGCGTCAAGCAGTTGTGGAAGACCTCCCTGGACAAGAGCATCGTCTATTCGGTCGCGTTCCTCCCCGGGGGCGACAGGGTCGCCGCAGCCGGCTCGGACGGTCTGGTCCGGCTGTTCGAACTCGAGACGGGCAAGCTGGCCAAGGAATTCTCGCCGGCCCCGGTGGAGGCGAAGGCCGTCGCGGGCGCAGTCTTCAAGGCCGCCCTCCGGGCGGACGAGCGCACCGAGCGCGAGACGCTCCCCGCCGGCGCGAAGGTCGCATCGCTCGAGGTGATCCCGAACGCGATCGTGCTGGGCGGCCCTCATGAGTACGCGCAGATCCTCGTCACCGCCCGGCTCGCCACGGGCGAGGCGGTCGACGTGACGCGCATGGCCGACCTCAAGGCCTCGGGGTCCCTCGTGGACGTCTCGAAGGCCGGCCTCGTGCAGGCCCGCGCCGACGGGCAGGGGACGCTCGAGGTGAAGCTGGGCGGCCAGTCGGCCTCCGTGCCCGTCACGGTGGGCGGCCTCAAGACCGAGTTCCGTTCCGACTTCATCCGCGACGTCAACCCGGTCCTCTCTCGCGTGGGGTGCAACGCGGGCACCTGCCACGGCTCGGCGAAGGGTCGGAACGGCTTCAAGCTTTCGCTCCGCGGCTACGACGCGATCCACGACGTGCGGTCGCTCACCGACGACCTGGCGTCGCGGCGCGTGAACGTCGCGTCTCCCGACGACAGCCTCATGCTGCTGAAGACCACCGGCGCGGTGCCCCACGAGGGCGGCCGCGTGATCGCCCCCGACGACACCTACTACCAGATCCTCCGGGCGTGGATCGCCCAGGGCGTGACGCTCGACCTGAACAGCCCGCGCGTGACGAAGATCGACCTCTTCCCCTCGAACCCGGTCGCGGAGCGGATCGGCTCCCGCCAGCAGATGCGGGTGGTCGCCACCTACGCCGACGGGAAGACGCGCGACGTGACTCGCGAGGCGACCATCGAGAGCAGCAACACCGAGGTCGGAGCCGCCGACCGCTCGGCGATGATGACCGCGGTCCGCCGGGGCGAGGCGGCGGTGCTGGCGCGCTACGAGGGCGCCTACGCCGCGACGACGCTCACGGTCATGGGCGACCGGAAGGGCTTCGTCTGGCAGGACCCGCCGTCCTACGGGAAGATCGACGAGCTGGTCGCCGCGAAGTGGCAGCGGATGAAGATCCTGCCTTCGGGGCTCTGCAGCGACGCGGAGTTCGTCCGCCGCGCCTATCTCGACCTCACCGGCCTGCCCCCCACGGCGGACGAGACGCGCGCGTTCATCGCCGATGCCGCCGAACCGCGCGCCAGGCGCGAGGCGCTGGTCGTGAAGCTGATCGGGAGCGACCCCTACATCGAACACTGGACCAACAAGTGGGGCGACCTCCTCCAGGTGAACCGGAAGTTCCTGGCCTCGGAAGGCGCGGTGGCGCTCCGCAAGTGGATCCGCGACGAGGTGGCTCAGAACACGCCGTACGACCAGTTCGCGCGGAAGATCGTCGCGGCCGACGGGTCGAACAAGGACAACCCGGCGGCGTCGTACTTCAAGATCCTGCGCGACCCCGCGAGCACCATCGAGAACACCACCCACCTCTTCCTGGGTGTGCGGTTCAACTGCACGAAGTGCCACGACCATCCGTTCGAGAAGTGGACCCAGGACCAGTACTACGAGACGGCCGCTTTCTTTGCCCGGGTGGGCCTGAAAGCCGACCCCCAGAGCGGCGGCCGGAACATCGGCGGCACGGCGGTCGAGGGGGCGAAGCCGCTCTACGAGATCGTCTACGAGAAGCCCGACGGCGAGGTGACCCACGAGCGCACCAGCAAGGTCGCGCCGCCCAAGTTCCCCTACGAGTGCAAGTACGAGGCGCCCGAGAAGGCCACGCGCCGCCAGCAGTTCGCCGCGTGGCTCACGTCGCCCGACAACGCCTACTTCGCCCGGAGCTACGTGAACCGCCTCTGGGGCTATCTCTTCGGGGTGGGGATCATCGAGCCGATCGACGACATCCGCGCCGGCAATCCGGCCTCCAACCCGCAGCTCCTGGACCACCTGACCGCGGAGTTCCTGAAGAGCGGCTTCGACACGCGCCACGTGATGAAGCTGATCGCGACCTCGCGGACCTACCAGCTCTCGGTGGTCTCGAACGAGTGGAACCGCGACGACAAGGTCAACTACTCCCATGCGCTGGCCCGGCGACTCCAGGCGGAGGTGCTCTACGACGCGGTCCACGCGGTGATGGGCTCGGTGACCAAGGCCCCCGGCGTCGCGGCCGGGACCCGCGCGGCGGCGTTCCCCGACGTGGGGGTCGAGCTCCCGAGCGGGTTCCTCGCCACCTTCGGCCGGCCGGTCCGGGAGAGCGCCTGCGAGTGCGAGCGCACGAGCGAGCTCCGCCTGGGCGCGGTCATGGCGCTCATCAGCGGCCCCACGATCGCCGACGCGATCGGCGACCCGGGCAACGAGCTGCCCAAGCTGGTCGCCCGGGAAAAGGACGACGCGAAGCTGATCGACGAGATCTTCATGCGCATCCTCAACCGCCCGGCCAGGCCGCAGGAGGTCAAGGCGGTCCTCGACCAGGTGAAGTCCATCCAGGGAGACCACGACGTCCTTTCCGGGCAGCTATCGAGGCGCGAGGAGGAGTGGAAGGTCCTGGAGCCCAAACTGCAGAAGGACCGCGAGGAAGCGATCGCGAAGGGGAAGGCCGAGGTCGAGGACCGCAAGGTGGAGATCGCCCCGCGCATCGCCGAGGAGGAGCGCAAGCGGCAGGAGAACATCGCGGCCAAGGAGAAGGACGTCAAGGACTACGAGGCGAAGCTCCCCGAGGCGCTCGCCGCGTGGGAGAAGAAGTACCGGAAGGACGTCGACTGGACGCCCCTGGTCGCGACGAAGCTCGACGCCTCCAACGGGGCGACGCTCGTCTCCCAGCCGGATCTTTCGGTGATCGCGACCGGGAAGAACGGCAAGGGCAACTACACCTTCACCGCGGTGACGCACCTCAAGGGGATCACGGCGCTGCGGCTGGAGGCGCTGGAGGACGGCCGGCTGCCCACGAAGGGCCCGGGCCGCGCGCCGGACGGCAACTTCGTGCTCGTGCAGTTCGAGGTCACGGCCGCCCCCAAGGACAAGCCCGCCGAGGCCGCGAAGGTGACGCTCCAGAACGCGAAGGCCGACTTCATGCAGCAGAACTTCGATGTGAAGAACGTGATCGACGGGACGCCGGACAACGGGCGCGGCTGGGCCGTCTCGCCGGCGCCGGGGATGACCCACTGGGCGACGTTCGAGACGAAGGCTCCCGTGGGCTTCGACGCGGGGACGATCCTGACCTTCACGCTGCGGCAGACCTTCAACTCGGCCGACTACATGCTCTCCAAGTTCCGGCTCTCGGTGACGACGACCCCGCAGCCGGGCCTGGGCTACTCGGATGAACTGCGGGCGATCGTCTCGCTGGACGCGGACAAGCGGGACGAGCAGCAGAAGGCGGTGGTGGCGAAGCACTTCCGGCTGATCGATCCCGAGGTCGCCAAGCGGAACGCGGCGCTGGCGGAGGCGAAGAAGCCGCTCCCGATCGACCCGCGCCTCAAGGAGTTGCAGGACTCGCTGGTGATGGTGAGCAAGCCGGTGCCGCTCGACACGACGCTCGTCCAGCTCCGGAAGGACACCGAGCAGAGCACGAAGCAGGTCGCGGATGCCCGCCTGACGGCAGCTCAGGATCTGTCCTGGGCGCTGATCAACAGCCCCTCGTTCCTGTTTAACCGATAGAATTGGGATAGAATAGGGAATAGAAGGTAGATAAGGAGCCAGAGATGATCGTCCTTCCTAGCGGCCCCTCGGGCGACTGCTGCGGCGGCGGCAAGTTCGGCATGACGCGGCGCGACCTGCTCCGGGTCGGCGGCTCCGGCCTGCTGGGCCTGAGCCTCGGCTCGATGTTCCAGCTCCAGGCGCGCGCCGACGAGAAGAAGGCGGGCGGCGGCCCCGGCTGGGGGAAGGCGAAGCACATCATCATGTGCTACCTCCAGGGCGGCCCGAGCCACCTCGACCTCTGGGACCCGAAGGAGAACGTTCCCGACAACGTGAAGAGCGTCTTCCGGCCGATCCCGACCAAGACGGACGGCCTGCAGTTCTGCGAGACGCTGCCGAAGCTCGCGGCGGTGACCGACAAGGCGACGATCATCCACTCGATGAGCTACACGCCGAACGGGCTGTTCAACCACACGGCGGCGATCTACCAGATGATGACGGGCTACACGACGGACAAGGTGAGCCCGTCGGGCCAGCTGGAGCCGCCCGATCCGAAGGATTACCCGAACTACGGCTCGAACATCTCGCGGCTCAAGCCGCCCGACATGCCGATGCTGCCGTTCGTGATGCTCCCCCGGCCGCTCCAGGAGTCGAACGTCGTGGGGAAGGGCGGGACGGGCGGATTCCTCGGGAAGGCGTACGACCCCTACTACCTCTATCCGGACGGCGACGACCTGGACATGGCGAAGATGGACCGGATCAAGGTGGACGATCTCAAGCTCCGGCCCGAGGTCTTCGCGTTCCGCCTCCAGCGCCGCGCCAAGCTGCGCGAGGCGCTCAATGCGACGATGCCCGAAATCGAGGAGGCGGTCTCCGACTACAAGCTGGACGAGCACTACGACAAGGCGCTGAATCTCATCGCCTCCGGGCGGGCGCGTGAGGCGTTCGAGATCGAGCGCGAGCCCAAGGAAGTCCGGGACCTCTACGGCCGGAACACGTTCGGCCAGAGCCTGCTCCTGGCGCGGCGCCTGATCGAGGCCGGGACGCGCGTGGTCGAGGTGGTCTGGCCCAAGGTGGCCAACTCGGACAACCACTCGTGGGATATGCACACCGATCTTCCGAATCGGATGAGGAAGCAGGCGGCGCCGCTGCTGGACCAGGGCCTCTACGGCCTGCTGGTCGACCTCGACCGCCGCGGGCTGCTCGAGGAGACGCTGGTGGTGGCGGTGGGCGAGTTCGGCCGGAGCCCGCAGCGGGGCGTCTCGACGTCCGGCAACGGCAATTCGGCGGACGGCCGGGACCACTGGCCCTATTGCTACACGTCGCTCGTCGCGGGCGGCGGCATCAAGCGCGGCTATGTGCACGGGAAGAGCGACAAGACGGCCTCCGCGCCGGTGGAGAACCCGGTGCATCCGGGTCAGCTGCTGGCGTCGATCTATCACGCGTTCGGGATCGATCCGGCGACGATCGTGCTGAACCATCTCAAGCAGCCGCGCGAGCTGGTGCAGGCGGCGCCGGTGACGGAGCTGTTCGCGTAGGAGATCGAGAAGGAGATCCGGCGAGGGGCTCGGAGAAGAAAAGACGAAACCACAGAGACACCGAGGCACGGAGAATGGAAACGTCCGTGCCTCGGTGATTTCTTAGGGGGAGACGGATCAGTCGACCCCCGTAGGGTCCCTCCCGGAGTCGGCAGGCGCCATCACCATCCCCCTCCGGTGGGAGGGCTGACCTTCGACCCGCCATTGTCGGTCGGGTAATTTGCTTTCGCCTGGCCCATCAGAAAACGCTGATCCTAAGCCGTCCCGCCGGCGCCGGCGCTTGATGGGAGGACGGGTTCCAGTCGAGGGCGTTTGGGGCCGAGAGGCTCCGTGGCGATGGGGCCCGGCCGGGCCCAGCCCCATAGGTGGCGGCGGCACCAGCGCCCGTCCTCGGTCCAGCGGGCCCAGCGGCTCCGCCCGTCGGCCCCCGGCAACGGCCGCGTCCAGGCGTCGTCGGTGCCGGGCAGGCCGAGGGCCTGCGCCAGGGCGGCCGCGATCCGCGCATGCCCCTCCGCGTTCGCGTGGAAGCGGTCCTCGGACCAGAGCCGCGGGTCCGAGCCCACCGGGTAGGTGGCGAAGTCCACGAGCCGGGCCCCGGTGGCCGCGGAGGCCTCCTTGAGAGCACCGTTCATCGCGCGCACCCGCCGGGACAGCAGGCGGCCGATCGGCATCACCCCCGTGAGGTCCGGCAGCGTGAACGACAGCACCACCGCGCCCGCCGCGATCAGCGCCCCCTGCATGTGCGCCACCTCGTCCCGCAGCGCGCGGCGATCGAAGCCCCGTTCCAGGATGTCGTTCGAGCCGGCGAAGAGCGTCGCGAGGTCGGGTTTCATCGCGAGCGCGGCGCCGAGCTGCTCCCTCCGGATCTCGCGGGACCGCTTGCCTCGCACTCCCAGGTTCGCGTAGAGCAGGCCGCCCTGGAGCTTCGCGACGCGCTCCGCCAGCCGGTTCGCCCAGCCGCGGTAGCCGCCCGCGCCGTCCGGGTCCTCGAGCCCCTCGGTGGAGCTGTCTCCGATCGCGACGTAGCGTTCGAATCGGACCGTCATGAAGGCAGCAGTCCTGGCGAGGCGCTACTCCTCCAGCCAGAGATAGACCGGGCTTTCGCCGATCGTGAGCTTGCCGCCCGCCGCGTCGACCCTCGGCGCGTCCCCCGCCGCGAGCGCCATCCGCTCGCACCGCAGCAGCCGCGCCTTCCCCAGGGGAAGCTCGACCGGCGCCGCCCGCCCCGAGCCCGTCGGCGACCAGGCGACCAGCACCTTCTTCTTCGCGTCGGCCGCGTTGACGAACTCGTAGGCGTACAGATCTCCCGCCTTCTTCTCGACCGCCCGCGAGAAGCGGTACTCGCCGAGCGAGCGGAAGAGCTGCGCCGTCGCGTGGAACGAGGGCTTCGGCTCGAAGTTCCGCGTCAGGCCCGACGCGGCGTGGTAGCTCGGATCGTCCGCGTCGTTGAAGAAGTACATGTAGGCGCGCCGCAGGTCCATCGCCGCGAAGAGCAGCCAGGCGCGCACGAGGTACTGCGCCTGCTTCTCGTCGCTCACGTTGCCGTCCCACTTCGCGAAGTCGCCCGTCTTGTGGTTCGGCTGGGTCGACGCGTCCCATCCGAACTCGGTGACCCAGACCTCGCGGCCCTTCGCGTTCGCGTTCCGCCAGTCGATCAGGTCCTGCACGGTCTTGAGGAACGTGATCTTCGGGTCCTCGGGGAACGAACGCTTCCACGTGGGCCAGCCCTCCGCCATCGCGTAGGTGTGGATGTTCAGCACGTCGTAGAGCGGCTCCAGGCCCTTCACGCAGTCGACGCTCTTCTCGTAGCCGCCGCTCTTGCCGACGACCATGTTGCAGGTCAGGATCTTCAGCTTCGGATCGCCTTCCCGGAACCCCGAGGCCATCGCCTGGAAGACCGCGCGGTATTTCTCGTCGGGGTACTTCCCGGGCTCGTTGCCGACCTCGGCCGACGCGACGAGCTTCCTTTCCGAGGACGGGCCGAACGCCTTCGCGAATGCCACGCCGTAGGCCTTCGCGTCGCGCGCCAGGTCCTTCCAGCCGTCGTGCGGCGTGTTGTTGAACATGATGCAGACGTCGGTCTCGAAGCCTTCCTTCTGCCAGGAACCGTAGACCTGGTTCCAGTCGACCCGGTTGCGCGCCTCGGGGAAGCGGGGGACGAAGTCGGTCTCCTTCCCGAGGTCCCACTCGAGGCTGTGGTAGTCGCGGACTTTGCGGAGCGCCTTCCCGTAGAGCTGCGGCTTGAACTGCACCGTGTGGCCGTTCACGCCCATGAACTCGGCCATCGTGGGACGCGGGTCCTGCGCCTGGAGCAGCAGGACGAGGAGGATCATTCCCCGCCAGTATACCCGCGGCCCGCGAGGACGCGAAGCTTGCGGAGCGCGATCGCCTCGATCTGCCGGACGCGCTCGCGCGTCAGGCCGAGCGAGCGGCCGATCTCCTCGAGCGTGCCGGTCTCCGGGCGGTCGATGCCGAAGCGGCGGCGGATCACCTCGCCCTCGCGCGGGTCGAGGCGGTGGAGGGCCGCGTCGACATCCTCCTTCTGGAACCGGTCCATCGCGCCGGCCTCCGGGGGCGCGGAGGCGCGGTCCTCGAGGAGGCGGGCGAAAGGGGCATCCTCGCCGTCTTCCAGGCAGCGGTCGAGCGAGAGGGGCGCGCGGAGCATCCCCAGGAGGAGGCGCGCCCCCGCGGGCGAGAGGCGCGAGGCGCGGGCGACCTCCTCGACGGTCGGCTCGCGGCCCGTGCTCTGGACGAGCCGGGTCGCGGCTTCGCGCACGCGCATCAGGGCGTCGTACTGGTGGCCCGGGAGGCGGATCGTCCGCGCCTGGTCGGAGATCGCGCGGGTGATCGCCTGCCGGATCCACCACGTCGCGAAGGTGGAGAAACGGAAGCCGCGCGCGGGGTCGAATTTGCCGACCGCCTTGAGGAGCCCGGTGTTGCCTTCCTGGATCAGGTCGAGGAACGGGAGGCCGCGGTTGCGGTACCTCTTGGCGATCGAGACCACGAGCCGGAGGTTGGACCGCGCGAGCTCGCCTTCGAGGGACTCGAGGTCGGGCCGGCGATGGGTCCGGCGGGCGACCAGGAGGCGTTCGCCCAGCCGGCGCTCCGCCTCGGCCGACAGGAGCGGGGTGCGCGCCATCTCGGCGAGGTAGGGGTAGACCTCGTCGCGGCCGCTGCCGGGGACTCTGCGGTCGGGTTCCTCGAACTCGAATCTCTTCCTTGCGACCATGGCTCGCCTCCGCGCAACTTCCGCGGGATTCGCTTCGGAAGGGTCGGACCTGCGTCGCCGGCTACTTCTGGAGTGAACTCCCGGACGCCCTTAGTATACCCCGCGGGCCGCCTGTGGAACAAGCCCCCTCGCGGCAGGGGCTAGCAGGGTGCTGAAAAACTCTCTGGGAAGCATGGCGACCTTCGATTTCTTGGCGGAATCACGGTCGGACAAGTCGTCTACGGCCTTCCGAAGGACTTTTTCAGCAGCCTGCTAGCGCTTCGGCGTGTACCCCTCGAGCTCGCGGAGAGTGGTGAACCTCGCGGGGCCGGTCGAGATCTCGACGTCCTCTCCGGTGAACTGGCTCGGGTGCTGGTATCCGCAGGCGTGGGTGATCGCCATGAGCTCGTTCCGGAACGACTTGACGTAGCGCGCGAACCGCTGGGCCTGGACGGCGGGAATGAGCCCGTGCTGCAGGCCCGCGTCGTGCGTGGCGACGCCCGTGGGGCAGTGGCCCGTGTGGCACTTCTGCGCCTGGATGCAGCCGATCGCGAGCATCGACTCGCGCGCGATGTTGATCATGTCCGCGCCCAGGCAGATCGCCACGATCGCCCGGTCGGGGAACCCGAGCTTGGCCGAGGCGATCCACGCCACGCGGTCGGCCATCCCCTCCTGCAGGAACGCGCGGTAGACCCGCGGGAAGGCGACCCGGAAGGGCAGCGAGACGTGGTCGGTGAAGACGATCGGCGCCGCGCCCGTCCCGCCCTCGCCCCCGTCGATCGTGATCCAGTCGGGGCCCTGGCCGGAGGATTTCATAGCCTGGGCGAGCTCCGTCCAGAAGCCCGTGTGGCCCACGGCGGACTTGATGCCGATCGGGAAGCCCGTGGCGCGGGCGACCTCCTCGGCGAACCGGATGAGCCCGGGGATGTCCGAGAACGCGCGGTGGCTGTTGGGGCTGATGCAGTCCTGGCCCGCCTTGACGCCGCGGATCTTCGCGATCTCCTCGGTCACCTTGTGCCCCGGGAGGACGCCCCCCTTGCCGGGCTTGGCGCCCTGCGAGAGCTTGATCTCGATCCCGCGGACGGCGGGGGCGCCGGCGAGGGTCTCCTGCAGCTTCTCCATCGAGAAGCGGCCTTCCCCGTCGCGGCAGCCGAAGTAGCCCGTCCCGATCTGGTAGATGAGGTCCGCGCCCTGCTTGTGAAAGGGCGAGATGCCTCCCTCCCCGGTGTTGTGGTAGCAGCCCGCGAGCTTCGCGCCCCGGTTGAGCGCCTCGATCGCGTGGGCGCCCAGGGCGCCGAAGCTCATGGCGGAGATGTTGACGATAGACGTCGGCTTCCACGCCTTCGGTCGCGCATGGGTTTCGCCCAGCGTTTTCGCGGCGGCCAACTCGAGCATCGTGTCGTGGCCCGCGCCGGTGTAGGCCTGCTCGCCGTAGGGGAAGACCGCGTGCTTGATGATGGGGTAGCCGATCGAGAGCAGCTGATCGTCGGTGCCGAACCCGAAGTAGTTGTTCCCTCCGTCGGCCGAGCGGGTGATCCAGTCGCGCTCGTCGCGGTTGAAGGGGAGTTCCTCGTTGTTGTCGGCGATGATGTACTGCCGCAGCTTCGGCCCCATCTCGATGAAGAGGTAGCGGAGGTGGCCGAAGACGGGGAAGTTTCGGATGATGTTGTCGGTGGAGAACCAGCGGTCGTGGATGAAAAGGGCGAGGAGCGCGGCCGCGAGGGCGGCGCCGACGATCGAGAGCGCGAGCGTCGTTGGGGTCATGGCCGTAGATGATACCGCGGAGCCGCGCGGGCTTCCCTCTTTTGAGGATAGTCAGAGGAAGTCAAAACAAACGGGGTTGAAAAGGGCAGGGAGAGGGAGAGGGGGTGGGGGAGCCGGGGGTTCGTTCGTTGCACCCTGTCTCATTGGAACCCGGCGCGCGGCGCCGCTGAGACCTTCGGAGGCTGTTGACCTCGGGAGCCACGGCCGCTAAACTGATCCGGTCGGGGAGGAATTCCGGCCCATGAGTTCAAGAACGGTGTGGATTTCGCTGTCGACCCTGTCGGCGGGCCTCGTCATCGTCCTGGTCTCGGGGGCGATCGGGCTGCTGCGGCAGGAGCCGACCGACGCGTCCCCGCGGCGGGAACGTTCCGCGGCGAGCACGGGCGCACGAGGGGAAGGCACTCCCTTCGAAGGCGGATCCGCAGCGAGGCCCTCCAAGCCCGTGGGGTCCGGCAACCCTTCGACCCCCGGAACCGCCGCAGCCCGGACCCTGCCGAAGGCGGGGGCTGCGGGCGGGGAGCCGGGCCCGGCGGCAGGACGGGAGAAGCGCACGGCGACCTTCCGGACCCGGGTCCTGGACGAAAACCTCGAGCCCGCCCTCCGGGTCCGCGATCTGATCTCCCTCCACCAGGTGAAGGGGGTCACGCCCGAGGTGGCCGATTCCATGCTGAACCTGCTCCGGAGATCCCAGGACGACGTGATCCGGGAGCGGATCGTGACGGGCCTTGAGGGAGTGACGACGGAACCCTTCAAGGCGGAGGCGCTGCGTCTCCTCGGGTCGGATGCCTCCGCGCGGGTCCGCAAGGCCTCGGCCGGGGCCCTCCTTGCGATGAAGTCCGACCCCACCGTAAAGGCCGCTCTGGAGGCGGCCGGCAAGAACGACCCGGACCAGGACGTTCGGCGGGAAGCGGGAAGGACGGTGACGTGGACCGAGCGCCGACCCGCGAAGGAGCCGGAGAAGGCCCCGGAACAGAAGAAATAGCGACCCGGCCGAAAAACTTATTCACGAGCCCTTGACAAAACCGGAATCGCGCGTCAGAATCCCCGGAGTTGCTAAAGTCAATTTTTATTGAATCGCTAGGGAGGACTTCCGGATGAAGGCACATTTGACCCGGGGGATCATGCTTCTCGTCGTGGCGGCGCTGGTGCCCGCCTGCGGCAAGAGCAGCGGCGGCGGCGGCGGCGGCGCCCGTGCGGGCGGCGGCGGTTCCGCCTCGGTGAGCAACCTGGCGGCCGGCACGGCCACCGCGGGGAATGGCGCTGACATCGATCTCCAGGCCGTTGTGGATATTCTGCTTGGGGAAAGCCCGGCGCCCCCTGGTCCGGATCTCAGCCAGGTCACGCCTGTCACGACGGGGACCTTCCTGACCACGGCTGATCTCGTTGGAGGTAACGTCAGCCTTGCGGGCAACATCATCATCAACGGAACGGTTGAGACTCCCGCCGGAGTAAGTCGATCGATCACGGCGACGGGCGGTGGTACTATCGTCGTCAACGGGTCCCTTATCGGCCTGGGCGAGTCCAACCTGACTTTGATCGCCGACGTCGTGCTGATTTACGGCACGATCCGGACCAGCAATACGGACAACATTGCCAACGGGGATAGCGCGGGGAACGTGACCATCACCTCGGTCGACGGGGTCCTCGTGGCCGGCCTGATCGATGCCAGCGGCGACAACGAGACCGACGGCACCGCCGGCGCCGGCGGTATTGTCATCATCAGCGTGTCCGATAGTGTGATCTGGAACGCGGGAGGCACCATCAACGTCTCGGGCGGGAATGCCACCGGGACCGCCGGCATCGTCGGGGGCGCTGGGGGTGATATCTTCCTGACGACGGCCTCCGCCGGGAACCCTGATACGGAAATCCAGGTGACGGGTTCGCTGCAGGCGAACGGCGGGAGCGCTTCCGGTGGGGCCAATCCCACGGGAGGCCTTGCCGGGACGATTAACATCGACGCGACCGATGGCGACTTGAACTTCCTCGGGACGCTCAGCGTCGTCGGAGGCAGCGCGAACACCGGAGGCGCGGGGGCCACCGCCACCAACGGGGGTCTTATCGATCTCGGCGCCTTCGCTAGCATGAGCCTGTTCGGAACCTTCCAGATGACCGGCGGCAACGCCAGCGCCGCAACCGGCACGGTGAATGCTGGAAATGGAGGCACTCTCCAGAACAGCAACCTCACGGCGTGCCAGGACGTCAACCTTCCCAGCGTCTACTGGAGCCTGAATGGTGGCGACTCGAACCAGCAGGGGGGCGACGGTGGGACCATCAATCTCGTCACCACGGGCACCTTGGACGTCGTGGTTCGGGGTGTCATGGACGTCTCCGGCGGCAACAGCGGTGACGGGTTCGACGGCGGAAACGGCGGCAGCATTGCCGCTTCGGCCGCAGATCTCTTCGAGGCCATCGGCGCCACTCTGTTGGCCAACGGCGGCAGCTCCTCGGCAGGCGGTTTCGGCGGAGACGCCGGTTCGATCAATGCCGATGCAGTCGAATGGATCTTCCAGGGAACTGCTTCGGCCAACGGAGGCAGCAGCTCCGACGGCCCGGGCGGATTCGGCGGTACAATCGGGTTCGTTGGCCTTGGCGACACGGGCATCACGCATATGCTGAGCGGCAGCCTCTCGGCCAACGGCGGCCACGCCGGAACGGACGATGACGGCGGCGATGGAGGTGAGATCGGCCTCTCCGGAGCGGACGGGGGTCTCGACTTGGCAGGAAGTATCACTGTTCAGGGAGGCAACGGAGCCGGCACCAGCAACGGCGGCACCGGCGGCGGAGTCCTGATCGACTCTGATAGCGATAATGATGCGACCGATGGGAACATCCTGATGGCCGCTTCCATCAATGCCTCGGCGGGCCAGGGGGCCACCGGCGGTATTGGCCACGCCCGCAACCTCACCACGACTCCGACGACGGTCGGAACTTGGGCTGGGAACACCTTGGCGGTGGACATTTCCTCCGACACGGGCACCCTGACCATCACCGGGGTGATCACCGCTCTGGGAGGATCGACGAACGGAAACGGGGGCGACGCGAGCTTTGAAGGCACGCCCGTCCTCGTCGTCGGGGACCTCGCGCCGGGCTCAGTCTTCGATGCGAACGGCACCGGAGACGGCGGCGACTTGGCGTTCCCGTAGGTTCCAAGGAGTAAACCGGAATTTCGACGGGCGGGCTTCGGAAACGGGGCCCGCCCGTTTTTTTTATTTCCCCTGGAAATGCGTTCCACGGGACGGCCCGCGCCGCATCCTGAGCCCCCCCCCATGAGCGACGAGCCGGAACTCCCCGAGGTCTCCTGAATCCCGGCCGACCAGAATCCCTGGAAGGTCCCGCTCCTGGACGTCCGCCCGGTCACCCTGGGGGGAGCCGGGGGTTCGTTCGCTGCACCCTGTCTTATTGAGAAAGAACCGACGCGCCGGGCGCTCAGGGGCTTTTACGACCTACCTCGAGCGCCGGCTCGGGGGGAGCGCACTGCAGCGGAGGGCCGCCCTCTCTCTCTATCTGAAAAAAAGGTGTACCACACGGGAGACAGCGTTCAAGGGGGAACTGCTTGTCAGGCGGCGCGGCGGCCCGCATAATCACCCTCCATCCTGTGATCGACGAGCCAACCCTCCGTGTCGAAGCCGCTGCGCTCCATCGCGCGCTCTTCGGCCGCGACGTCCCCGACGAGATCGCGCGCCACTATGCCGCAGCCCATGGGCATGCCCTCACGAAGGTCAGCGATGCCGAGCGCGCCTGGATGGCGCGCGCCCTGGGGTCGGATCTGGAGGCATTGGAGATCGCCGTCCGGATCCTTCGCCCCGACCCTGTGCTCACGCGCAAGATGAGGCTCCTGGCGTACGTGGCGGAGGCGTTTCCCGGCTATTACGGCGATTTCGTGAGCGAAGAACCCCGCCGCCTGAGGACCTTCCTGGCGCTCGGGTGGCACGGCGCGAGGACCGTGTTGAAGTTCCTCAAGGGATGGCTCCTGCTCAAGGGGCGCGGCCTGTGACCGTCCACGACGCGATCGTCGTGGGCTCGGGCGCCGCGGGGACCTGGGCCGCGCGGGCGCTCTGCGGTACGCGCACGATCCTCCTCGACGTCGGGATCCGGCCCCCCGCATCGGACCTCGAGGGAAACCTGTACGAGCTCCGGAAGACGCGGCCGCTTTTCGAGGAGACCGTCGGCGCGCGCTACGAGTCCCTCCACAACCTGGAGAATCCCGAGCTGAGCCCGAAGCTGAAGGCCCCGCTCCTGCGCCACGTGATCGAACGCCCGGCGGGGGCGCCGGCGCTGAGTTCAGACACGTTCCAGGCCCTGTCCAGCTATGCCGAAGGCGGCCTCGCCAATGCGTGGGGGGCGCAGGTCTACCGGTTCCTGAAAGAGGACCTGTCGGGATTCCCGATCGGCGAGGAGGATCTGGCTCCGCACTACGACACCCTCACCCGGGAGATCGGGATCTCGGGGGTCGAGGACGACCTGGCCCGGTTTCACGGTCCGGCGACGGGACTGCTTCCGCCCCTCGAACTCAGCGCGATCGGGCGGCGCGTCCTCGACGCGTACGGCGAGACGTTCCGCGCGGAGGGCGTCACCGTGGGCCGTCCCCGCCTGGCGGTGCGGAGCGACACGTGCCGATACGAGAACCTCGAGTTCTTCAAGCCCCGCCTGCCCTCCGTCTACACCCCCGCGTACACGCTTCGTTCGATGGTGGAGAAGGGCGAGATCGAGTACGCGCCCGGCCACCTCGTGGAACGGTACCGCGAAACGGAGGAGGGGGTCGAGGTCCACGCCTCCGGGCGGACGTTCCGGGCCCGGAAGTTGATTCTGGCGCTGGGCGCGCTGAACACGGCGCGGCTCGTGCTCGCGTCGGCCGGGGACACCCAGGCCCGGCTGCCGATCCTCGACAATCCCTGTTCGTTCACCCCGCTCGTGATGCCCTCGCGGATCGGCCTGCCGGTCGAGAAGCGGTCGTTCTACGCACAGCTCAATCTCTTCTACTCCGGGCCGCTCTGGAAGGAGCCGGTGGTGGGGATGCTCTACGGGGTGGAAGGGCTTCTGCGCTCCGATCTCCTGTTCCGGTTCCCTTTCGCCGCGCGCGGCTGCCTGGCGGCGGCCCGGGGGGTGCTTCCGGCGATGGCGGCGCTCCAGGTGTTCTACCCCGACGACCCCGATCCGGCGAACACCGTCGGGCTCGAGGCGAACGGGGATCTCCGGATCCGCTACACGCCCCGCGCACCGGGGGTGATCGAGCGGCACCTCCTCCGGGTCCTCAAGGGGGCGGGCCTCCGCGGCTCTCCCCGCCTGATCCGAGACGGCCGGCCGGGCGCCAGCGTGCACTATGCGGGATCGCTTCCGATGCGCGAGCGGCCGGAGGGGCGCTACGAGACCGACCGTGAAGGGCGCCTCGCGGGGAGCCGCCGGGTCCACATCGCGGACGCCGCGACGTTTCCCCGGCTGCCGGCCAAGAACCTGACGTTCACGATCATGGCCAACGCGCTCCGGATCGGGGAGGCGGTGCGGAGGGATCTGTCGACATGAAGGTCTTCATCACCGGCCTCAACGGCTTCATCGCCGGGCGCGTGGCCGCCCACCTGGGGGCGGCGGGTCACGAGGTGACGGGATCGAGCCGGTCCGCCTCCTCCCTCCCCGGCGCGCGGGTGTGGGCGCTGGGGGATCCGGTGGACGGGGCGATGTTCGGGGACGCCCGGGTCCTGATCCACTGCGCGCATGATTTCACCCGGGGGGCCTTCCACTCGAACGTGGACGGCACCCTTGCGCTGGCCAACGCGGCTCGGAAGGGGGGCGTCGGCCGTCAGATCTTCGTCAGTTCGCTCTCGGCGCGCGGGGACGCGGAATCCGAGTACGGCCGCGTGAAGTATGAGATCGAACGCGCCTTCCTCGATCGGGGCGACACGGTGGTCCGACCGGGAACGGTGATCGGCCGGGGCGGGCTGTTCGGGAAGATGGCGGGGATGATCGCGGCCCGGTCGATCCTTCCCCTCGTCGACGGCGGGAAGGCGCCGATGACCGTGATCGGAATCGGCGACCTCTGCCGGGCGGTGGAGGCGATGCTCGACCGCGCCGAGCCTCGGGAGTACAACCTGTATCTGCCGGAACGGCCGACGATGAAGGAGGTCCTGATCCTCCTCCGGGCGAGGCTGGGGAGGAATACGCTGTTCATGCCCCTCCCGGCCTGGATGCTCCTGGCCCCCCTCACGCTGCTCGGCTGGCTCCATATCCGCACGCCGATCGACGTGGAGAACCTGAAGGGATACCTGAGGAGCCGCGAGCCGATCCACGAATCGAATCTGGGTCGAGTGGTCGACTCGCCGGAGTCGGTCGAAGCGACGCTGGCGCGG
>CAZSCC010000320.1:0-4349 GCA_964604905.1 uncultured Planctomycetales bacterium
CGTCGTCACCCAGACGACTGTGACGAACTGGACCCGGGACGTCGAGAGCGGCGTCGCGCGTCTTGTTCAGACCCGGCACCCGATGAATGCCCTTCCGGATCTCGTGGGCGAGATCTCCCGACGCCTGAAGCGCGAGTGGCCGGCGTGGGGTTCGCGCCGGATCGCCGGGATCCTGGCCCGACTGGGACTCAGGGCCTCGCGATCGAGCGTCCAACGGCTCCTTCGTCGTCCTCCGCTCCCCCGGCGGCCCGGGGTGGCGCCCCGATCCGGCCGTCCCATCGTCGCTCGGCATCCCGGCCACATTTACGTGATCGATTTCACGCGCGTCACGCTCGGCTATTTCCGCACCGTCGTCGTGGGCGCCGTCCTCGATCTCTTCTCCCGCAAGATCGTCGCGCTCGACGTCTCGGCTCAGGAGCCGGACGCCGCCTTCGCCTGCCGCCTCTTGTCGCGCGCGATCCGTCGCCATGGAAAGAAGCCCCGCTGGGTCGTCAGCGATCACGGGGTCCAGTTCGTGTCTCGGCGATTCACGCGTCTCCTTACGCGTCAGAAGATCCGTCGCCGCTACGGAGCTGTCGGGAAACCCGGTGCTCCGGCCCTGGATCGGTGGTTCCGCACGATGAAGGAGGAGTTCGCCCGAGGTCTCCTCCCCTTCCGGTCCTTGCCCGGCCTTGCGTTCGACCTCTCGAGATTCGGCGCCTGGTACAACACGAAGCGTCCACATTCGTCGCTGGGTCACCGGACGCCCGACGAGGTCTTCCGTGACCGCCCGCTCCGACCGATCCGCCGGATCGACTCCGGCGTGCTCGAGGTCCGACTCCTTGGCGGCGACCGGAGACTCCCGGTCTTTCGCCTTCGCCCTGCGGCGTAGCTGTTCTTTGGCGTTCGCGTCACTCGTCGTCGTTGTGACGCCCGCGGTCCGCCATCTCCTCCCGCTTTTCAAAGATCCGGCGATCATCATCCCGCCCGCGGCGCGTTTCCCGCCTCGCTGCGTGGCAAAGGTCACGCCGGGCCTATATCTTTGCGTCACTCGTCGTCGTTGTGACGCTCAAGGTCTGCCTTCACTTCCCGTTTTTCAAAGATCCGGCGATCGTCATCCCGCTGAGGTCGCGATCGGATGCACCCCACACGCCAAAGGTCACGCTGGGCCTATATCAGGTCATAAGCGTCGCCAATGAGTTTTTCGCCCCCTTGCTAGTCCAAGATTTCCACATCCCGTACAAGCCATTGCGGATCAAATGTAACTTGGAGCCTGTAGGAGAATGCCATAGGATTCATGGAACTATGTCCCAGCCTTCCGATCTCATAGATATAGCAATGCTCTTCGCTTCCGTTGGGATGGCCCAACAGCTTGAGCACCTCGTCCCTGGACATCCCCTTGAGAGGATGCCGGCATAGGAGATCCTGAACCATTTCCCCTCTTTTCTCGGGATTTGCCGTGGCCCAGGCTTTCGGATCAAACTCCCTCGGGCTCCACCGGAGGAAACAGTACCAAATCAACCCGAGGAGCAAGGCGCACGAGACGACGCCGAAGCAAATCGTCCGTACGGCCTTACTCTCAGAGCCTTTATCTGCAGCCTCCAAAAAGCTCTCCGCATTACTTTCCGCGGGGCGTACGCTCGCTTACCGCGCTCGGTAGCCCCGTTATGGCGCCAACTGCCGTACTTTGAGTAGTTCCGGTTCCATGATTTGCGAGACCTACCTGAAGTATTTTCAAGTAGCTGTCGTCAAGAGTGGCAGACCCGGAAGTTTTGATGGAAAACTCACGCGTGCCGCTAGTGCCAAGCTGCATGACCTTTGTTGGTAGTTTCCCAAGATCGCTCTCGAACACAGGCCCTTCGCCAAGGTTTTTCACCATGTTGAACTGGTCAATCTTGCCTACTGGAGGGGCGGGAGCTCCTCCGAGCACTTCGTTTACGAACGCTCGGAGCGCATCCCCAAGAAGCGGCCCACGATACAACCCACTTTCTTGCCCGCGAATTCCTGCGCCGTACTTCTTTTCCATCCATTCCAAGAAGTCTGCACCTATCTTGTTTGAAGGAAGGTCTTCGAATCCGAAGCCGCTCGAATATGCCTCGATGCCTTGGGATTGAGCTTTTTCTGTCGACAGCCCTAACGCCAGCGTAAGGGTTCTACCGTGGAGATAGGTATAGGCAGCTGCAGCAGACAAGTGCTTCAGATCTACCCAACCACCCTTTGCCGTGTAGAGATACCTATTCTTGCTTGTTCCGCTTGCCTGAATATTCTCGCTCAGGGGTAGGAATATCCCCCACGTTGGGAATCCTTCTCCATGTTTCTCCCAATCACGAAGAGCCAACCTTGAATGAAGATTGTTCAATTCATCGGCCAAGCCTTGCAGAGTGGCAACCCTATTCCTCTCGACAATCCGACCCGTAGGATCGCGGTGTGAAGTCGGTGCGTTCGTTACATAGACGTAATGATCCTTTGCTCGTCTTTCGAGAATCGGCTCGCTTTCGGTCCATCTCCCAATTCGGGGATCATAGCTCCTCGCGCGGAAATGCATCAGCGCGCTCTCGCCGTCGTTTTCTCTTTGGGACGCGAGCAAGCGGGGAACAACTGCGCGGGGCACGGGCCCATATCCGCTATCGCGCTCCGCATTCGCGCAGGATAACTGCTTTAGAATCAACGTACACCACGACAAGTCTCGAGTCACTTCTGAAAACACCCAAGAACTCCCCTCTACTATGGAGGAGATGCCTAGTATTGAGGCTATCTCTAGCCTCTGTTAAGTAGGCTCCAAATTGGTACTCCTTAATTGGATCCCCGACGACACAGGTGAATGTACTCAGACCGGAATCTACAATTCTAACCAAGAACCCACCCGGATTGCCCAGAACGACCGTTCCCCTCTTCGTACATGTAGAAAGCGAGATCTCATCAGAGATCAATTGACCATCTGCGTCATTTCTAAACAGGAACAGTCTGTCACCAGCCAGTGCTGACCCAGCAATGGAATCGAAATCGGACTTTGACAACTCATATGCAAGTACTTTCCGCTGAGTACACAGCTCAATTACTTCTACGCGCCGCGATTCAACATCAAACCTAACAAGGCGACTGCCCCAGACACAACCTAGTCTCAATTGAAAGGGATGTGGGTTTAGTGATACACACTTGGCTCCGGTCTCACTCTCAAGGACAATCTGAATTGGCCTCCGCAACACGACATGAGCTTGCGTCTCGTCGAATTCGAAATCATGAATGCCACCAGGGACTGGGTACGACCACAATTGTGATGGCTGCCTTCCGGCAGAATAATCAATGCATACTAATTGCTCTTCACAGAAAGAGTACCACCTGTCATGAAAGCGAGAGTGTGCGATCTTGCCGTTGACTGCGATGTCGTACATTCTCCCCAGCTCTTTCCACCCAGCCGACCCCTTATCTCTTTCTGAGACAACCACTTCATTAGTCGAAGTCTTGGAAATGAGTCGAATGCTGTTCCCAACAACAAAAGCTTGTGAATTGATTGGGAGAGCATAACTGCCCGAAAGAGTTGGTTGCTGCACAACCCCCTGGGCTCTCCCATCGCCGTTACAGCTCTTGGAGCACGACGTTAGTGCTAACAACGACAACACGAATTGAAACCACGAAGCTCTAAGGTGCATCTTCATGAAGAGCAATTCGCCGTTCCCGTTCGGAGTTCCCGATTACAATGAGCCAGGGGGCCAATGCAAGTCGGGGACAAGAATCTTATCCAGCTTTTCTCCCCACTCTTTAAGCCGAATGCGCGGGTCGTCGTTTCGCTTCAACTCCGTCCTCAGCCACTTACCAATTTGATCGGGTTTCATACCGCGACTGGTGAGATGGAAGTAGATTGCCGCGCGGCCCATTGCCACATCCCCCGGGTTTCGCTCTGGAGAATCAGCTTTGTTAACGCCTACAGCAGCGATTATGGGCCCATGCCTCCGTGCCGCTTCAGCAAAGAATACGAAATGGTGAATATTGTTAAACTCAGGATGTTCCGTATCAACATACGCCTTCCCTAACCCCTGATTATCGGCCTTCCAGGTCCATGGAAGGGTTCCAATCGCGTTGTATGTATGGTTGCGTTTGACACCATATGGATACGTTACGCCTCCTATCGTAGCCGCACTTGCAGTACTTTCGACTAGTCCTGTAGCGACGTATCCCCCAAATAGAAGCCCCAGGTCCTCTTCCAGCACATCGAAGGAACCACTACTTTCGATGAGGTTGTCCTGAAGCCCGTTAGATTTTGAAGGAGGGGCCTCCGGTCCGATACGATCGGACCTGAGAAAGAAAGGAGGCCCTCCATGGCCAAGCGTACGACGGAGCAGTCGACGGGTCAAATGAAGTTGCTCCCCAGT
>CAZSCC010000321.1:0-10643 GCA_964604905.1 uncultured Planctomycetales bacterium
ACGGCCCACCATATGCGACGCCGGGACGAAACAACGTCCGTTCCCGTGCGTCGCACTGGCGGTGTCGAAGTCGATCGCGTCGGGCGAAACCGCGACCGGCTGACCGAAGAGCGCCAGCTCGATCTGGCCCTCGCCCTTCTCGGCCGCATGCCACACGACGTAGTCGACGAATCGCGTGATCGCCGACTTGATCCGCTCAGGCTGGTCTGCGTTCTCCTGGACGAACTGGTCGAAGAACGCGAGCGACTGGAGGTGCTCCTCCACGGCGATCCCCTCGGTCTCTTCGGCTTCCAGCTCTGACCGGACGCGCGCCTCGGTCGCTGCCAGCTCCCCGCGCTCCCCTTCAAGGGCTTCCAGCTTCTCCCTGACCGTGGCGAACGCCGCGATGCCGCCCTGCGCCATGATCTCAGCCAGATGGGAGAGCTTCTGCTTGACGTTCCCAAGCTGCTCCCGGACTCGCTCGTGGTCCTCCTTGAGCTTCCTGATCGTCTGGGAGGCGAAGCCATTCTCCTTGGCCGCGATGGCGCGCACGCGCTCGGGGTTGAGATGCAGGAGCTTCATGAACTCGAGGACCGCCCGGTCGAGCGCTTCAGCGGGGACGTACCGCTTGGGACAGGCGGTCCCGACGGATTTCTCCGCTTGGCCGCAGCCGTAGTAGTGGTAGGGCACACCGTTCCGGCCCGTGGCGGGCTGGGGCGACATCTTGTGTCCGCACTCCCCGCACCGCAGGATGCCCTGAAGGAGGTAGACGTAGTTCCTGGGCTGGGTCTTCCCACCGTGGTTCCTCCGGACGTTCCGGTCCATCAGCCGCTGGATCTTCTCGTGGGTCTCCCACGACCGGATGGGCGGCCACTGGGCGTCATAGAACTGCCCCTTGCGCTGCTGCTTCGCGGCGTAGATGGGGTTCCGGAGCATGTGGCAGATCACGGGCTTGGTGTAATACGTGCCCCTCTTCGTCCGGTAGCCCCGCTTGCGGAACTCCGGGACGACGGCGTCGGCGCTTTCCCGTTCGAGGTAGAGCGCGTCGGCCGCACCCACATGGGAGGCGAAGGGTTCCTCGATGGCGTACGTCTTGTCCTTCATCATGTAGCCACCCGGGGGACGTCCGAGCGGGAGACCCTTCTCGGCCCGCCAATCGACCTTGTCCTTGACCCGGGAGGACGTCAGTTCGCGCTCGTACTCGGCGAGCGCAATCAGGATGAAGACCTGGAGCCGTCCCGCCGGGGAGGTGAGGTCGATCTGCTCCCGGAGCGACACGAGCTTGACGCCGTAGCGATCCAGCTCCTCGATGAGTTTCACGAAGTCGCTGATGCTCCGCGAGATGCGGTCGAGCTTGGTGACCGCGACCACGTCGATCAGGCGTTCACGGGCCATCTCCAGGAGCCTCTGGAGCGCCGGCCGGTCCATGTTCTTGGCGCTCTTGCCGTGCCGGCGACCTTCCTTCTCGCCTTCGACCAGCTTCTCGGAAGCGACCCAGTTGTCGCCCTGCTTCCGCCGGTACTCGACGAGCGAGGAGAGCCGATCCAGCTGCGTGTCGAGCGACCCATCCTCCTTGTTGGCCTGCTTGTCGGTCGAGACGCGCACGTAGAAGGCGACGTTCACGACCGGACTTGCTCTCGGGGGTACTTCCTTCTCTTTCAGCATCGGTGGGGCCTCCTTTCTCAACTCTCATCTCAAGCTACGCGGCGGCAGACAGGCCGCCGCACTTCGGTTTCAGTGCCTTCGTCCTTGCCCCCAGCCGGGCGAAGAAGGAATCGAATTCCTCGATCCGCGCCTCGACGGCCATCTTGGCGAAGGGGTGGTCCTTGTCGCGGGCGAACTGGGGATACTTCCCTGCGTCGATCCTGACCACGCGGATCTTCCAGCGCTTGTGGGGACGACCGCCGAGGTTCTTGGGGGGATGCTCTTCGTGGCGTGCGCCTTTCTTGGGAGACGCGCCAGACTTCTCGGCGCGTCGGTGCTGGCCACCCTCTCCTTCTTCAACCGCACCTGCGGCGGAAGGTTCGGGGGAATGCGCCTTGGGCTCGCATTCTTCCGTTTCCCTGTTGATTTCCACCATCTCTTGCTCACCTCCGGGAGCATAGCAGAAGGTCGTGTCAAACGAGGACACGCCTGAGAACGATTTATTCTGATCCCGATCCCGGAAAGAGATCGGGCGACGAGGGGAAGGACCGCTTCAAGGAAGCGTCGGCGGGGGCTGGGGAAACGAAGGGCGGGCCCTCCTGGGCCCGCCCTTCGTTCGGGATCTACGGAGACTTACGCTTGCCGCTTGAGGCTGCGCCGTGGCTCGGCATGTTTGCGGTCAAGGTAATCCATGTATTCGAGCATGGAGAGGCCCATGCGCTTGCGCTCCCGCTGCATCTTGCGCCTGATCCGGTGAATCCGGACGAGCGGATCCTCATACCGGGCGCGGCGGGATGAACGCCTCCGGGGGCGCGACGCGGAGTTCTTTCGAGATACCTTGGGCATGATTCACCTTCCTGACGGCTTCCAGATTAACCTGATTGGTCAGGTCGTGCAAGTTCCACGTCACCAATCCTTCAGCATCCGAGGCTCCGAAGAATGCCAGATGCTGAAGGTCCGCATCGGGGAGACAATTGAGAATGGGAACCTGCCGGTAGCCCTCGAAGAGGCTCGCTGAGACGGCGCGATCGAAGACAAGCATGGGGAGGGCGAGCCTTGTGATGAGGGCCAGGTCCCGGGACCTGAAGGGCTCCGGGCTATCCTTGATCTCGTCCACAACCAGCTTGCTAACGAACCCTTCGTGGACTCCCCGGCGGCAGAGGACGAGGAACCGCCTGGTCGATCGCCGCTTGTCACGGTTCCTTCGGAGCCGGTCGAACCAGAACCCGACGACGGACGTCTCGATGTACAAACGCATTCGGTCTCCTTAAAAGATCCAGTGGACCCACCGGATATGCATTACGTCATCGCATGACACCTCCTCTCTGGTCCTCTGGGGACGACGCAGTCCACGGACGACCGACAGCGACGGGCTGCCGGCAAGAGAAGGGGGAAGGAAGAGAAAGGGAAGAAAAGAGAAAATCCTCGGAGACTCTAAAACCCCAAGGACGGTTCTGTCGGATCCTCCATCAGCGTATGCACGCCCAACGGGGGCTTTGTTAAGGCAAATGAGACCCGGACCACGATGGAGGGGTGGGCAACTTCTTACGCTGCCTCCGCGTCATCGCTGGAGTCCGTGAGATACCAGTCGAGGATCTCCAGTCGGTGATGGCCGGCTTCCCGCGCCACGAGCGCGGCGGCATGGGCGCGGTCCATGCCTTTGACCGCGATCAGGAACTTCATGCGCCCGCACAGGTATCCGCGGCGAAGGTCATGGAAGGTCTGATCGCTCGCGCGGCCGACCCCGGCCCCGCGGAGGACGCGGTAGACGTACTGCCGCCATTCCTCGTACGTCCGGTACTCGGGGGGGATGAGGCACGCCTCGCCCCCCGCGAGGCGCCGGGCACCCTCCAGGACCTCGGCCTGGCGGGGGTTGTGGAGAAAGAGGTACCGGGGGTGCCCGCCCTTCGTGCCGCGCTTCACCCAGATGCGGTCCCCCTGCCAGTCGTGGCCGGGGCGGAAGAGCGCCGACTCCTTGAAGCGCAGTCCGAGATGGCGCGCCAGGAGCATCATCGTCCGCACCCTCTCGTCGGGCACCGCCTGGAGCATTTCGGTCAAGCGCGCGTCCGGGATGACTTTCCCGGCGCGGGTGTGGCGCAGGCCGGGCTCGACGCCCAGCTCGGCATTGGTCCGGGGGACGAGGTTGGCCTTCCCGATCTTCCGGACGAGCCAGCGGAGGTGGGAGAGCTTCTCCTCGATCCCGCGGCGTCCGCGATCCTCGGCCTTGAACGTCTCGATTACGTGCAGGACGTGCTTCTGGCCGAGGTTGTCCCACTTCTGGAGGCCGAAGCGCTCATGCAGGGTCCGGGCGACCCTGGAGAGGATGTACCCGCGTTTTCGCTGGGTGGCGTACGAGTCTTCGCGGTTGGCGGCGAGCGTCGAGATGAGTTGGCGCTCCAAGGGGAGCCTGGGCGAGGAATCCATGGAACCTCCTTCTGAACGTGGACGGGCGATTTATTCTGATCCCGGCGGTTGCCGGGTGACGATTGGCCTTCCTCCGGTGGCCACGAAGGGCCACCGGAAGGGAAGTCGAGCTTACGCCGCGGAGAGAGGGCCGTCCCAGTAGTCCGGAGACAAGAGCCTCCGGACGGCCAGGACGAGTTCGGCCCGGCTGTGCTCGGAGGGTCCGTCCAGCTCGATCCGGCGGAGGATCTCCCTCACGCGGCGGATCGGGTCCGGGCAGAACGACCTTGAGCGCTTCCAGGGCTTCTCCCAGGGCAGCTCGGCGAGTGCGACCACCATCAGCGCCTCCAAGTAAAGGTAAAGGGCCTTGCGTTCAAAGGCCCCGACCACACCGGTCGGGGCACCTTGGCCCGGGAGCCCACTCGCTCCCGGCTCAGGGTGCCCCGCCGGCGGGCCCGATCTTGGAAGACCTCGGCGGAAGATGCAGGGGTTCATCCCCGCTGCCGCGCTCGCAGTAAACAGAGGCGTCGCGCGAAGGCGACGCCCGAAGGGAAAAGAAGGGAAGGGAAAGAAGGCGAAGTTTTTTGGGCCCCCTGCGTGGGGGTTGGGGACAGCCTTCCCCTTGGCGGACTTCATCGCCAAGGGGAAGGCCGGTCACCCCATCGTCAGGCAGCGCCGGTCTTCAATCGTCCCAGCTGGACGAGGAGCCTGCGCGCCTGTTCCTGTCCCAGCCCGAGCATCCTGCTCAGTTGCCGGGTCATCGTGAGAATCGCCGCGCTCGAGGTGGTTTCCGGGCGAAGCCGGACCAGCCTGAGGCGTCTATGTCCCACGGTCTTCCTGCCTTCCGCCATAGGCCAAGCCCTCAAAGGGACCCTTTCGGGCCCAGCTCGCACGAGCCAGGACACCCGAATCCGCAGGCCCGAGGGGGCCTGCGGGTTGGGGTGTCCTGAACTCGTCCATGAGCCAGGACTGGCTGGGACGTCAAGACCGAGACCGCGGGTGAAGGGACACCCCGTACCGCCACGAAGGGCGAGAATAGGGGTGAAGGGAAAGGGGCGGATGGTTTATTTATTGAGTACGTCGACTTTTGGTCGTGCCCCGGATAGAATCCCGCCCTTATGGCCCAAAACCAGGAGGGAGCGCTCGCCGAAGAGCTCGAGATCGAAACTCAGAGCGTCGCCCGGGCCGTGAAAAGCTTCTGGGATTCCTGGGAGAAGACCCGGCTTTCGGATTCCAAGGTCGGGAGGTCGCTCCTCGAGATCGCCTTCCCCCCGCTCACCGAGGCGGTTCGCCGGGAGCAGGAGAGGATCAAGGAAGGGGCACGGCCCCGCTATTGGAAGGAGATGATGGCGATGGTGCCCGATCGCCTTGCCTTTATCACGATCCTGACCATCCTTGACGCCTTTCGGGGGTCGAAAGCCGACGAGAAGATGACGAAGTATACGATGCTCTCCCGACGCATCGGGGAGTGGGCGAAGCTGGAGTACCAGGTCGACCAAGCCCCGGCGGCGGAGCGGGTCAGGAAGTGGGTCGCGGCGAAACACGACAAGAACCCGTCCCGGGCCAGAAAGCGGGTCAAGCCCTACCTAAAGACCGGGTGGACGGGAAAGGCCCTGACCATTCAGCTGGGCGCGGCGCTTCTGGCATTGGCCGTCGACCATGGGGAAGGACTCTTTGAGCTCTACGAACCGGCCTGGAAGGCGAAGCGGCTCCGGCTGACCCGGAAGGGTCACCAGGTGCTCGCCCGGCGGCGCCACGCGGCCGAATGCTCTCTCAGGCCCAAATTCCTCCCCAAGATCGGGCTACCCCTGGACTGGAAGGGAAACGAGGGGGGCGGATACTCGACCTTCGCCCTATCGCTCGTCAAGCGCGATGAGGGCATCGACGTCCAGGAGGCGCTCAAGAAAGCGGATCTCAGCGTCGTCTGCCAGGCGGTGAATGCGCTCCAGGCGACCCCCTACCGGATCAACCAGCGGGTCCATTCGGTGTTGGCAGCGGTTTCCAAGAGGAAGGGCCCCGCCCAGGTGCTGCCCTTCGGTGAAGTCCCTCCGCTGCCGCCCCGGCTTCCCAAGCTAACCACACCGCCCGAGGAGTGGAAGAGGCGGCAGACCGAGCGGTTTCGGTCCGGAAAGCTCCGGCGGCAGGCGGCGCGTGGGTTTCTCTCGCTCGACACGCGGCTTTCGATCGCAGCCATCCTCGGGGATCGGGTCTTCTACTTCCCCCACCAGATCGATCTTCGGTCCAGGGCCTACCCCGTCCCCGGGGAGGTCCAGCCCCAGGCCCAAGACATGAGCCGGTCGCTCCTCGAATTCGCGCGGGGGAAGCCGCTCGGGGAACGGGGCGCCTTCTGGCTGGCCATCCAGCTCGCCAACCTCTACGGCCACAAGGTGGACAAGCTCCCCCTCAGGAAGCGGGAGGAGTGGGTCCGGGAGCATCAAGCCCAGATCCTGGACTCCGCTGCAAAGCCGCTCGAGGGGGAGATGTTCTGGGCGGGGGCGGAGAAGAAGTGGCGGTTCCTCGCGGCGGCCTTCGAATGGGCCGGGTACGTGGCGGAGGGACCCGCGTACGCTTCCCACCTGCCGATCGCCATGGACGGGACGTGTAACGGCATGCAGCACCTCTCGGCCCTGGGACGCGATCCCGTGGGGGGCGCATGGACGAACCTCGTATGCGCCGAGGATCCCCGTGACCTTTATCAGGAAGTCGCCAATCGCCTTCAAGCCATGGTCGAAGAGGATGCCCGAAGCGGCGACCCGATGGCGCTCCTCTGGAAGCCCGCGATCAAGCGATCGATCGTCAAACAGGCGACCATGACCACCCCCTACGGGGTGACCGTCTCGGGGATGAAAGCTCAACTCCGGAGCGCCATCCTCGATGACCCGGCCTATCGCGCCCGCTTTCCCGACGAAAGGGCCGCCGCCGCCTATCTCGCCCCGCGCGTCAACCGGGCCATCGGTCAGGTGGTCGTCAAAGCCGCCGAGATCCGCGCCTGGCTCCGGAAGATCGTGACCAAGCTGGCCGAGAAGGATCGCGGTCTTTCGTGGACCGTCCCGACCGGTTTCCCGGTGGTTCACGACTACCGCGAGGAGAAATCCAAGCGCATCGATACGGTTCGGGGAAGCCAGATCGTCTACGAAGCGGATCCCAACCTCCCCATCCGGACCCGGAAGCAGACGAACTCCATCGTGCCCAATCTCATCCACTCGCTCGACGCCACCCACATGATGTTCACGGTGTGCGCCCTGAAGGCGGAGGGGATCACGGACCTTTCCATGGTCCATGACAGCTACGCGGTCCACGCAAGCGACGTGGACCGGATGAACCGGGTGCTCCGGGAGCAGTTCGTCCGGGTCCACACGGAATTCTCGCTCGACAAGTTCCTGGAGCAAGTGAAAAGCGGGGCGCCTGGGATTCGGTTCACCAAGAGGCTCGCGCCGCCGGCTCAGGGGACGCTCGATCTCGGGGGGGTGGTGAAGTCGGAGTATTTCTTCTCGTAACGCGCTTCACCTGGCCGCGCATGTGCGCGGGAGCATTCTCCGTTCGCCCAGAGGGCAGGAATTGGGCCTCGAAACCCTTGGGGGTCCTCTGCCTCCGACGCCGCGCAATGGGCTCCAGAGTGGGGCTCGATCTTCCCCGGAGGGCCTTGTGAGGCTGAGATGGATGAAACGGTGTGGAACCGCGATTCCCGAGAGGGTAAACTCCGTGAAGGCGTCGCCGAGCAGGTCGTCGGCACCTGCCTGGAGGAGCCATATGAAGAATTCCGGTTATGATCCGAAGCCAAGCCCGTATTTGGTTGTGTTATTCTTTAGAAAGGAATTCCTGACATGAGGATAACACTTCTGCTTGTGCTGACCCTCGCCCAGGACGGCCTAGTCGCCGGGGAGTTGAAAAAGGTCGTAGGGGGGATGAGGAACATAGGAGTTCCGGCTCCAGACGGCAAGGGGAACGTTTACTTCGCCGACGTCGCCAACGATTGCATCATGAAATGGGACGGGAAGCAGGCAACCGTTTGGAGAAAGGATGGGCGGGGAGCCAACGGGATGAGGTTCGACAAGAAGGGAAATCTGCTCGTCGCCGAAATGACCGGGAGACACCTCCGTCTCTATCTGCCCGAGCAGATCGTGAATACGTCCGATAATCGGATCGGCGGCTGGCCGGGCACCGAAGGGGGTAAATGGGGGTTCAGTTGCCCCTACGACCTTTGCACCAAGGGGGAGGAATCCGTGTACTTCACCGATACCAGCAACCCCAAGGTGGACCCGAAGAAAGAGGGAATCTTTTACCTTCCCAACACCAAGGTCTTCCCC
Organism: uncultured Planctomycetales bacterium; assembly: GCA_964604905.1. Taxonomy (GTDB): domain Bacteria; phylum Planctomycetota; class MHYJ01; order MHYJ01; family JACPRB01; genus JACQFK01. The sequence continues at coordinate 8,334 of CAZSCC010000321.1, forward strand.
CGGCTCGTGGCAGATGACTTAAAGCGACCCAGATCAATCCACCTTCACGAGAACCGGCTGTACATTGCCGCCAGCGGGAAGGTCTATTCCTATATCACGCAGGAGGATGGCTCTCTAAAGGACAAGAAGGTCTTCTTGACGCTGGATTGCAACGGACTGCGCGGTGACGAGAAAGGTAATCTCTACGTCGCGACGGAAAAGGGTATCGAGATTTATTCTCCGGAGGGAAAGAAACTCCAAGTAATCCGCACCCCCGACGTCCCTTCGGGATGCGCCTTCGACGGGAAGAAGCTCTACGTCAGCGCGAAGACAACCCTCTACGTGGTCGACATGAACGTGACCGGCGACTAGAACGGATCCGAGGTGACGGTCGCCTCGCACGTGGCCCGGTCTAGCTCTTTGAGGAACCCGGTGATGTTGTCCTCCCGGGAATGTCTTCCTGGGTCAATCTGACAAACTTTGTCGAATTCCCCTCTACCCCCGTTTGGGCGTCTACAATCAAAGATGGTGAACGATCCGTGGAGAGCTGGAGGAGCGAGATGAGTTCAGGCGGGTTATCTCTGTTGAACACGTCTCCCGCTGCATTCATCCGCGAGTCGGTGTGCTAGTTCGGAATTCGGAATGTAGTATGCCGGGCTCACTCACAAGCTCCACGGCAAGGATCGGCATCATCGCTCCCAAACTTCCACACTGCTAAGATACATCCCACCCGTGCTGCAAGCCGTTTTACCCACGGGGACGGAGTGGATGTGGCCGCAAAACCTTGCGCCGACGCTCTCAGTTGGAGGGACGTAGATGGAGTTCCACCTACTCCTGCTCGTCATGCTCGCGCCGTCAGAGACGGACGTCAAGAATGCCGAGGAGAATCTCGCTAGGGACCCCGAGGACAGAGGGGTGCACCTCCCAGCCGTGGTATCATCTCCGGCATGACCGCGACCTTGATGGCCCAGGGGGCTGTCACCCCGTCCTACATCGGTTGGTACATCGTGCTCGGCTTCGCGGCGCTGGCCGTGCTGGTCTACATCATCAAGGTCGTGGTCACCAAGTTCAGCAAGTCGCTCAAGGCGCACGTCAAGGTACCGGGTGGAGTAGAGGTTGGGGTCGAGGCCACTAACCCCGACCCGATCGCGCCCCCATCCGCGCCCGGTGGCGAAATCCCAAAGGAGACGATTCGGCTTGTGATGAATCGTCGCGATTGCCGGTGGGAACAAGGCCAGACGGAAGGTGGCAAGGACTGCGTGAATGTAGTGCTTCATGGCTCGGTGACCAACATCTACACGCGGCCTGTGAAGCTCGTGAAAGCCATCCTACTCCCTTCGAGGCGCGAGGGAGGAGTAGGAATCACGCGCTCTGGCCCCAGGGACTACCCAGGCATCGACGCGTTCATCCCTCACAAGGCAATGCCGTGCTCGATACTCTTCTTTGGCCTGCCCCGCGAAGTCTGCCCCGCACCGGGGGACGTGCTAGTCTGCGGCGTGGTGCTCATCGATCAGTACGGGAACGAGCACACGTATCGGAACGTGGAGTGTCCGTACGGGGGTGGTCCTGCTTGACAGCCGACCCTGCAGCCCGCTTTTCTGATGAGGCGCGATCCCTGGTCGGCAAGCACGCCCAGCTTTTCGACTACATCGAAGAGGGCCTACGCTACTGCGAGTCCATCCCCGAAACCATCCTCAAGAGGGAGCCGCCTGAGTCCGAGGCTTTCCAGCAGAGCGTCATCTTCCGCACGCGACTCTTTGCCCATACCTCCCTGCGGCGGACCGAGCAGCTTCTCCTCGGCCTGATCGCTGAAACGAATGCGCTCCGACTCGATACGATTGTGACCATGTCGCGGTCGGTCGTCGAAAGCTGCGCGTCCGTATACTACGGTTACAAGAGGATCTCGGCGCACAAGCGAAACGGGCAAAGAGACGCGCTCGATGAATGCCTCACGCGCCTCCACCTGGGCGCGGTCAAGTTCGACAACCCCACGCAGTGGAAAGCGCCGTTCACGGTCAAAACGCTTATGGCAAGGGTGGATGAAGAACGAAAGGACGACACGTTCCAGGATCAGTACACGTGGCTTTCGGACTTCGTCCATCCCAACGGACCGGCGCTGAACCTGTTCCACGTTCAGCTCGACAAGACGACGCAGACGATGCACACCAAGAAGAAACAGCGGCTGGAGGAAGAGGTTGTCCTGAAGCCCGTTAGATTTTGAAGGAGGGGCCTCCGGTCCGATACGATCGGACCTGAGAAAGAAAGGAGGCCCTCCATGGCCAAGCGTACGACGGAGCAGTCGACGGGTCAAATGAAGTTGCTCCCCAGTCG
>CAZSCC010000322.1:0-10966 GCA_964604905.1 uncultured Planctomycetales bacterium
GCGGCGCGCCGCGCGGCGGCTCGGCGTCCACCTGCTCGCGGACCGCCTCGAGCCGCCCCAGCTTCCGGCCCACGCGCTCGTAGTAGGCCCGGATGAGCGCGCAGACGATCATCATCCCGACGATGACGCCCGCGGTGCCGAGCCCGAGCCGGGGGCGCAGCCAGGACATCGCCACGACCACGACGGCGGAGAGGAGGAAGGCGAAGGCGTTGACGGCGAGTCGCAGGCCCCACCCCGGGTCGCGGTGTCGCAGGTGGTGGACGCACATCCCCAGCTGGGAGAGGAAGAACGTCACGAAGACGCTGAAGGAGTAGACGATCACCAGCGACTGCACGCTGCCCCAGGTGACGAGCACCGCGACGATCGCCCCCGTCCCGATGAAGAGGATTCCCGCGGAGATCACCAGGCGGTCGCTCAGGTGGCGGAACCAGCGCGGCACCCACGAGTCGACCGCCATCGAGGCCACGGCGCGCGGGCCGCTCACGTAGCCCGCCTGGGCGGCGATGAAGAGGAGGGCGGTCTCGGTCAAGAGCGTGAGGGGCACGAACCAGGAGGCGAAGGGGGTCCCCGCCGTCAGGTTCTGGAGAAAGACGGCGTTCATGGTGCGGCCCTTCTCGAGCTGGGTGTCGTAGAGCAGGTATCCCAGGAGGAGCCCCCCGCTGGTGAAGGCGAGCGAGATCGCCATGTACAGCATCGCTCTCCGGGCCGTGGCCACCTTGGGCTCGCGGAGGATGGGCACCGTGTTCGAGATCGCCTCGATCCCCGTGTAGGTGCCCGCGCCGGCCGTATACGCCCGGACGAGCACCAGGAGGAGGCCGCCCATCCCCAGCGTGTCCGCCGCCGACCGGGCCGCGCTCACGCTGTTCCCGAGCGTCGTCCCGATCGCCGATCCGTGGCTGACGAGAGCGGCGACGATCGCGATCGTATGGGTGACGAGGAACCCCAGGAAGACGGGGAGGAGGAACTGGATCGACTCCTTGACGCCGCGGAGGTTGAGCGCCATCAGGGCGAGCGTGGCGACGATCGTCACCCAGATCGCCCAGCCGTGCTGCTGGGGGAACAGGCTGAAGAACGCCTCGACGCCGCTGGCCATCGAGATGGAGATCGTGAGCGCGTAATCGAGGATGAGCGCGCAGCCGCAGAGGAGGCCCGGATAGCGGCCCAGGGAGCGGGTTGCCACGATGTACCCGCCGCCCCCGCCCGGAAACGCCTCGATCGTGTAGGCGTACCCGGCGGAAAGCGCGGAGACCGTGATGACGATGGCGACGATGAGGAACGGGGCAAGGGCCCGGTGGGGACCGAGTTCGCTGAAGATCTCCTGGGGCCCGTAGCACGAGGAGCTGAGGCCGTCGGCCCCGAGCCCGACCCATGCGAGGAAGGCGGCGAGGGCGAGCTTCTCGAAGACCCCCGGCTCGAGGGGGCTCTTGGGCTTGCCCAGGAAGATCTCACTCAGCTTCATAAAAAAAGCCTCCCGCCGGGGCGAGAGGCTTGCACAATGATAGGGCTTGAGGGAGGGGGGATCAAGGGAAGCGAGTCGAGGTGAGGCGATCCTGCCGCTTAGATCCGTCCCCGGCGCGCCGCGTCGTGGACCCGGGAGAGGGGGACACCATGCCGCTCGGCGGCGGCCCTCACGTCCTCGTACTCCGGTGCGGACTTCACGTCCTTGCCCCCCAGGGAGCCCACCTTGCATCGGATCGGTCCGTAGGGGGTCTTCACCACCACCTCTCGGCGGCTGAGCTTCGAGCGCTCCATCAGGGTCCGCCGTACGCCGAACGTGGGGGTCTCCTTCAGGAGGAGTGCCTCCACGGTCCCGCGCTTCGAGGGCGGGACGAGGACAGAGACCTTCACGGCCGGACGCGACTTCTTCATCTGGATCGCCGTCGTGTAGACGTCCACGGCGCCCGCGGCGAAGAGCTTCTCGAAAAGATATCCGACCAGCTCGCCCGAGACGTTGTCGAGGTTCGTCTCGACGAGCCACACCGAGTCGCTCTCCTCGGGGGAGGCGCTCTCGCCGATCAGGACCCGCGCCACGTTCGCCCGTTCGTGGAGGTCCCAGTCTCCCGCGCCCCAGCCGACCGCCTCGAGGGTCATCTCGGGGAAGCGCCCCGGGTCGTGGACCAGCGTGGCCAGGAGGGCCGCGCCCGTCGGCGTCAGGATCTCGCGCGGGATGTCCGCTGGGACGAGGGGGAACCCCTTGAGGAGGCCCATCGCGGCGGGCCCGGGGTTCGGGAGGGCGCCGTGCTGGGTGTGGATCACGCCGTGGGCCACGGGCACTTTCGAACAATAGACCTCGCGGACTCCCAAGAGGTGGAACCCGAGGCACGAGCCGACGATGTCGACGATCGAGTCGACCGCGCCCACCTCGTGGAACCGGACCTTCATCGTGGGGATGCCGTGGACCCGGCCCTCCACCTCGCCCAGCCGGAGGAAGCAATCCGCGGCCGTCCGCTTCGCCACGGCGGGGAGGCCGCTCCTCTGGATGAGGGCCAGGATCTCCTTCAGCGTCGTGTGCCCGTGAGCGGGGGAGCGGGTGTGGGAGTGCGGATGCTCGTGAACATGATCGTGAGGATGGGGCGCGTGGCCGACGGGCTTCTGCTTCCTCCCGGCGATCGTCACGTCGATCTTCACGGCCGAGATCGCGCCCTTCAGGACGCGTCGCGAGGAGAGCGCGTAGCCCTTGAGCGGGAGCTTCGCCAGCCCGCGCTTGAGCTCCGCGAGCGGGAGCCCCGCGTCGACCAGCGCGCCCAGCATGATGTCCCCGCTCAGGCCGCAGAACAGGTCGAGATAGGCGATCTTCATTTCTTCGAGTGGTGGACCCGGACCCCGTCGCCCACCTTCGTCCCCGTCTTCTTCCGGGCGTCCCCCTGGGCGACGGAGATTTCGAGGTTTCCCGTGGACCCCACGATCGCCAGGAGCTCCCCCTTCTTCGCCGAGGCGTAGGAGAGTGAGAGCCGGCGGATCACCGACTTTCCGATCTTCACCTCGACGGCGTCCGCGTCGGCCAGGCGTTCGCCGGGGATGTTGCTCACGAGGTTCCCGAAGCGGTCGATGGAGACGATCTCGCCGACGATGACCCCCTCCTGGGTCACCTTGGGGGCGGGCGCGACGATCCTCTGGATCCGGGGGATCTCGGGCCCCAGCTGGAGGAGGTCGATCCCCTGCGAGAGGTGGCCCGCCACGGGGGCGAAGATGTCTCGGCCGTGGAAGGTGTTGGAGAGCGGTTTGAGGAAGTACTTCTCGTTCTTCACCTGGACGATGCGCCGGATGCGGTCGTCCTTCTCGAGGAAGCCGAGGAGGCCGTTGTCGGGAGCCAGGAACGTGTAGCGGTCGGCCTCCACGGCCAGGATCGCGCGATCGCTCCCGACGCCGGGGTCGACGACCGCGACGAAGACCGTCCCCTGGGGGAAGTAACGATAGGTGTTCGAGAGGAGGAAGTAGGCGTTCAGGATGTCCTGCGAGCCGATGTCGTGGGAGATGTCGATGATCCTGGCGTGGACGTTCACGCTGAGGATCACTCCCTTCATGACCCCGACGTAGTGGTCCTTGAGCCCGAAGTCGGTGAGGAGCGCGATCACGCCCGCGGGAGCGACCATGGGCGTCTATTCAACACGAAGACCCAAGGGGGGTCAAAGAGGAATTTCCGCAGGAGCGGGCGCGGGGGAGGAAAATCCTGAACTCTACGGATTCTCGACCGAGTAGTCGCGCTTCTTCTTCTCGGGTTTCGGCTTCTCGTCGTCCTTGAACTTGAGGTCGCCGCCGCATTTCGGGCACTTCCCGCCGAAGGCTTCCTTGACGCCGTCCTTCTCGCAGACGAACTTCCGCAGGCGCTCGATCTGGGTGATCTCGGACTTCTTTGCGCCCTTCCAGATCGCCTCCCCCTTCCCGATCATCGCCTCGGTGGCGGCCTCGAGGACCAGGACGTCCGATCCCCGTCGCTCGACCAGGACCTGGCCCTTCGCCGTCTTGAAGGCCGTCCGGTCCTCGCGGGTCTCCGTGCCCTCCCGGTCGTACTTCCGCTCCAGGGCGAGCGCGCAGGCCTCCAGGAACTCCTTCGCGTCCTTCTCGGTGTCCCACGCGGAGTACCAGGCGTACATCGTCTTCCCCTTGCCGTCCTCCATGACGACGTAGCGGTCCCCCCCCCAGCCGGCGGCGGCGCGCTTGAGCGCCGCGGCGGTCGGGATCTCCCGCTTGAAGCCGTCGCGCTTGACGTCGGTGCTGAAGAGCTCTTTCAGGATGATCCCGATGACGAACTCGCCGTGGACGTTGTTGAAGCTCTCCGTCCAGGGGGCGCCGTAGAGCTTCGCGAGGTCGGGCAGCGTGACGAGGGTCGGGTTGTCGCGGAGGTCGGGATCGCAGTATTTCTCCGGGTGGAGGATCTGCTCGGTCGAGAGCGGGAGGTCCTTGAAGAGCTTCGAGGCATCCTTGAAGTCGCCCTTCACGCTCTTGAGATACTTCATCACGAACTCGCTGCCGTATCCATAGGGGAAGGTCAGCGTCAGCCGGAGGTACGCGGGCAGGCTCCCGGCCTTCCCGGGAAGTCCCTCGCCGCTCTTCATGCCGGCGTTCAGCAGGGGGAGCGCGCGGTCGAACGCGGCCTTGAATCCGTACTTGTAGCCCACGACCGACGCGTCGCCCTCGACCACCGCCTTGATGGCGGCGACGAGGTCGTCGTTGGTCTCGTCCTCAAGGGGGAGCGTCGAGAGCTCGAAGTTCTGGTCCTGCGCCGCGTGGGTGAGCTCGTGGACGAGGGTGATCGCGTCCATGTCGATCCCCATCGCCTTGGCCGCCTTCTTCTCGAGATCGTCGGCGTCCCCGCTGTCGATCAGGCGGAGCTCCTTGGTCTTCGGGTGGTAGAACCCGGCGATCGAGCTGCCGTAGAGATCGAGGTACGCCTCGTAGATGTCCATGTCCTCGGGGATGAGGCCGAAGAGGGCGTACCCGCGCTGGTAGCGGCCGGCCTTCTCGCGGGGCAGCTCCTTCTCGAACTCGCCCTTGAGGAAGTCCAGGAGCTCCTTCTTGGAGTAGACCCCCACCGTCACTTCGTTCTTGAACTCGAGGCCGCGGATCTCGACTACGTCCTTCTTGTGCTTCTGGGTCCGCTCCTTGATGTCGTCCTTCTGGGACTTCTTCTCGGGCTTCTTCTCCTCCTGCGGCGCCCCGGCTTCGGGCATGAAGAAGAAGGCTGCGGCCGCGACGACTCCGAGGAGCAGGGTTCGGCTCATGGGCTCTCCAGAAATGGACCCACCGGATATACGACGAGCCGCGGGATATTGATTGTCAGATCGAATCGACCGGGGTATTATCGAGCCGCCCGAAAACCAAGTCAAGATGAATCCTCGGACGCGTTCCAGCCCCGTGTTGCGCGAGGAAATCGTCACCGCCACGCTCTCCTGCGGCCTGGACTGCCACGTGGTCCGGAAGCGGGGCTTCACCAAGAAGATCGGGATCTTCGCGACCCGCTACGGCTCGATCGACCTCGCCTTCACGCTCGACGGCCAGCCCCTCGAGACGCCGCCCGGCATCGCCCACTTCCTCGAGCACCAGCTCTTCAAGAAGGCGGGGGGCGAGGACATCCTCATGGAGTTCGGGAAGTACGGGGCCTCCTCCAACGCCTTCACCGACTACTGCACCACGGCCTACTACTTCACGGCGAGCGGCGCCTTCGAGAAGAACCTGGAGCTCCTCCTCACGTTCGTCACGCAGCCGTACTTCGAGGCGGAGAACGTGGCGAAGGAGAAGCTCATCATCGAGCAGGAGCTCCGGATGTACGAGGACTCCCCCGACCACCGCCTCTACAAGAACCTGATGCGGGTCCTCTACACCGTCCACCCCGTCCGGCTCGACATCGGGGGGGAGGTGTCGGACATCCAGGGGATCGACCGCGACCTCCTCGAGAGCTGCTACCGCAAGTTCTACAACCCGGCCAACATGGCCCTGATCGTCGCGGGAGACGTCGATCCTGCCGAGGTGTTCCGGCAGGCGGAGGGGCTCTTCGCGTCCTCCGCTTTCAAGGCGCTCGGGCCGATCGGCCGCCGCTGGCCCGCGGAGCCGGCGGGGGTGAAGGAGCGCGTCGTCCGTGCCGAGATGGCGGTCTCCCGCCCGCGGGTGCTCTTGGGCTTCAAGGACCTCGAGACGGGGAACGAGAAGGCCCTCGAGCGCGAACTCGGGACGTCGGTGGTGCTCGACCTCCTCTTCGGCCGTTCGAGCGAGTTCTACACGCGCCATTACGAGAAGGGCCTGATCGACGACAGCTTCTCGTTCTCCTACAACAGCGAGGACGCCTTCGGCTTCTCGCTGATCGGGGGCGAGACCGACCGCCCGGAGGAGCTGGCCGAACAGGTGCTCCTTCGGCTCCACGAGGCGAAGAAGGGGAAGCTGAAGGCCGCGGACCTCGAGCGCTCCAAGCGGAAGCGCCTGGGCAAGTACATCCGGTCGTTCGACACGCCCGACGGCGCGGCCTTCCTCGTCATGGGCTGCGCCCAGCGGGGGATCGACCTCTTCAGCGCGCCGCAGGTGATCTCGAAGATGTCGGCCGGGGCCCTCGAAAAGCGGCTCAAGGGGCACTTTGACGAGCGGAACTACGCGGTCTCGATCCTCAATCCCAAGCCGGGCGCCAAGCCTGCCGAGGAAGAGTAGCGCTTCTCGGGCGACCCTGATGGGCCGCGGAGGCGCGGAGACACGGAGACTCCCATTTCCACCCGCTCGCCGAGGCGGATGTCAGCCGCTCCGTCTGCGTCGAACGAGAGTTTCTTCATCCCGAACCCGAAGAGCTGCGCTGTTCCTCGGGCCGACCCGGGCTTGCAACGAGCCTTACGCGGCGGGCGGCTCTTCGGACTTCGTGACCGGTTCCTGCGCGCTGCCGTTTCCCGTCCCCTGGGGGGCCGGGGCTTCGGCGGGAGGCGTCGCCGGGGCGGACGGCTCCTGGACTTTCGTCATCGGTTCCAGCCCGCCGTCGTTTCCTGTCGCCTGGGGGGCCGGAACCGCGGTTGCGGCGGAAGCCACCTCCTCGGTTGCGGAGGCGGGAGCGGCCGCGACCGTGGCGGGCTCCTCGGCGGGCAGGGTGACGACCGCCTCCTCCGACGAGCCGCTCTCGCCGGCGCTGTTCTGGGCGGTGACCACGTAGTGATAGGTCTTTCCGGTCTCCAGGCCCGAGTCGGTGTAGGAGAGGTCGGTGAGTCCCATGGAGACGATGAGGAGCGGGTCGGTGCTGCTGGTCGAGCGCTTGAGGCTGTAGGTCGTGGCGCCCGGGACCGAGTTCCAGGTGACGAGGACCTTGGCGGCGTCGGCCACCTGGGCGTAGATGCCGCTGGGGGGCATGGGGATCTCGGTCTGGGGGGCCGTGGGGTCGAAGGACGATCCGACCTTGTTGAATTCGCCCTTGATCTCGTCGATGGGAATCTGGCGCTGGATCTCGTCCTTGACATCGGTGAGCTGGCGGCGGAGCTTGTTGTAGACTTGGGCCATCTTCCGGGCGGCGCTGGGGAGGTCCTTGCCGTAGATGACGATCGCCACGATGGCGATCAGGACCATCTCGCTGAAGCCGAATTCGCCCATGGGTGCGCGCGACCCTCTACCCTAACTAGGCACGCGTAAGGTGCCCGTTTTTTCACCGGATGCTCTATAGTACGTCGGCCGGCCGGGCTTCACAATAGATCGGCCGGTTCCGCGTCAATTTCTTTTACCCGAACGGCCGGGGGGCGTCCAATCGTGGGAAGGATGAGCGAGGGCGACGCGATGGTGGATGCGGAGCTGGTCTTGAAGTTCAAGGGCGGCGAGGAATCCGCCTTCGAGGTGCTGGTCCGCAAGTATATGAAGGATGCCTACAGCTTCTGTCTCAAGCTCACGCACGATGCCCAGGAGGCCGAGGAGCTCTCCCAGATGGGATTCGTGAGCGCCTACCGCGCGCTCCGCGGATTCCGCGGCGAGTCGAGCTTCAAGTCCTGGCTCTACCGCATTTTCATCAACCAGTACCGCGACCACCTCCGCCGGACCCGCCGGGCGGAGCACCGGCTGGAAGTGGTCCGCGAGGAGGCCGGGCGGCGCCAGGAGCTGAACGTCGAGGAGTCGGAGATGCACGCCGGCGAGCTTGCCGACGTGGTGAAGGAGAAGGTCGAGCTCCTCCCGGACCGCCAGCGGGAGGTGCTGGTCCTCCACCTCTACGAGGGGATGGGGTACACGGACATCGCGGCCGCGCTCGGCTGCACGTACGACGACGTGAAGATGAACCTGTCGCTGGCGCGGAAGCGCCTCAAGCAGGAGCTGAAGGAGTATCTATGACCTGCGCCGACGTCCGCCTGGACGAGTACCTGGACGGCGAGCTTGACGAGTGTGCGCTCCGCGGAGTGGAGGCCCATATCGCCGCCTGCTCGGGCTGCCGCGGGGAGCTCGAGAAGTCGCGCGGCCTGGTGGCGCTCCTTCGGAAGGCAGTGCCCTCGGGCGCCACGCCGGACACGGACCGCTTTCTCCAGGGCGTTCATGCGCGCTCGCGCCGCCGGGGCGGCTGGGCCTTCGCCGCCGCGGCCGCGGTGCTGCTGGGCATCCTTTCGGTCGTCCTCTCGTCCCTTCCGCGGGGGACCGCGGACGTCCGCGCGGAACTCGCCCGCTATGCCGACAAGAAGGATATGGATGCCGCCGAGGCGCGCATTCGCGCGGCCGGCGCGGCCGCGTTGCCCGTGCTCGAGAAGGCGCTCGACGACGCCGATGTGAAGATCCAGTTCGCCGCCGCGACGCTGCTGTTCAAGCTTTCGGACGAAAATACGCGGGATCGCGTCCTGGCCCGCTTCCAACAGAAGGGCGAGAAGAACGGCGGATGGAACCTGATGCCGGTGGGTCTGGAAGAGGACGATACGGAGATCATCCCCGTCGCGGTGTCGTTGGCCGTGGACGGCCAGGAGCGATGGGCGATGGACGTGCTCAAGCGCCTGAACCGGCTCGACCGGCTCGCGCGGGGGAAGGTGGTGGAGTCGGTCGTCACCCTCCTGCGCTCCACGAACGCCAAGGTCCAGAAGCTGGCGCTTGATATCGTGAAGGAACTGGAGCTGGAATTCCCGTTGTCCGCGATCACGGAACTGCTCGATTCTCCGGAGCTGGGCGACGAGGCGCTCCGGATCCTGCGCGAGGCGACGAAGAAGGACTTCGGAAAGGACAAGGACGCCTGGAAGAAGGCGATCGAACACGAGGAGGAGCTATGAAGTCGATCCTGGCGGCCCTGGCCATGGCGCTGACGATCCCGGTCTCGGCGCAAGACGGCAAGCGCGAGGAGGTCGAGGCCAAGCTGAAGAACCTGAGGGTCACGCTCGACTTCAAGGAGGCGCCGATCGACACGGTCGTCGACTACCTCCGCGAGATCTCCGACCTCAACATCTTCGTCGACGCGAAGGTGAAGGATAAGAACATCGTCGTCTCGCTCAAGGTGAGCGACGTCTCCCTCAAGAGCGTCTTCGCCCTGATCCTCAAGCCCCACGGGGCCGACACGATGTTCCGCGAGGGCGTCCTCATGGTCATGACCCGGGAGGACGTGATCGACCGAACGATCAAGATGCAGATCTACGATTGCCGCGATATCCTCCATCCGATCCACGATATGCCGGGCGTGGACATGGACCTCAACGATGCGGGGAAGCTGATCGCCACTCCCGCGGACGACACGGGGGGCGGCGAGTTCCCCATCGAGGAGTTGGTGAAGGCCCACACCGGTGGGCGCAGCTGGGAGGAGAACCAGAAGTGCGTCTGCAGGCTCCAGAACGGGCTCCTCGTGGTCAAGAACACGCCTGAAGTGCACCAGCAGATCGTGCGGCTGCTCAACATGCTCCGGCGGAACAAGTAGCGCCGCGAGTCAGCTGAGCCAGCAGTCGAGCTCGCGCGACCTGGCGTAGACCCTGAGCCGGGCGGGCACGGGGCCATCCATGGAACAGCCCCGGTCGACCGTTCAGGCCGACGGCGTTCCCGGATCCTCACAGGATGTCGGATTGGGGAAGGGATTGACGGGTCAACGGCGCAGGACCGATAGGATGGCCTCGGTCATCTGCGAGGTCGAGGCCGAACCGCCCAGGTCGGACGTCACCGTCTTCCCCTCCCGGATCACCTCGCGGACCGCCTTGGCGATCCGGTCGGCCGCTTGGGACTCGTTGAGGTGCTCCAGCATGAGGACCGCGGTCAGAATGAGGGCCGTGGGGTTGAGTTTGTCCTGACCCTTGAACTGGGGCGCGCTCCCGTGGACCGCCTCGAAGATCGCGTGCTCGCGCCCGACGTTCATCCCGGGGGCGAGCCCCAGGCCGCCCACGAGGCCCGCGCAGAGGTCCGAGAGGATGTCCCCGTAGAGGTTGGGACAGAGGAGGACGTCGTACTCGTGCGGCCGCTGGACGAGCTGCATCGCCATGTTGTCCACGATCCGGTCCTCGACCGCGATCGCCGGGTAGTCGCGCGCGACGTCCCGGGCGGTCTCGAGGAAGAGGCCGTCGGTCAGCTTGAGGATGTTCGCCTTGTGGACGACCGTGACCTTCCGCCGGGCGTTCCGGGCGGCGTACTCGAAGGCGGCGTGGGCGATCCGGCGGCTCCCTTCGCGCGTGATGATCCGGATCGACTCGGCCGCGTCCTTCCCGACCGCGTGCTCGATCCCCGTGTAGAGGTCCTCCGTGTTCTCTCGCACGATCACGAGGTCGACGTCCGCGGCGGGCGCCTTCACCCCCTCCATCGACCGGCAGGGGCGGATCCCCGCGAAGAGGTCGAATCGCTGGCGGAGTTCCACGTTGACGCTGCGGTATCCCGAACCGAGCGGCGTGCTGAGCGGACCTTTCAGGCACACCCGATTCTTCTTCACGGAGTCGAGCACGGCCTGCGGGAGCGGCGTCCCTTGCTTCTCCAGGGCCGTCTCGCCCGCCTCGACGACGTCCCACTGGAGCTTCGCTCCGGAGGCGTCCACCACGCGGCGCGCCGCGGCGATCAGTTCGGGGCCGGTGCCGTCGCC
>CAZSCC010000323.1:0-5984 GCA_964604905.1 uncultured Planctomycetales bacterium
GAGAACGTGCTGATCACGCACCGCGGGCTGTCCGGCCCGGCCATACTGCAGGTTTCGAGTTACTGGCAGATGCAGGCGTACCGGCCGCAGGACACCAAGCGGCCGATCGAGAGCCAGCGGCTCGCCGAGGGCGACAAGCCGGACTTCACCAAGGAAGCGCCCCCCACGATGGAACAGGCGAACCGGAAGGGCCTCCGCCCCGACTTCGACACCGCGGCCGCGCTCAACGTCTCCGAGGCGGAGGCTAAGAAGGCCCATGCCGGGGGCTTCAGCGTCGCCGTCGTCACCCTCGCCGACGAGATCCTCGGCGGACGCGCCGCCGTCGTCACCCTCACAGGCGGCCCGAAGCGCAACTCCCTGGTCACCGCCGGCGGCGCCCTGATGGGATCGTTCAAGACCTACGGAGAGGGTTACCCGGGGACCACCATGGGAACGATCGCCCACCTTAGGCAGCTCTTCATGGATGCCCACCACTACCGGAGACTCAAGGAGGCTTACAAGCCCGGAAGCCCGCGGCCTGCGGTAGACGCCGCGCTCGAGGCGCTACAGCCGATCCTGGCCGGCGAGATCCCTCTCTTCATCGAGGCGAACACCGACCGCGACATCCTGCGGGCGATCCGACTCGGCGCGGAGTTCCAGCTTGCGATCGGAATCACCGGGGGCGCCGAGGCCGGTCGCGTCGCCGACGAGCTCCACAAGAGGAACATCCCGGTCGTCCTCGGCCTCAAGCTTTCCAAGGAGGCCAAGCCCAAAGAGGGCGAGGACGTCCCCGACGCGCTCCGAAAGGAGCGCGAGCGGATCCGCGAGGAAGAGATCGACACCGCCCTCCGGCTCCACGAGGCGAAGGTCCGCTTCTGCTTCTCCACCCAGGGCCTCTCCTCTCCCGCCGACACCCTGGCAGCAATCCAGACCCGGATCGAGCACGGATTGCCCGTCGACGCCGCGGTCGCCGCGCTCACGACCTCGGCGTCCCGCATCTTCGGCCTCAGCGCCAGCCACGGCACCGTGGCCAAGGGCAAGGCTGCGAATCTGACCGTGCTGACCGCGCCGCTCTCCGACAAGAAAGCCCGCGTCCGCTACGTCGTCGCCGACGGCCGCAAGTTCGACTTCGACGTCAAGCCGCCGGCCGACGAGAAGAAGAAAGAGGAGAAGCCCGCGGCCAAGCCGGCGTATCTGACCGACAAGGACATCGAGGTCGAGGCCGACCGAAAGCTGAAGGCCCGGACCGCGGGCAACCTCCTCCTGAAGAACGCCACGATCCTCACCGTCACGAACGCCGGCCGAATCGCCGGTTCGATCCTTATCCGCGACGGCAAGATCGCCGAGATCGGGGAAAGCCTGGAAGCGCCCGAAGGTTTCGGGACGATCGACGCGACCGGCCTCTGGATCATGCCCGGCATCGTCGATTGCCACTCCCACATCGCCACCGAAGGGGGCCTCAACGAAGGGACGCAGTCGGTCACGCCCGAAGTGCGCGTCCGCGACGTCCTCAACCCGCGAGACATCGCGATCTACCGGGCCCTCGCGGGCGGCGTGACCGCAGCGAACGTCCTGCACGGCAGCGCCAACTCCATCGGCGGCCAGAACGCGACGATCAAGCTCAAGTACGGAGAGGGACCCGACGACCTGCTCTTCCCCGGCGCCCCGCGCGGCGTCAAGTTCGCGCTCGGCGAGAACCCCAAGCAGTCCAACTTCTCCAACAACCGCGGGAAGCGCTTCCCCAACACGCGGCTCGGCGTCGAGGCTACGTTCCGCCGCGCCTTCACCGAGGCGCAGGAGTACGTTGAGGCGAAGAAACGCGACCCGCTCCTCCGCACCGACCTCCGGCTCGAGGCGCTGTCCGGGATCCTGAGCGGCGACATCCACGTCCACTGCCATTGCTACCGGGCCGACGAGATCCTGATGATCCTCCAGGTCGCCAAGGACTTCGGCTTCAAGGTCCGGACGCTCCAGCACGTGCTGGAAGGCTATCGCGTGGCCCCCGAGATCGCCGCCGCCGGCGCGGGCGCCTCCACCTTCAGCGACTGGTGGAGCTACAAGATCGAGGCGTGGGAGGCGATCCCCCACAATGCCGCCCTCATGACGAAGGCGGGCGTCCTCGTCTCGATCAACTCCGACAGCGACGAGCAGATCCGCCACCTGAACGTGGAGGCGGCCAAGACGATCAAGTACGGCGGCCTCTCCGAACGGGAGGCGCTGGCCACCGTGACCGTCAACCCCGCCCGCCAGCTCGCCATCGACACGCGCGCCGGGACCGTCGAGGTAGGCAAGGACGCCGACCTCGCGCTCTACAACGGCCATCCCCTCTCCCCCTACAGCCGCTGCGTCATGACCCTGGTCGACGGCGAGATCCGCTTCGATCGCCGCGACGTCCCGAACCATTCGACGCGCGGCTTCAAGGTGGAGGACCGCGTCCGCCGCGCTCCGGCACCCCTCCCCAAGAACGACACGATCGCGATCGTCGACGCGACGATCCATCCGGTCCTCCTCAATCCCTTCAAGGGGACGATCGTCTTCTCACAGGGCAAGATCACCGCCATGGGCCCCGGGGTGCGACCGCCGAGCCGCGCGGAGATCATCGACGGCACGTCCCTCTCGGTCTACCCGGGGATGATCGATGCCGGTACCCGCCTCGGGCTGGCGGAGATCGGGTCGATCGCCGGGACGCGCGACGACGCGGAGATCGGCGGAGTGCAGCCCGACCTGAAGGCCCTGGCCTCGGTCAACCCCCACAGCGAGATCATCCCGGTGACGCGCGCGAACGGGATCACGACCGTGCTCACGGCGCCCCACGGCGGCACGATCGCGGGCCAGAGCGCCGTCATCCGCCTCGACGGCTGGGTGCCGGGCGACATGGCGCTGAAGGAGGCCTTCGCGCTCCACGTCAACTACCCCTCCCTGGGGGGCAGCGACGAGACGAAGTCGGACGACGAGAAGAAGATGAGGGAACTGCGGCAGCCGTTCGAGGACGCCCGACGGTACCGCCCCGGCGACCGCGATCTCAAAGTGGAGGCGCTGCTTCCCTTCCTGCGCGGCGAACGGCCCGTCGTCTTCGAGGCCAACCGGGCCGCAGAGATCCGGGGCGCCCTCAAGTTTGCCGAGGAGTTCGGCCTGAAGCCCATCCTCTCGGGCGGACGGGAGGCATGGAAGGTCGCACCCCTCCTCGCGGAGAAGAAGGTCCCGGTCATCGTCGGCGCCGTGATGGAGATCCCGTACGACCGCCACGACCCGTACGACGCGGCCTTCGTCAATCCCGCCCGCCTCGCGAAGGCGGGGGTCAAATTCGCGATCAGCTCCGGGGAATCGTTCGCCGGCAACCTGCGCAATACCCCCTACCATGCGGCCTGGGCCGCGGCGTACGGCCTCGACCGGGAGGAGGCGCTCCGGGCGGTGACGCTCTACCCCGCCCAGATCCTGGGGGTCGCCGACCGGATCGGCGCTCTCGCCGTGGGGATGGACGCCGACCTGATCGTGACGACAGGCGACCCGCTCGAGGTGGTGACGGACGTGGTCTACCTGTTCATCCAGGGCCGCGCCGTCCCCCTCGACAGCAAGCACACCCGGAGCTACGACAAGTTCCGCCAGCGGCCCAAGTAGGTGCAAGTGGCGTAAATCAACGAGGCAGCTTTACGCCACGGCTGGCGTAAAGCTGCCTCGTTGATTTACGCCACCCTGGCGATCAGCACCAGGTGCTCCCTCTTAGGGGGGCCGCCGGACCAGTCGCGGCGCTTCTGCGTAGCGGTGGCGACCACTCGGGCGCCCGTCTTGGCCGCCAACTCCGCCATGAGGGCATCCGCCTTGACGAGTTGGCCGTCCCCGATCAGGATCAGGATCCGGCCCTGCGGAGAGAGCGCCCCCAGCAGGTTCCGCAGGACCGCTTCCAAGTCCTCGCGGTACCTTCCCGGATCCCGCCGGGAGCCCAGCTCGTGCGCCTCCGCAAACGCCGGGTCCTCGCCGAAGATCGGATAGCGGCGCGCCTGGTGACGCGAGTAGTCATAGACTCCCGCGTAGGGGGGCGACGTCAGGACGAGGTCCACCCCGCCCGCCGGGAGCTTCGCCGTGCGGGCATCCTCCCTCAGGAACTCAGGTTCGATGAACGCGACCTTCCTCTTGTAGAGATCGGAGCCCAACTGGAGCAGACCCTTCGTCAGTTCCGAGCAGCGGTCCCGGAACCAGCGGAACGTCGCCCCCCGCGGCTTGGGCCGGTGGTACGCGTCCTCCTTCACATCGGTGTCGCTGATCTGCTTTGACAGCTTCACCAGCAGCGAGGAGAGGACGCACGTGTGGGTCCGCCGCAGGAACTCGTCCTTCTGGGCATCGATCAGCCCCTTGAGCACGCAGATCTCGCGGAGCGTATGCGGATCGTACCAGTCCCGTTCCGCCTTCGACCACGGGGGCAACTGGAGCTCGCGCTCCGCCTCCGTGAACCCCTTGTTCGCCAGCGTGTGGCCGGCCTGCTCGACCCGGCGGCTCTGTTCTGGCCGCCCCACCCGCGTGCGCGTCCAGGCGATCTCGAGCGGCACCTTCGAGATGTCCAGGCCCACGAAAGAACGGCCCGCGCGCACCGCCTCGAGGGCCGTCGTGCCCGACCCCATGAACGGGTCCAGGATGCGCCCCCCGGGGAACGCCTCGATCGCCCGCCGGGCCGTCTCCGGGTGCATCCGCGCGGGATATGCATGGAAGCCATGAGTGAGCGGAAATACCGCGGAGGAATCGACCGCGAGGCAGCCCTCGAGCACCTTCGCCAGCTCCGGATCGCCCGCGAGCTCGCAGTTCCCCCACGTCTGGCTCAGGCTTCGCTTGCGTCCGGATGGCATGGTGAGTACCGTACGGGAATGAGGCCGCTCCCCGGCGCGCTCGCGCTCGCCCTCCTGGGGGGCTGCATTCTACCGAAAGAACCGACGCTCACAAGGTTCGAGTACGAAGAGCCCCACATGGCCACGCCCTGTCGGATCAAACTCTACGCCGCGAGCCAGGAGGAGGCCGAACGGGCGAAGGCCGACGCCTACGCCGAGATCGCCGCCATCGACGAGGCGATGAACGACTACAATCCCGCCAGCGAGATCAGCCGACTCTCCCGCGCCGCGGGCGAGGGGCCCATCCTCATCTCCGCCCGCCTCTTCGAAGTGCTCGAGGCGTCCCTCCGATACTCCCGGCTTTCGAACGGGGCCTTCGACATCACGGTCGGCCCGGTCGTGCAACTCTGGCGCCGCGCCCGGGGCACGAAGCGGCTGCCGGAGCGCGAGGAACTGAACGTCGAGCTCTCGCGGGTCGGCTGGCGCCAGCTCTCCCTCGACCCCGTCGCCCGCACGGCGCGCCTCGACACCCCGTGGATGGCCCTCGACGTGGGCGGGATCGCCAAGGGCTACGCGTGCGACCGCGCCCTCGCCGTCCTCGCGAGGCACGGGATCACCCGCGCGATGGTCGACGCGGGGGGCGGCATAGCGCTCGGCGATCCCCCTCCCGACAAGGCGGGCTGGAGCATCCAGCTGGCCGACACGGACGACGTCCTCCTGCTCTCGAACTGCGGCGTGGCGACTTCGGGCGACTGGGAGCGCTTCGTCGTGATCGACGGGAAGCGCTACTCGCACGTCGTCGACCCGGGGACGGGCCTGGGTCTCACCACCCGAGCCCTCGTCGCGGTCGTCGCCCCCACGGGAATGGCCGCCGATGCGCTCACCAAGTGCGTGATGATTCCCGGCCCCGTTCTCGGAATGAAGCTCATCGAAGGCCTCCCCTCCACCCACGCCTGGATGAGATGGGAGGACGGCCCCGAGGTCCGCACGGTCCGGAGCTCCCGCTTCAACGCGCTCCTGCGGCCGGAGTAAGTCGACCCGCCCGAGAACGTTGAGATATCCCTCACCCGGCTTTGCCTAAAAAAGGCGTCCTGCCCAAATAATCCGCCGCTTGCCCAAATAATACACCGAACGCGGATTGCCCTGGAAGCTCTGAATGACAGCGGCCCGCATTGCGCGTCGGGACTC
>CAZSCC010000324.1:0-13754 GCA_964604905.1 uncultured Planctomycetales bacterium
CACCGCCGCCGCCGTAGCCGCCGCCGCCGCGCCCGCCGCCGCCCTCACTCTTGGGGCGCGCCTCGTTGACGGTCATCGCGCGGCCGCGGATCTCCTGCAGGTTGAGCGCCGCGATGGCGGCATCGCCCTGGGCCTTGTCGGCCATCTCCACGAACGCGAACCCCCGGGACCGGCCGGTCATCTTGTCCATGATGATCGAAACGGTCGAGACCTCGCCATGGGCCGAGAACGCCTGCCGGAGGTCGTCCTCGGTGGCGTCATACGACAGGTTGCCGACGTAGATGTTCATCATCTACTCTCCGAAAAAATAAAAAAGTGACTCGGGTATGTTCTATCCAGCAACGCGCAGACGTGATCGGTCAGCGGAGACTGAAGTCGACGTCCCGAACACCCGAACCTTACACTATCGGATTGCAGAGCGCAACCCCCTTCTTTGCTTGCGGGGGGCGCGGGGTTCGCCTACCCTCTGCGAGTGAGCGCGACCTTCGCGGCGATCGATTTCGAGACGGCCGACCCCGGCCGCGACAGCGCCTGCGCGGTGGGGATCGTCCGGGTCGAGAACGGAAAGATCGTCCGTCGCGAGTCCCGCCTGATCCGCCCTCCTCGCCGCGCGTTCGTCTTCACCTACATCCACGGGATCGCCTGGGAGGACGTAGCCGAGGCGCCGCCGTTCCGGGAGGTGTGGGGGGAGATTCGCGAACTGCTGGAGGGGGTGAGTTTTCTGGCGGCCCACAACGCGCCCTTCGACCGCTCGGTGCTCGGGGCGTGTTGCGCCGCGGCGCGCCTGGAGCCTCCGCCGCTCCCGTTCGAGTGCACGGTCCGCCTGGCGCGCCGCCAGTGGGGGATCCGTCCGACGACGTTGCCGAACGTCTGCCGAGCGCTCGACATCCAACTGCGCCACCACGATGCGCTTTCCGACGCCGAGGCCTGCGCCCGGATCGTGCTGGCGGCGGGAGGGTAAGAAGCAGTGCAATACCCCCAAGGATCGACTCGGGCTGGATCGCCTCGGGGGGCAGGCCAGCCTCCCCGCTACTCGTACTCGTATCCGATCGAGAACGACACCTTCCCGTCCGGCAGGCGGCGGATGTTGGTGATGTGGATCGGGAGGCCGCCCCCCAGCTGAGAGCGGCTCGAGGGCGTCGTGTAGGGCGTGTACGCGTCGTTCGCCGCGCTCGGGTAGGGCACCGACGTCCGGAAGACGTTCGGACCCGACGCGCCTTCCACGCCGTGCGACTCCTCCAGGATCGGCCGGCTCCGCACCACCCGCCAGATCAGCAGTCCCTCCGCCGGAAGGTCGGCGTCGAACCCCTTCTTCCGGCGGTTCTCGAGCAGCAGGTACTCGCTGCCGTCGGGACGCAGCAGCACCTTGAAGCACTCCTTCGGCGAGTCCTCGATCGGCGCGAGCAGCAGCCGCTGCTTCACCGTCGGGTCGATCACCGCCGGCTTGATCCAGCCCATCTGCTCCTTGCACCAGGCGCTGAAGTGCTGCGGGCGGCCGTTCCCGTTCTCGTTCGACATCGCGCACCAGACCCCCAGGCCCTCCGACCCCGGGTTCTCCGGCCGCGCGTAGAGATCGGGCAGCCCCAGCATGTGGCCGAACTCGTGCGCCGTGACGCTGATCGAGGCCATCCGCGCGCCGCCCTCCTGCACGATGAAGTAGGCGATCCGGCGGCCCTTGTGGGTCACGTTCCCCCGGTGCGGCCAGTAGAGCCCGCCCCGCGTGGTGTTCACCCGGTCGCCCGCGTAGAGGAAGAAGACCCCGTCGAAGGCCTTGAGCGCGTCCGGCCCCTCCCGCGCGAGCAGCTTGTCCAGTGCCTCCGTCAGGAAGACCGACTTCTCGTTCTGCTGCGTGGCGGGGCCGTACTCGGCGCGCTTCTTCGCGACCTCGATCCAGTCGAAGACCTTCCCCTCGGCGCGCAGCGCGCCGTACGACTGCTCCTGGTAGTAGTCGTTCAGGCTGCCGTGGACCGGCTGGCCCGTCACGCTCGTCTTCTTCGCGTACGTTCCCTTGCTGAAGTACGACTCCTCCCAGTCCTTCAGCCCGATCTTCGCGTTGTGCTTCACGTCGGGGTACTCGACGGGGATGACCGCGACCCGGTAGACCTCCTTCTTCCAGGTCTGCCCGCCGCGGAAGTAGCCCGCCTCGCGGGCGTTCCCGGCCGTGTCCTCCCCGAGCGTGACCTTCAGCTCCTCCGCCTTCGCTCCGCGCTGGAGCGTGAGGACCAGGACGTCGCCGGGCTTCTTCTCGCTGACCGCGTCCGATAGCCGCGCGGCGCTCAGCGTGGGCGTGCCGTCGATCTTGAGCACGACGTCGCCGCTCTTCAGGCCCGCCTTCTCGGCGGCCGAGCCCGGAGTGACCCGCGTGATCGGGGCGCCGCCCCCCTCGTTCGCGTCGCCCAGCTGCACCCCGAGGAGCGCGCGCCGCTCGGCCAGCTTCATCGGGCGCGAGACCGCCCCCACGGTCGCGGTCAGCTCCAGTTCCTCGCCGCCCCGCTGGACCGCGAACGTCACCGCCTCGCCGGGCGTGACCGCCTGGACGTGGGAGCGGAACTCCCCGGCGTCCGCGAAGTCGAGGATCACGTCCCCCGCCTTGAACCCCGCCTTCGCGGCGGGCGAGTCGGCTGAGACGTCGACCACGACCATCATCCCGGCGGCGAGCGTCAGGCCCAGGTACCCCGACTGACCCACGGAGGGCACGGTCGCGCCCCGGATGATCTTCGCCGTGACCGCCGTCTCCACGGTCCGGAACTCCGGCAGCACGAGCAGCTTCGGATCGACCCTCGGCGCGGAGCTGCAGCCGACCGCCCAGGCGAGCGCGAGCACTCTCAGTCTCATGGCGTGTCCTCCCTACTATGGACACCTCGAGGGAGGCTCGCGGGGATGGAAACGTGACGGAAGGGGCTGGCGCAAAGCGGCAATAAAGTGGCGCGAATCCCGCAGAGAGATCCCCAACGGAACGCGGCCGGCCTCCGTTCTGGAGGGTGATGATAAAGACACTGCTGCTCGCGGCGCTCCTGGCGTTCCAGGCCCCTCAGGCGAAGGGCCCCGTCAAGGTCTTCATCCTCGCCGGCCAGTCCAACATGCAGGGGCAGGGGGCGCTCAAGACCCTCGACTGGCTGGGGAAGCATCCGACCCACGGGCACCTGCTCGGGAAGCTCAAGAACAAGGATGGCTCCTACACGGTGCGGGAGGACGTCTGGATCCACTACCCGCGGGACGCGAAGACCCTGAAGAAGGGGAACCTGACCGCGGGGTACGGCGCGGGGGACGACCGGATCGGGCCGGAGTGGACGTTCGGCCAGATCGTGGGCGATCGCTTCGAGAACCAGGTCCTCCTCATCAAGGCCGCCTGGGGCGGGAGGAGCCTCGCGGTCGACTTCCGCCCGCCGAGCTCGGGCGGGGAGACGGGCCCCGCGTACACGCAGATGCTCGAGATCGTCCGCGACGCGCTCAAGAACCTGGGGCAGAACTTCCCGGCCTATGACGGCAAGGGCTACGAGCTGGCCGGCTTCGTCTGGTTCCAGGGCTGGAACGACCTGATCGACAAGAAGAAGGTCGCGGAGTACGAAGCGAACATGGTCAATCTCATCAAGGATCTCCGGCGCGACCTCGGCGTCCCGAAGCTCCCCGTGGTGATCGGCGAAATCGGGGTGAACGGGGAGGAGGAGGCGGCGAAGAACCCCTCGATGGCGGCGCTCCGCCAGGCTCAGGCCGCGGCGGCGAAGAAGCCCGAATTCGAAGGGACGGTCCTCTCCGTCCCCACCGCGCCCTATTGGGACAAGGAGGCGGACGAGTTCCTCCGGAAGAACTGGGTCAAGCGGAAGTGGGCGAGCGACGAGGCGAAGGCGCAGTTCGAGACGATGGGCACGCAGCCGGAGTATCATTACCTCGGCAGCGCCCGGATCTTCGCGCTGATCGGGAACGGAATGGGTGAGGCGATGGTGAAGCTATGCGACAAATGATCGGCCTGATCCTGCTGGCGGGCTGCGCCGCGCCGCCCCCGCCGGCGGAGCCCCTGCGCTCCTCTCCCGAGCCGTACGAGACCCGGACGCTGGAGGGCTGGACCGTCCGCGTGACGCGAGTGCTCCTCGACGAGCAGGCCGAGCTGGGGAAGCGCGCGCTCCGCCTGCTCGAGACCAAGCTCTACGAGGTCACGCGCGTCGTCCCCGAGCGGGCCTGCGCGGAGCTCCGCAAGGTCCCGATCTGGCTCTGCGTGGGGGAGGGGACGAAGGGGGCCGGCGGCGCGGAGTACCACCCCAGCGAGGCCTGGCTCCGGGATCACGGATACAACCCCGCGAAGGCCAAGGCGGTCGAAATCGGCGACGCGACCCATTTCCTCAAGTTCTCGATCCCTCAGCCGAGCGTCCTCCTGCACGAGCTGGCCCACGCGTACCACGACCGTGTCTTCGGTTTCGGCCACGCCGGGATCAAGGCGGCCTATGCCGCCGCGGTCGAGGGGAAGCGCTACGAGAGCGTGCTCCACATCGGCGGGAAGCTGAAGCGCCACTACGCCCTCACCGACGAGAAGGAGTACTTCGCCGAGGCCTCGGAGGCGTGGTTCGGGACGAACGACTTCTACCCCTTCGTGCGCGCCGAACTGCGGGACTTCGACCCGAAGCTCGTCCCCGTCCTGGAGGGGGTCTGGGGAGATGTTAAATCCCGATAGTGTTTTACGCAAAGAGGGCCATCCTCCCGGGGTTCTAAGGGTATGAAAACGATCCTTTTCGCCCTCCTCCTGGGCTTTTCCCCACCGCAGCAGGGGAAGAAGTGGTCCGACATGGACTACGGCCCCTTCATGACCCATACGTTCGAGGCGAAGGGGAAGAACCTGGCCTACAAGGGGCTGAAGGTCCGGCTCGGGCCCGACGGGGCGTCCATGGTCTTCGACGCCGACCTCCTGCGCTGGTCGGCGGGCTGGCTGAAGAGCGACCTCGACTGGAAGAGCGTCGTCTATGACGGCTCGCACCAGACCCACCCGAAAGTCCTCGGAGAGCCGGTGTTCAGCAACCCCATGCTCCCCGGCGTCGGCGATCTCAAGGATCCGCGTCCGCTCCCCTACGGGCCGCTCCCGAACGCGCGGTACCGGGGGCTCTACCTGAATGGCGACCGGGTGATCCTCGCCTACACCGTGGGCGCCGCCCGCGTCCTCGAGATGGCGGGGCTCGAGGGGGGCGTGCTCACCCGGACCATCGAGGTCGGGAAGTCAGCCGACGACGTGCGCCTCCAGATCGCGGGCGGGAAGACCCCCGTCGCCTGCGTGGGCGGGACGCTTGACCGCTCCGACCCCGAGAACGTCCGCCTCACTCTCGCCGCCGCGGCGACCCCCGCGCGCGTGAAGGTGCTCTACGGCGCCGAGTCGGCAGACTCGCCCGCGCCGGTCGCGCTGGAGCCGCTCACGAAGGGAGGCCCGCAGCGCTGGCCGCAGAAGGTCGAGACGAAGGGCGCGATGGGGACCGAGGAGGGGCCGTACGCGATCGACACGATCGCGCTCCCCTCGGCCAACCCGTGGCGCGCGTGGATGCGCCCCGGCGGATTCGACTTCTTCGCCGACGGCAGGCGCGCGGCGGTCTGCACGTGGAATGGCGACGTCTGGATCGTCGACGGCCTCGGCCAGCGCTTCGAGGCGCTCACCTGGCAGCGGATCGCGACCGGGCTTTTCCAGCCGCTCGGCCTCAAGATCGTGAACGAGCAGATCTTCGTGACCTGCCGCGACCAGCTGGCGCGGCTCCACGACCTCAACGGCGACGGCGAGATCGACTTCGTCGAGAGCTTCAACAACGACCACCAGGTGACCGAGCACTTCCACGAGTTCGCGATGGGCCTCCAGACCGACGCGGAAGGGAACTTCTACTACGCGAAGTCGGCCCGTCACGCGCTCCCGCCGGTCGTGCCGCACCATGGGACGATGATCCGCGTCTCGAAGGACGGCGCGCGCTCCGAGATCGTCTGCAACGGCTTCCGCGCGGCGAACGGCGCGGGGATCGGCCCGAAGGGCGAGCTCGTCGGCAGCGACCAGGAGGGCCACTGGGTGCCGGCCAACCGGATCAACCTCATCAGAGAGGGCGGATTCTTCGGGAACAAGTGGTCCTACCTGGGCGGGAAGGATCCGGCGACGTACGACCCGCCGATCGTCTGGCTCCACCCGAAGGTCGATCGCTCGCCCGCCGAGCAGCTCTGGGTGCCGGGCGACGCGTGGGGTCCGCTCAAGGGCTCGCTGATCTCCACCTCCTACGGCACGGGCCAGGTCTTCCTCATCCCCTACGAGGTCGTGAACGGCGTGCCGCAGGGAGCTGCGGTGGCGTTCCCCTTCAAGTTCCCGAGCGGCGTGATGCGCGGCCGCTTCCACCCGGGTGACGGCCAGCTCTACGCGTGCGGCCTGGTCGGCTGGAGCTCGAACTGCGCGATCGACGGAGGCTTCTACCGGGTCCGCTATACGGGGAAACCGCTGCGGATGCCGGCCGGGGTGCACGTCGGGAAAGATGCGATCGAGCTGACGTTCACCGCGCCGCTCGACCGCGAGGCGGCGGAGGACGTCGATCGCTGGACGGTCCGCCAGTGGAACTACCGCTGGACGGGCACCTACGGCTCGAAGAACTACAAGGTGTCGAAGCCGGCGGAGCAGGGAGAGGACTCGGTCGAGGTGCATAAGGCCTCGCTGCGCGGCGACCGGACGGTGCTGCTCTCGATCAAGGACCTCCGCCCGGTGATGCAGATGGAGATCGGCTACTCGATCAAGGGGACGGACGGCGCGCCGGTGAAAGACCGCCTCTGGCTCACGATCAACGTCCCTTGAGAAGGGGATCAAAGAGGGAGTCTTCCCCGCGTCTCTGCGCCTGTATTCCCTATCCCAGGACGCCCGGGATCGTCTTCCAGCTCCCCGCCACCCCCGTCAGCCGCTCGGGCCGGCCGTTGAACTCGAAGAAGAAGTCGTCGGGCCGGATGCCCATCGCCGTCAGGATCGTCGCGTGCAGGTCCTTCACCGGCGTGGGCTGCAGCTCCGCGCGCAGGCCGATCTCGTCGGTCGCCCCGATCGCCTGCCCCCCGCGCACCCCGCCGCCGGCCATCCAGATCGTGAATCCATAGGGGTTGTGGTTCCGCCCCGCGTTGCCCTGCTCCATGGGCGTGCGCCCGAATTCGCCGGCCCAGACGACGAGCGTCTCCTCGAGCATGCCGCGCCGCTGGAGGTCGGCGAGCAGCGCCGCCGTCGGGCGGTCCGTCTGCGACCCGTTCGCCTCGTGGTTCTCCTTGTGCTTGTCGTGGCCGTCCCAGCCGAACTTGTCGACCGCGTTGTAGAGCTGGACGACGCGGACGCCCTTCTCGCTGAGCCGCCGGGCGAGCAGGCACATCCGTGCGTAGTGCGCCTCCGACTTGTTCGCGGACGTCACGCCGTAGGCATCGAGCGTCTCCTTCGACTCCGTGGCCAGGTCGCCGATCTCCAGCGCCTCGCCCTGCATCCGGTAGGCGAGCTCGTAGGAGGCGATCCGGCCGTCGAGATCGAGCAGCCCCGGACGCGCGTCGCGGTGGTCGCGGTTGAGCGTCTGGAGCGCGTCGAGCGTCGCCCGCTGCGAGGCCGCGAAGGAATCGGGCGGCCGCAGGTCGAGCACGGGATCGCCCTCCGTCCGGAAGGGCGTCCCCTGGAAAGCCGCCGGCAGGAAGGCGTTCGACCAGTTGGGAGAGCCGCCCAGCCCCGCGACCTTGAATAGAAGCACGTAGCCCGGCAGGTTCTCGTTCTCGGAGCCCAGCCCGTAGGTCAGCCATGACCCCAGGCTCGGCTTCCCGGGCAGGATCACCCCCGTGTTCATCTGGAACGTCGCCGGCGCGTGGTTCGAGCTTTCCGACACCATCGAGTGGACGAAGCACATCTCGTCGGCGTGAGCCGCGGTGCGGCGGACGAGGTCCGACGCCCAGCGGCCGCTCTGCCCGTGCCGCTTCCAGCCCCAGGGCGTCCACATCAGGCGGTCGTGGCACCCGCCGAAGACGCCGCCGACCTTGTCCTTCTTCTTGAATTCGGCGGGCACGGCCTTGCCGTGGAGCTCCGTGAGGCGCGGCTTGTAGTCCCACGTGTCGACCTGGCTCGGCGCGCCGTACTGGAAGAGGAAGATCACCCGCTTGGCCTTGCCCGGGAGCGGAGGTCGGCGCGGAGCGAGCGGCCGGAGGGGATCGACCGCCTCCATGGCAGACCGCCGCTCCTGCGCGCGGGCGAGGAGGGCCCCCAGGGCGAGGCCGCCCATGCCGCCGCAGCAGCGGCCGAGGAAATCGCGGCGCGTGAAGTCGTTCATGGTCCAGAGCTCCCGGAGGATTGGCTGCGGAGACACAGAGGCACGGAGAAGACGCCTTTATTTATTTTCTCACCAGAGGTGGAGGAGACGATCAGGGAGGGCTGCTTCGTGCCTCTGTGTCTCTGTGGCCGATCTTGGTTATCAATCCACATACACGAACTCATTCAGGTTGAGAATCGCGCGGCAGGCGTCGGCGAGCGTGGGCAGGCCCCCCAGGACCCGGAGCTCCTTCTCCGATGCGGCGCGGCCAAGCGCGAGGCGGACGGCCCGTGCGATCGAGGCCCCCTTCGCCTCGCGCTCCGCCCGTGCGGCGAACGTGCGGGCCATCCGCTCGGCGAAGGGGCTGTTGAGCAGCTGGAGCGCCTGCGGGGCGACGGTCGTCACGTCCCGGCGCCCGCAGCTGACGTTCATGTCGGGCGTGTCGAACGGCTGGAGAAAGGGGACGGCGAGCGCGCGCTTCTGGACGAGGTAGATCGAGCGGACGTCCGCCTCCTCCGCGGGGCTGGTGTACCAGGCCTGGAGGCGGTCGCGGGCGCCCTTGTCGCTCTTCGTCTCCAGAATCCCCGGCTGGGCGTCGAGCAGGTGCTGCGGAATCGCGGGCCAGACCGGGGGGCCGCCCTCCCTTTTCAGGAGCGCGCCCGAGACGGCCAGGAAGGCGTCGCGCGTGGCTTCGGCGTCGAGCCGCCGCGGGTTCTGGCGCCAGAGGAGAATGTTCTCGACGTCCGCCTTCCGCCCGGCCGGGTGCTCGAGGGACGACTGGCGGTAGGCCTTCGATAGCAGGATGGACCGGTGGAGGCGCTTCAGGCGCCACCCGCCGGCGACCAGTTCGGAGGCGAGGGCGTCGAGCAGCTCCGGGTGGCTGGGCCGGGCGCCTCCGAAGCCGAAGTCGTTGGGCGTCGCCACGATGCCGCGGCCGAAGTGGTGCTGCCACAGGCGGTTCACGATCACCCGCGCGGTGAGCGGGTTCTCCGGCGAGGCGATCCAGTCGGCGAGGGCCGTGCGGCGGCCGGTGGAGTCGACGCCCTTCGGCAGTTCGATGCGCGCGGGGTTGGGGTCGAGCGCCGAGAGGAAGCCGGGCGCCACCTCCTCGCGCGGCTGGGTGAAGTCGCCCTGATAGAAGACGTTCGTGGCGGGCGCTCCGCGGCCCGTGTCGCGCATCGTCAGGGCGGGAGTCGTGGCGGGCCGATCCTTCTTCCGGGCCGTCGCCCGCTCCGCCAGCGCGTCGACCTCCTTCCGCGCGCCCTCCTCAAGCGACGCAAGCAGGTCCGCCTCGGGAATCTCGAGCTTCTTCCGGAAGGGCTTGAGCTTCTCCTGCTCCTCCTTCGAGGGCTTCTCCTTCGCAAGGAGCGCGCGGATCTCCTCGGGAAACTCCGCGCGGCGCGCCTCCTCGAGCGCCTTGCGGGCCGGGTCGAGGATCGCCTTCCGGCGGGCCTCGAGCGCCTGGACCTCCGCGTCGACGGCGCGGACGCGTTCCTGGACGGGGGCGAGGTCGATCAGGGTGTCGTCCTGCCGCTTCACGGCGGCGAAGAAGGCGCGAAGGCGGAAGTGGTCGGCCTGCGAGATCGGGTCGTGCTTGTGGTCGTGGCAGTTGGCGCACGCCATCGACATCCCGAGGAAGGCCGAGCCTGTCGTGTTCGCCAGGTCGGTCATCAGCTCGTTCCGGTTCTTCGCGTTCTCCTCGAAGATAGAGCCCGTGCTGTCGTAGGGGCCCATCCGCAGGTAGCCCGTGGCGACGAGGGCGTCGACCTCCTCCGCGTTCCGGGGCGCACCCGGGAGCAGTTCGTCCCCGGCCAGTTGCTCGCGGATGAAGCGGTCGAAGGGCTTGTCCTCGTTGAGCGAACGGATCACGTAGTCGCGGTAGCGCCAGATCTGCGGCTGGAATTCGTCGCGCTCGAAGCCCTGGGTGTCGCTGTAGCGGACGACGTCCAGCCAGTGCCTCGCCCAGCGCTCGCCGTGCCGCGGATCGGAGAGGAGGCGGTCGACGAGCCCCTCGTAGTCACCGCCGGCGACGAAGGCGTCGACCTCCTCCGGCGTGGGGGGAAGGCCCAGAAGATCGACCGTGACGCGCCGGATGAGCGTGTGCCGGTCGGCCTCGGGAGAGAAACCGAGGCCCTTGTTCTTGAGCTCGGCGAGGAGGAGGGCGTCGATCCCCGGGAAGGCGGCGGGGCGGGAGACCTTCTTGAGCGACCAGAGGTCGAGGCGCTTCCCGCCGAAGATCCGGACGATCGGGTTGCGCGGGTCGCTCCAGGCGTCGCCGATCCGGGCCGTCGAGGGAGAGTGGCCGCGGCCGGGGCGATAGGCGTCGAGACTTTCCACCGTGGGTCCGAGGATGACGGAGTCGAGGAGCGCCTCGCCGCCTCCGACGGCGGTGAGGCACATTCCGGTGACGACGGGATTTTTCCACGAGCCGCGATCGGCCCAGAGGTCGCGGGTGACGACGGTCCACTCCGAGGGAGCGGCTTCGGCGACGCCGATCGCCCCCCATCCCGTCGTGTTCTTCCCGGCGACCCACGCGCCGTTCGACTCGTTCTGCTCGCGCCAGCGGCCGTCGTGCGCTACTTCAAAGAGGATGGCGCCCGGGCCGCGCTTTTTCCAGGCGAAGCGGAGGTAGCGGACCTCGCCGGCCTTGGGATGCTCGGCGACGGGGAAGCGCCAGCCGGGAATGACGGCGGAGAGCTTCTGCGGTGCGACGACGAGCGAGCTCGTCCCGCCGTGGCGGTCGCTCTTCGAAAGCCGGACGCTGCCCTGGCCTTCCTCGAGGGCCGGCGCCTCGTCCTCGAAGAGCACCGAGACGGGCTCCGGCCAGACGGCGCCCTCCTTGATCCAGAGCGCGAGTGCGTCCACCTGGTCGGCGGCCAGCTTCTCCTTGGGCGGCATCTTGAGCTCGGCGTGCTTCTGCGACACCGCTTGCAGCAACAGGCTCTTGGCCGGGTCGCCGGGGATCGCGGCGGGGCCGGAGTCGCCGCCCTTGAGCAGCGCGCCGCGGGAATCGAGGCGCAGGCCGCCCTTCTGCTTGTCGGGTCCGTGGCAGGAGACGCAGCGGGTCTGCAGGACCGGGAGCACGCGGTCGTGGAAGCGGTCGTAGCGGTCGGGGTCGTTCGGCGTCCCCGGCGACAGCAGGAGGAGCAGCAGCGCGGCTCTCATGGGCTCACCGTTTGAGGAAGAGGATGGCCAGGCACGTGTCGAGGACCTCGTTGCGCTCGCGTCCCATGAAGTCGCCGCGCTCGAGGTGCCAGCCGCCGTCGTCGCGCTGGGCGGAGAGGAGGGCGCCGGCGATCTCGGGGTACCACTCGTGCGAGCCGAATGACTCGGTGCGGAGGAACCGGCCGGCGCGGCCGCAGGCGGCGTACCAATGGGCCTGGCTGAAGCCGGCCGCCTTCGCGGGGTTCCGGTCGGCGGCGAAGTTCGCGGCCATCCAGTCCTGGCCTTTTCGGATCGCCTTCTCGGTCGCCGGTCCTTCGCCAAGCGCCGCGAGGGCCGCGAGCGCGCCGGCCGTGAGGGTTCCGTAGCTCGAATCCCCCGTGTTCTGCGCCAGGTCGCCCGTGGCGGGCGCGTTGACGGCGTCGCTGTACCCCCATCCACCGTCGGGGTTCTGGCAGGAGGTCCACCAGCGCTGCGCGCGCTCGAGGACGGACGGCTCGACCGTGACGCCCGCCTCGGCGCAGGCGCGGAGGCCGAGCGCGGCGTAGGCACTGACGGAGTTGTCCCCGTTCGCGGCGCCCGGCGCGACGCCGTAATCCCACTGGCCGTTCCGGGCCTGGGCCTGCGAGAGGAGCCGCGCGCATTCGCGGATCCGCTCGCGATGGGCGGCCGGGTCGATCTCCGAGAGCGCCATCGCCTGGAGCGCCGCGATGTAGGTCGATTCGATCGGGCGGGCGAGCATGCGGCCGAGGAGGTCGGCCACGACCGGATGGTCCGGCGCGTATCCCGCGCGGTGGAACGCGAGGAGGGCCAGTTCCATGTAGGACCGGCGCGGGGCGGGGCCGTGGCGATGGCCGTCCGCCATTGCGGGCCAGAGATCGCGGTGGCGGGTCTCGAGGAAGGCGGCGCCGCGCTGGACGGCCTCGTTCACGCGTGCGTGGCCGACGAGCGTGCCGCTGCGGATGGGCGGGTCGAGGACGGCATAGCGGCCTGCGGCGATCTCGGTCTCCCCCGTCCGGGCCGAGCCGCTTCGCACCTCGATGCGAGTCTCGATGCCGGCGATGAGATCCGCCGCCCCCGAGACGCTCAGCGCCCCACGCGCGGTGGAGAGTTCCGCCTTCCCCTCGACCGCGAGGAGGCCCCGGTCCAGATGCACGCCCCGGGCCTCGACAACCGCCTCGCCGTGAAGATCGACCCGGGCCTCGCGAAGCTGGAGGACGGCCTGGCCGCGCAGGCGGTCGCCGACCCGGAGCTCCGCGTCAGCCGTCTCGCGGCCGTCGCGAACGACCACGGCCGTTCCGGAGACGAGGCGAGCGGCCGGGGGCTGCCCCCCGGCGAGCAGGTACCAGAGTCCGGCCAGCATGACGGCGGCTGCGGCGGCCGCGCCGGCGTAGGAGCGGCGAGGGACGCTCCGGCGGAGTCGGCCTTCAAGCACGAGCTCGGAGACGAGGGCGTCCTGAAGCGACATCGAGGCGAGCGTCTTCTGCAGCTCGGGGGAGGCCTCCAGTTGCTGGTAGAAGGCCTCAAGCTCGGCGCCGTCCAGGTCGCCGTTCAGGTAGCGGTGAAGCAGCTCGCTCATCGGCCACCCTCCGTCGCGAGTTGCCGGTCGAGGCAGTCGCGGAGGCCTTCCCGGAGGCGCTGGAGCAGCGAGTTGACCCCCGTGCGGGTGTGCTGCATCCGTCCGGCGATGCCGGCGGGATCGAGTCCGTCCGCGTAGCGCCACGTGAGGAGCTGCCGCGACTTCAGCGGGAGCTGCCCCAGGCAACGGCGGAGGGCCTCCTTGCGGTCGTCCAGATCTCCGCCCTCGGCGAAAGCGCCTTCCATCCCGTCGAAGAGGGCGTCGCTCAACGCCACGCCTCGCCGGGCGCGGAGCTGCTCGCGGATCTTGAAGCGCGCGATCGTCCGCACCCAGGCAGGGAAGTTCGTGTCGTCGCGGAACTCAGCGGCCTTCTGGATCGCCACCAGGCTGACCTCCTGGAAGACGTCCTCGACCGCGTGGGGGTCGGGGATGAAGGCGCGGATGTAGGCGAGCAGGGCATGGCGGTGCCGGAGGACCTGCTGGCTGACGGTGACGGTATCGCTCATGGGATGATTCTATAATGCGCCGGGCCGGCCGCCGTCATCGCGGAAAGTGAAATCCAGGCGGAATCCCATGAACGGGGTTGGCCCTCCCGGGCACGTAATGATTGTATGATTAGGGTGGAGCGGAGCCTTCTGGACCTCTCGGGGCCCATTCATGGGTGATCTCAACACGGAGATCGGCGGGCCGGGCCGGGCCCTTCCCACCACCGAGCATCCGCTGCTCGCGTCGATCCGGGCGGGCGACCCGCGCCG
>CAZSCC010000325.1:0-2993 GCA_964604905.1 uncultured Planctomycetales bacterium
GGCCTCGAAGCCCTCGGCCGTCCGCGCTCCCTCGTGCTTGGCAAGCAGGTTTCCGTCAGAGTCCGTGAAGATCACGTAGGGGAACCCATCGCCCCCTTTGGCCGCGAGCAGGTCCTGGTCCTTCGTGCCCGGCACCTGGGAGGTGATGTTGCAGTAGAGCACGAACTTCTCGGAAAACTTCACGAAGTCGTCCTTCAGGAGGGCGCCGCCCTCCAGCTGAATGCAGGGGGGTCAAGGCGCGTACGATCGGGTGAAGTAGGCGAAGATCGGCTTCCCCGACTTTTTGCTCTCCGACTTGGCCTTGTCGAACTCCAGGATCCAGGCCGCCTTGGCGAGGAAGGGCTCCTTCAGCTTCTTCTGGAGCTTCTCCTCGACCGAGTCCTGAGCCAGCACCGAGCCCGCCCCGACGAGCACGGCGACCGCGGCCAGGACCGACCGCTTCAACTGGTTCACGCGCATCTCCTTAAGCACTCATTCCAATACGACACCCGATCGTCCCCGATGAGGTCAATTCCGGTAAACAACCCTTCCCTGTCGGGCGCCCTTCCGGACCACCACCGCCAGGGGAACCGCCCCCCCTTCGCGTGCCCCCCGGTTCGCGCGGCGCCACTCCTCGATCGCCTGCTCCGATTCCACCGCGCGATACGCCCCTTTGCCCTCGACCAGGCCCTGCAGCTCCTCGGGCGACACCCCGGCCACCGCCCTTTCCGGGCGCGCCTTGAGATAGTGACCCACCCGCTCGCCGATCGCGAACGCCCCGTAGTCGCGGTTCTCGGCCACGCAGCGGTCTTCCGCGCGATCCGAATCGAGTTCCTCCTGCTCCCCGCCCCGCCGCAGGATCTCCGCGACGATGGCCTTCCACCGCTTCGTCTCCTCCCGGTGGGCCCCGACGTAGCCCCTGAGAAAGCGGAGACGGTCGGTGCGTGAAAGCCGGGGCAGCCGGTTCATCTTCCCCAGAAGGTACAACCGTTCCGGCTCGGGGAGCGCCCGGCCCTTCAGCTTCACCCGCTCGAAGTCGATCAGCAGCAGCTCCGGGTCGCGCAGCAGGACGTTGGAAGGGTTGAAGTCGTACTGCCACACGCCGCGGTCCTGCAGGAGCCGGGCGAAGCGGCCGTACTCGACGCAGAGCCTCCTTCGGACCGCGGGCGGCGTCGCCTCCGAGAGCAGGGTCTCCTGCAACTGCGCCCATCCCTCCAGCTTTTCGCAGGCCACCCAGCGAGGATCGCCGGAGTCCCTCATGGCCACGACGCGCACCGCCGGGATCCCCCGACGCTCCAGTTCGATGGAGGCGTCCAGCTCCCGGCGCGCCTTGGAGCCCAGAAGAGCGGCCTTCAGCTTCCGGGCCGCGGTGTCCAGCTTGTACATCTTCACGAGGTAGGTCCGCCCCGCGGCCGCGTACTCGACCGTCTTCTTGTGTTTCAGGTCCTTCACGAGCTTCTGCTGCTTCGTCTTGCTCTCGAAATCGTTGAAGGCTTCCATGTGCTCCTCGAGGACGCGGGCGTTGTCCCGGAGCGTGAGATAGCTCGGCTCGGAGGCCGTCGAGAGCCCGAACCGCCGGGGGCAGCCGCAGAGTTGCCATCCGAGCAGCGCCGCCGTCTCCGCCCAGCGCCGTCGGCCCCGGGCGCTCACGAGACCCAGCAGTCCGAACACGGTCTCAAGAAGGCTCTTGAGGGGGAAGAGAAGCCTGACGAACGCATTCGCGACGGGCCTGTTCTTCCGGAAGAACGTGAAGAGCGAACGCGTGTACTCGATCCGGGCGCGGAACCGGACCTTGTCCCGGGTCCGGCCCTGGAGGTGGACCACCTTGGCTCCGGGGAGGAAGACGACCCGCGAACCGGCCTGCCACGCGCGCAGGCACCAGTCGGTCTCCTCGAGGAACAGGAAGTACGCCTCGTCCAGGCCGCCGATCCGGTCGATCAGCTCGCGGCGGACGATCATGCACGCCCCGATGACCGATTCGACGTCGCGCGGTTCGGCGAATTCCTGCCTCTTGCTCGGAAACCTCGCCGGGAAGAGGAGCCGGAGCAGGCCCTTGTTCAGGAAGACCGTCGCGAACGACGGGAAGTTGTCGAAGGAATGCTGTTTCCGGCCGTCCTCGTGGAGCAACTGGGGCGCCGCCATCCCCACGTCCGGGTGGGCGTCCATCCACGCGACGACCTCCGGAAGCGCCTCCGGCGACAGGCGCGCGTCGTTGTTGAGGAGGCAGAGGTACCGCCCCCGCGAGGCGGCCCTGCCCTGGTTCACCGCGGCGGCGAAGCCCCGGTTCCCGCGGTTCCGCAGCAGCGTCGCCTTGGGGAAGCGCGCGGCGATCTCGTCGGGGGAGCCGTCGCTCGAGCCGTTGTCGACGACCACGGTTTCGATGCCCGCGGGGATCGACTCGAGGCAGGCGGGCGTGAATTCGCGGCCGTTGAAGTTGACGACGATGACGGAAAGGTCGAGGCGGGCGCTCACTTCCCCGCCTTCCCCGTCTCCCACAGCTTGACGTAGCGCGCGAAGATGTAGAACGCGGATCCGACGGCGATGACGAAGCCCGGGAACCCGTCCAGGAACCCGAGCTTCCAGAAATAGCACTCGAAGAACTTCCACGGGGGGTGGAAGACCGCCTGCAGGAGCGACGGCCTCTTCCCCTGCTTCAGGTACTCCGCGACGATCACGTCGCTGAAGTGGTTGATGATCCGGATCTGGTGGGCGAAATCCCGGTAGGTGAAATGGTGCAGGTCCGACTCGAGCCGCTTCACCGGCCCGTCGGGGACGAGCTTGTCGTGGGGGTCGACCCCCTGCCACCGGGCCCTGCCCTTACGCACCAGGCGGCACTTCCAGTCGGGGTACCAGCCCCCGTGATCGATCCACGTCCCGAGATATTTGACGTGGCGCTTCATCTCGAAGCCCGCCAGCCCGTCGGCGTTCGGGAGCTCCTTCTCGATCCGCTCCTTGAGCTCGGGCGTGCATCGCTCGTCGGCGTCGAGGCAGAAGACCCAGTCGCCCGTCGCCTG
>CAZSCC010000326.1:0-16644 GCA_964604905.1 uncultured Planctomycetales bacterium
GTCGGCTCTGCACCCTGCGCCACATGGTGATAGAGCGGCGCCGCCTCCCGGATCAGCGCCGCCGCATCCGCCATCCCCCTCACGACCGGTGCCGGCTTGGGGGGCTCGACCGGTTTCGGGGGATCCACCTTGGCAATCACGGCCGGCTTCGGCGAGTCCACTTTCGCCACGACCACCGGCTTGGGCGGGTCCACCTTGGTGACCACGACCGGCTTCTGCGGTTCCACCTTCACCACGACCACCGGCTTGGGGGGCTCCACCGGTTTCGGAGGCTCCACCTTCGGAGGTTCGGGCTTGGGCGGCTCCGGCACCGCAACCTTGACCGGCTCCGGAGCGGGAGCGG
Organism: uncultured Planctomycetales bacterium; assembly: GCA_964604905.1. Taxonomy (GTDB): domain Bacteria; phylum Planctomycetota; class MHYJ01; order MHYJ01; family JACPRB01; genus JACQFK01. The sequence continues at coordinate 344 of CAZSCC010000326.1, forward strand.
GAGCGGGAGGAGGTGGCTTCACGAGCGCGACTTCGACCGACACCGGCGTCGGCGCCTGCGCCTGCGGCTTCTGGGTGGAATTTGGATAGAAGGCGATCCCCGCGGCGACAAGCGCCAGCACGACTCCCGCCGCGCCCACCCAGACGCTCTTCCGGTACGCGGCCCGGAGCTCCCCGCTCCTCCCGGGACAGGCGAAGCCGCAGACCATCCCCTCGGGGGCCTCCTCGGCGCAAAGCGGGCAGATCGGGCTCACGCACCGCGCGCACCGCACGATCGCGGGGGTGTCCCCGTGCCGTACGCAGTTGCGGCCGATCGTGGACCGTCTCGTCCCGGGCACCAGGATCAGCATCGGCGGCTCGGCCGGGGGCACTTCCACCGAGCTCAGCGGCTTCATGATTCCCAGGACTCCCGAGCTGGAATCGTCCCACGCCGGGAGCGCCGCGTCGGGCGTGAGCGCGATCGAGGGATCGGACTTCGTGACAGGGCTCATCTCGAGGATCGACGTGGCCGACCCGTCGGGCGACGCCTGCACCGCCTTCATCAGGATCGACGAATCGGAGACTTCCGAGAGAGCTTCCCGCGACGGCTCCTTCGTGAAGTCCACCCCCGCCAGCGGATCCACCGCCGACATCCGGTCGGCCACCTCGCACTGTGGCGAGCAGAAGAGGTCGGCCCCCACCTCCACGATGCAAAGGAGGCACGCCGGCCGGCGGCAGCGCTTGCAGAGCCCCACCGACGGGGTGTCCGTGTGGCTGAAGCAGGCGTTCTGCATAAGGGGGTCTCCGCTACCAATTATGGGTACGGGCTATTATAGGCAGACGGTGCGTGAAAAGGCACACAATTAAAAACGTTGAACCGCGGCGCGAGGTTTGACTTGGCGCGGCGGGGCCGGTAGGATCGGAGCCTATGGAAAGGGCCTGCGTCAACCACCCCGAGTCGCCGGCGATCGCCGCGTGCAAGTCGTGCGCGACCTCGCTCTGCCTCATGTGCGCGAATGAGGTGGGGGGCGACATCTTCTGTTCGGCGAAGTGCGCCGAAGTCTACGCCGAGGTGAAGGCGTGGGTCGAGCCCATGGCGAAGCCGGAGGACTGGAACCCGCTGGCCGAGCCCGCGGTGCCGCTTCCGCAGGACGAGTCGATGCTCGATCTGGGCCGGATGAAGCCGACGCAGGCGGCTGAGAGCGACTGCGCCCGGCACCCCGGGGTCAAGGGCGTCGCGGGCTGCGCGCTTTGCCACAAACCCTACTGCCGCACGTGCCTGATCGAGACCGAGTGGGGAAGCTTTTGCAGCGTGGAATGCTCGGTGGGCTTCAAGCCCGCCAGCGCCGCGCCGTCCGCAGCCCCGTCGGGCGGCGGGAAGGCGGTGCCGATGCTGATGGCGGCGGTGGCGGTTGCGCTGGTGGTCGTTGGCGTGCTCATCATCGGCTTCCCACAGAAGCCGGAGCCGATCGCCAACCCTGAGCCGGCCAAACCGGTGGCAGTGGCGAAGCCCGAGCCGGCGAAGCCGGTGGTGGTCGCGAAACCGGAACCCGCGAACCCTGAGCCGGCGAAACCGGTGGTGGTCGTGAAGCCGGAACCCGCGAAGCCTGAGCCGGCGAAACCGGTGGTGGTCGTGAAGCCGGAACCCGCGAAGCCTGAGCCGGCGAAACCGGTGGTGGTTGCGAAACCGGAACCCGCGAACCCCGAGCCGGCGAAACCGGTGGTGGTCGTGAAGCCGGAACCCGCGAAGCCCGATCCGGCGAAACCGGTGGTGGTCGCGAAACCGGAACCCGCGAAGCCTGAGCCGGCGAAACCGGTGGTGGTCGTGAAGCCGGAACCCGCGAAGCCCGAGCCGGCAAAGCCGGTCGTGATCGCGAAGCCGGAACCTCCGAAGCCCGAGCCGGCGAAGCCGGAGCCTGCCAAGCCTGTGGAGGTCGCAAAGCCGCTGCCGCCGGAGCCGGTCGTCCCGCCGCCGCCCTTGGCCGCGCCCCGCTGCCTCCAGTTGGCGCGCGACCCGTGGGCCGACGACAAGCCAGGCGGCTGGTACCGCCTGAAGACCACCACGCCGGACGGCAGTTCCTACACCGACGTCGGTCTCAAGGAGCGCACCGCGAGCCGCCTCGTCCTCGTAAGCCAGACCGGCGCCCGCCCCGTCGAGGAGCGGACGGTCGCCCTCGTCGAGAATGTCCCCGTCGCGCGCGAGCGACAGGAACTGCAGGGGGTCGCGTGGGAGTTGGCGGTCCTGCGCCCCTCCGGCGGGGTCCACGTCGCCCAAGGTCCCCACGCGGGCGTCCTTTTCGTCACCCAGTGGAACGGCACGACGCTCGTGCCTCTCAAGTTCGGCCAGGAGACAATTGCCGTCCGCGATCGCAAGTTCGACTGCCTGGTCCTGGAGTCGACGCTCGCCGGCTCGGGCAAAGCCGTCCGACTGTGGCTGTCGGCGGCGTTCCCCGCCGGGCCGGTTCGTGAGGAGGGGCCCGACCTGAGCCGGGTCCTGGTCGAGTACGGCGACGACTGGGGCAAGCGGCCGCCGTTCCCCGAGACGCTGATCGCCAAGGTCGAGCCGCCCAAGCCTGAGCCCCCGAAACCGGTGGTCCCCAAGCCCGAACCGCCGAAACCCGAGCCGCCGAAGCCGGTGGTGGTGGCCAAACCGGAACCCCCGACGGAGGATCCGCAGGTGGCCAAGGTCAGGAAGACGATGGAGGACGCGACCCGGGTGATCCGCGAGGCGACGCCGCTCTACAAGGAGGTGGCCGACTCGCTGGACGCGCCCCCCTCGGATCGGACGAAACTCCTGGCGCTCCTCGAGAGGTCATCGATCGCCCAGCAGAAGCTCCGTCAGGCGCGGACGCTCTACGAGGGGATCCGCGCCGCGGCGCCCGACCCGGCGGTGCTGGGTCAGCGCATCGAGCAACTGGACGGCCTCCTTGAGTCTCTGCAGGGCTTCAGCGACCAGTTGCGCGGAAAACTCAAGTAACAAAACAGACCGTCTGTCTTGTTACGCGGAGGAACCCTGATGAAGACCCTGGTCCTGGCTGCGGCGCTCCTCGTGGGCGCCGCCCCCCGGCAGGCGCCCCCGAAGCCCGCCGCCCTCGAGCTCTGGCCCGGCAAGATTCCGGGCGAGACCGGCGAGCCCATGGAAGAGAAGTCCACTCCGGGCGATAAGGGCCCCAAGCGGGTGGACAGCGTCGGGAAACCCAGGATCGAAGTCTACCGTCCCGCCAAAGAGAAGGACAGCGGCGCCGCCCTCGTCGTCGCCCCCGGCGGCGGCTACCGCATGCTCGCCTTCGAGCACGAAGGGACGATGGTCGCCGACTGGCTCACCTCGATCGGCGTCACCTGCGTCCTCCTCACCTACCGGGTCCCCCAGCGGCCCGGCGACGGCGAGAACAAGTGCCCCCTCATGGACGCCCAGCGGGCGATTCGCCTGACCCGCGCGAACGCCGCCGCGTGGGGCGTCGACCCCGCCCGCATCGGCATCCTGGGCTTCTCCGCCGGCGGCCACTTGGCCGCGAACGCCGCCGCCAACTCGGACCGCCCCGCCTACGAGCCCCAGGACGACGCCGACAAGCAGTCCTGCCGTCCCGACTTCGCCGTCCTCATCTACCCGGGCGGCGTCCTCGATCGACAGGACAAGGAGAAGCTCTCCCCCCAGATGCGGATCACGAAGGAAACGCCGCCGTCCTTCCTCGCCGTCTCGACCGACGACAAGGGTTCGGCGCCGGGCACGATCAAGCTGTTCCAGGCCCTCCGCGACGCCGGCGTCTCGGCCGAGCTCCACGTCTACGCGGCCGGCGGCCACGGCTTCGGGATGCGCAAGGGGGAGCTTCCCTGCGCCACGTGGCCGCTCCGCTGCGAGGAGTGGATGAGGAACCGCGGGTTCCTCAAGAAGTAGTGGACGGCTCCGGGCCCGATGGATGATCCGCGGGGCTCCACCTTCTTCGCCCGCATCGCTCTCGAGTGGCGGCTGATCCGCCCCGAGCAGCTTGAGCAGTGCTTGGCCGAGCAGGAGCGCGCCCTCCTCCGCGGTCACGAGATACTCCTCGGCCGTCTCCTCCTCGACCACGGCTGGATCACTCCGGCCGACCTCGACCGCGTCCTCGCCGAGCAGCGCGTCCGCCTCGAGCGCTCGCCCGGCCTCGCCCGCTACGAACTCCGCGAGCGCGTGGGAGAGGGCTCGACGGCCGTCGTCTACAACGCCTGGGACCGTGAACTCCAGCGGCCCGTCGCGCTCAAGCTGCTCCGGGAGGAGGTGACGCTTGATCCCGTGGGCCGCGAGCGTTTCCGCCGCGAGATCGAAGCGGTCACGCGGCTCTACCACCCCAACGTGGTGACGCTCTACGACGCGGGGGAGGCGGAGGGCCGGCCGTTCCTGGTGATGGAACTCGTGCGGGGCCGCCCTCTGACGCATTACCTGCAGCGCCGCGCCCTCAACGAGCGGGAGGCCATCGTGCTGCTCGGGAAAGTGGCGCTGGGCGTGGGCGCCGCCCACGCACGGGGAGTGGTCCATCGTGATCTCAAGCCCGCGAACATCCTGGTCCTGCCGCTCGGCGAGCCGAAGGTGGCCGACTTCGGCCTTGCGCGCCTGCAGGACGCACGGGCCGGGATCACGCGGGCCGGTTCGGCGCTCGGCACGCCGATGTACATGGCCCCCGAGCAGGTCTCGGCCAAGGCGACGGGTGCGTGGACCGACGTCTACGCGCTCGGCGTGATCCTCTATGAAGCGCTGACCGGTTCGCCGCCGCACGTGGGTCGGAACGACATGGAGGTCTATCGCCGGACGATGCTGGACGCGCCGGCGCCGCCCGTGACGAAGGACCCGCGGCTGGGGGCGCTCGTGATGCGGGCCCTGGAGAAGGACCCCGCGCGCCGTCCTCCCGACGCGTCGGCGCTGGCCGAGGAGCTTCGGGTGCTCTAACGCGTCAACGCGTCGCGGCGCTGCCTCACCCCCGCGTCGTCGGGGACCTTGCGGAGATAGTCGTCCAGCAGGATCCGGGCCGCGTCCGCCCGGCCGTCTCCCGCGAGCGCTTCGGCGTACCCCAGAACCAGCGCGCGGTCGGCGGGACGGGAGAGCAGCGCCGCACGGAAGTCTTCCGCCGCGGGGCCGAACATCTTGAGCTCGAGGTAGGCCGTCGCCCGGCCGTGGCGGTAGGCGATCTCCATCGGTGCCCGGGAGAGCGCTTCCGTGTAGTCGTCGCGCGCTTGCATCGGGCGGCCGGCCGCGCGGTGGATCTCCGCCCGCAGCGCCCACCAGGCCGCGTTCCCAAGGTCGATCGTCGACGCCGTCTCCGCCCGCTTGAGCGCCAGGTCGTGCGCCCCCAGCTTGAGCCAGGCCCGCGCCGCCGCCGCGTGGGCCGGCGCGTCCGATTTCACCAGCAGGCGGCGGTCGAGGAACGTCGCCTCCAGGCCCCACTGGCCGGCTCCGTTCAGCGCCGCCGCGAACGCGTCGTAAAGCGGCGCGTTCGCCGCCGTGGCCGGCACGCCCCGCTCGAACGCCCGCACCCCCCGCGGCCAGTCGCCCTCGCGCACGAGGAATCCCGCGTAGGCCGCGACCGCCGGCGGGAACGGCGGAATCACCCGCTCGTCCCGAGTCCCCGCCATCACCTCAGGCACCTTCGACGGTTCCTGCTCGAGGAGTCGGTGGAAGCAGCGGGCCGCGCGGTCGAGGTCCACCTCGGCGAACCAGAGTCCCGCCGCGAGTTGCACGCCCGGATGGGCCGGCCAGAGGTCGGCGGCCGTCTCGAACCGGCGGTCGGCGAGCGGCGGGTCGCCGCGCCGTTGCGCCGCGCGGGCCAGCGCCCAAGCCGCCCGGTACTCGTAGGGCGAGAGCCCGAGGGCTCGGAGGGCCAGACGTTCCATCTCGGCCGTCTCGGAGCCGCGCGCCCTTTCGGTGATCACCTGCGCGTCGAGCCCCAGGAAGAGCGCCCCTGTCGCGGCGAGGCCGAGGATCGGCGGGAGGAGGGCGACTTTCGGCCGCGGCTGGCCGCCCCGCGACGCGGCGGCGCCTATGGCGATCATTGCGCTGAAGAGGACCGCGTTCGCCGGTATCCGCAGGTCCATGTCGACGAACGAGTGGAGCGCGACGGCGGCCACGGCGGCGATGGCGGCGGAGACGTGGAGACGGTCGGGCCCCGGCAGGGGTTGCTGGGCGCGCCACGCGCGGACGAACCAGAAGACCAGCGCGCCGACCAGGAACGCGGCGCCCACGAAGCCCGCCTCGAAGAAGACGTTCACGTAATCGTTGTGGGCGTGGTGGATCTGGCCCGGCAGCGAAGGCGGCTGGTAGGGATGGTACGCCACGGGGTGGGTGCCGAAGCCGAAGCCGAAGGCCGGTTGCTTGAGGGCCGCCGCGACGGTGGTCGCGAAGATCTTCCACCGGTCGTCGGCGCTGAGGTCGAACGGGTCGAGCGCGTCGAAGCGGTCCAGGAGCGGCTGCAGGCCGGTGATCGCGGCCGCACCGGCGGCGACGAGGACGAGGCCTGCCGCTCCGGCGACGCTGGCCCTCCCGCGGTGGACGAAGGGGAGCAGCAGCGCGCCGCCGAGCGCGGCGATCGCGCCCCCGCGCGACTTGGAGAGGAGGATCGCGACCGCGAAGAGCGCGGCCGCGCAGGCCCAGGGGGCCGCCCCCTCGAATCGCCTGATCCAGCGCGGGCGGCCGGGGTCGTCGGGCCGCCGGAGGGGCCAGCTGAAGCGCCCCCACGCGAGGGCGGTCGCGACCACGAACCCGACCGCCATGAGCCCCGCGAAGTTGTTCCGCCCGACGAGCGTCCCGCTCGCCGATCCGTAGCAGGGTCTCGGTCCGAAGAAGGGCAGGTCCTTCAGATCGGCGAACGTCTGGACGAGGCCGTAGAGCGCCTCGAGGGAGAGCGCCCCGACCGCGCTCTTCAGGATCGTCGATGCCCCGAGTCCCGCCTGCCGGAGGCGGAGAATGAGCAGGACGGACAGTATATACAGTGCACTCTGTGTTAAAGCGAGGAGGGTGCGGAAGGTGTCGGCGGTCGCGGGCCAGAGACCGCCGCTGCCGTGGACCTGGCGCCAGGCGTGGGTGACGGGGAAGAAGAGGGGGGCGACGGGGAGGAGTTGGAGGGCGAAGAGGGCCGCCGTGCCGGCGAGAAAGAAGATCCCGGCGCGCGAGAGGCGGAGGGGGTCGGGCAGGAGGCGAGCGGCGGCCAGGTTGAGCGCCGCCATCGCCGCGGCGGCGATGGCGCTCGCGCCGACGCTCACCCCGCCGTAGGCCAGAAGGGTGAATCCCCAGACGGCGAGGAAGCCGATCCAGAGCGTGCGGGTCCGGTCCATGGGCCCCTAGAATACACGACGACGGCGATTTTGGAAGGGGGGAAGCCCAGCGGGGCGATCGTGGGGTATCCTTCATTCATATTTGACTCTGGGGATGGGGACGCGACGCATGGACAACGAGACCGTCCGCCGCCGCGCCGCGCAGGCGCAGGACGATGACCTCTTCCGCATCCTGTTGGACACCCTCCCCGACGCCATCTACTTCAAGGATCTGGATAGCCGCTTCACCCGCGTCAACCGCGCGCTCGCGCAGCGCTTCAATGTCACTCCCGCCCACTTCACGGGGAAGACCGACTTCGACTTCTTCGTCCGCGAGGCCGCGCAGAAGGCCTTCGAGATGGAGCAGGAGGTCATCCGGACCGGCGTCTCGGTCGTCAACTTCGAGGAGCGCATGGTCGCGCTCGACGGCAAGGAGTTCTGGTTCTCCGCGACCAAGATGGCGATCCGCGATCCGCGCGACCGCATCATCGGGACCTTCGGTCTCTCGCGCGACCTCACCGCTCACAAGCGGGCCGAGGAGCGCGTCGTGCAGTCCGAGGCGCTCTACCACTCGCTGGTCGAATCGCTCCCCCAGTGCATCTTCCGGAAGGACCTCGAGCTGAAACTGACGTTCGGCAATCAGCGCTTCTGCCAGCAGATGGGGAAGCCCCTCGGCGAGCTGGTGGGGAAGAACGACTTCGACCTCTTCCCCAAGGGGCTCGCGGAGAAGTACCGCGAGGATGACCGCGGCGTCATCAAGTCGGGCAAGGTCTTCGAGACGGTCGAGGAGCACAAGCCGCCAGGGAAGGACGAGACGATCTACGTCCAGATCGTCAAGACGCCGATCTTCGACCCGCGCGGGTACGTGGTCGGCGTCGAGGGCATCTTCTGGGACGTAACCGAGCTCACCCAGGCGCGCAAGGCGCTTGAGGAGAGCGAACAGCGGTACGCCCTGGCGGTGGCGGGCGCGAACGACGGCCTCTGGGACTGGGACCTGAAGACCAACACGGTCTACTACGGCGCGCGGTGGAAGTCGATGCTCGGGTACGCCGAAGCGGAGATCGGCCCGAGCCCCGACGAGTGGATGAAGCGCATCCACCCGGACGACCGGGAGGGGCTCAAGGCCTCGATCGCGGCCCACGTGGCCGGGCGGAGCGCGCACCTGGAAGCCGAGTACCGGATGCTCCACAAGGAGAGGGCCTACCGGTGGATGCTCTCCCGGGGCCTGGCCGTCCGGGACGCGCACGGGAAGGCGACGCGCCTGGCGGGCTCGCAGACCGACATCACCGAGCGCAAGCGCGCCGAGGAGGAGCTGGCGCGCCAGGCGTTCTACGACCCGCTCACCGACCTTCCCAACCGGGCACTTTTCCTGGACCGCCTGAGCCAAGCGGTCAAGCGCGCCAAGCGGCGGAAGGACACGCGCTTCGCCGTGCTCTTCCTCGACCTCGACCGGTTCAAGGACGTGAACGACTCGCTGGGCCACGCGGTCGGCGACGAGCTCCTGAAGGCGATCGCGCGACGGCTGGAGGCGAGCGTGCGGCCGGGGGATACGGTGGCGCGGCTGGGCGGCGACGAGTTCACGCTCCTGCTGGACGACCTCAAGGAGCCCGACCACGCGGTCGAGGTGGCCGAGCGGATCCAGAAGGAGCTCAAACAGCCTTTCGTGCTCTCGGGGAACGAGATTTTCACGAGCGTCTCGATCGGGATCGCACCGGGGTCGGGTGCGGAGGAGCCGGAGGACCTGCTGCGGGACTCGGACACGGCGATGTACCGCGCGAAGGAGCGCGGGAAGGCGACGTACGAGGTGTTCGACGCGACGATGCACTCGCGGGCGGTCGCGCGGCTCAAGCTCGAGACGGACCTGCGGAAGGCCCTCGAGCGGTCGGAGTTCCGTGCGTACTACCAGCCCATCGTCTCGGTGCGGTCGAAGGAGATCGTGGGGTTCGAGGCGCTGGTGCGGTGGGAGCATCCGGAGCAGGGTCTGGTCTCGCCGGCGCAGTTCGTCCCGCTCGCGGAGGAGACGGGGCTGATCATCCCGATGGACCTGTGGATGATGCGGGCGGCGTGCGAGCAGACGCGGAAGTGGCAGTCGCGCTGGCCGACGCTCTCGGTGAACGTGAACCTCTCGAGCAAGCACTTCTCGCAGCCCGGCCTGGTCGCGGCGGTGAAGAAGATCCTGGACGAGACGGAGCTCGACGCCGGGCACTTGCGGATCGAGATCACGGAGAGCGTGATCCTGGAGGACGTCCCGCGGATCGCCGAGCTGCTCGGGCGCCTCAAGGAGCTGGGGGTGCGGCTCTACCTGGACGATTTCGGGACGGGCTACTCGTCGCTCTCGTACCTGCACCGGTTCCCGATCGACGCGGTGAAGATCGATCGCTCGTTCGTCGGCGCGCTAGGGAAGAAGGGCGAGCAGTCGGAGCTGGTGCGGACGATCACGACGCTCGCGGCGAACCTGAACATGGGGGTGGTGGCGGAAGGGGTGGAGACGGAGGATCAGTTGGAGCGGCTGCGGGCGCTGCGCTGCGAGCGGGTGCAGGGGTTCTACTTCTCGAAGCCCGTGGCGGCGGCGCAGGCGGAACTGCTTCTGACGCGCCAACCCATCTGGAGTTGATCTCGAATCGCCCCGCCTTCAATCTTCCTTCTAGCTTCCAGCTTCGGGCTTCTTTAGAAGATTCCGCGCTCCGGGACCCAGACCACGTCGCCGGGCTGGAGCTCCACGTCCTGGTCCATCTTGCCGCCCAGCACCGCGTCGAGGTCGACCGTGAGCTTCCGCACATCGCCGTTGGGAGCGTGGCGCAGCACCTGCACCCGGCCCGTCGAGGCGAACTTCGTGTAGCTTCCCGCCTGGCTGACCGCCATCGAGACCGTCATCCGCGCCCCGTTGGGGACCTCCACGTTCCCCGGCTTGTTCACCGCGCCCAGCACGAACGCCACGCGGAGTGCCGAGGGGATCACGACCAGGTCGTCCGGCCAGAGCTCGAGGTCGGCCCCCGGCTCGCCTTTGGCGATCTGCCGCTCCACCTCGACGAGCGAGAGCCGGATCACCTCGCGCTCGTCGCCCGGGCGGCGACGTACGATCTGCACGTACTCCTTGTACGCCCGGTCGGTGAACCCGCCCGCCGCCGCCACCAGCTGGAGGATCGTGATGCGCGAGTGGGGCGGTAGCTCGTAGCCGTCCGGCTTCGTCACGCCCCCGACGACGTACACGCGTCGCTTGGCGTACTCCTTGACCGTCACCGTCACCGACGCATCCCTCAGGTAGTCCGCTTCCAGCTTCTGGCGGATCGCCCGCTCCAGCTCCGCCTGCGTCTTCCCCCCCGCCGGCACCGGCCCGATCAGAGGGAACGTGATCTTTCCGTCTTGCGGGATCCGCAGCTCGCGCTCGAGGTCCGGCTGGCGGAAGACCGTGATCACCAGGAGATCGCCCGGGAGGAGCATCGGGTCGGGGCGGGGGACGCTGCGGAACGGGACGCTCGGCTCCGCCTGCGCGGGCGGCACGAACGGCGGCATCGCCGGCGGCTCGTTCGACGGTTTGCGTTCATCGGTCGGCGCGCAGGCCGACAGGAACGCCAGAAACACCGCAAACCTGTGCATGTGGCCCCCATGCTAGGGAGCCCGCATCCTCAAGTCAAGGGCGTATAAGAGACATGAGAATCGCCGCCCTTGCCGTCGTCCTCTTCGCGTGCCAGGACCTGAAAGACGAGCTTCCGCGCCTGAAGGCGACCGAGGCCGTCGACGCGCCCAAGACGCTCGCCCTGAAGCCCGGCTTCACCCTCGAGCTCGTCGCCGCCGAGCCGCTCGTCAGCGATCCCGTCGACATGGCCTTCGACGAGGAAGGCCGTCTCTGGGTCGCCCAGATGAACGACTACCCGTTCGGCGACAAGGAGGGCCATCCCGCCACCGGAAAGATCGTGGTGCTGGAAGACAAGGATGGGGACGGTCGCTTTGACACGAGCCGCACCGTGGCCGACCACCTCCGCTGGGTCACCGGCCTCGCCCTCTGGGACGGCGGGGCCTACGTCGTCTCGCCCCCCGACCTCCTCTATGTGAAGGAAGGCACGAAGAAGGTCGTCTGCAGCGGCCTCGGGACGCAGAACGTCCAGGGCCTCGCCAACTGTCCGCGGTGGGGCCTCGACGGCTGGATCTACGTCTCGGGTGGCACGAACGGCGGCCGGGTGGGCGAGCTCTCGATCAACGGCCGCGGCTTCCGCTTCCGCCCGTCCGGCGAGATCGAAGCGACGTCCGGGGGCGGCCAGTTCGGCCAGTGCTTTGACGATTTCGGCCGCCGCTTCGTCTGCTCGAACTCGCAGCAGGCGCGCCACGTCGTGATCGAGGACCGCGTGCTCGCCCGCAACCCGTACTTCGCGGTGCCGGCGGTCACGACGTCGATCGCCGCCGACGGCGACGCCGGGCCCGTCTACCGCCGGAGCCCCGACGAGCCGTGGCGGATCGTGCGGACGCGGATGCGCGTGAAGGGCGAGGCGCCCGGGCCGGTCGAGTTCGGCGGCAAGGTGAGCGGCTTCTTCACCTCGGCGACCGGCATCTTCTGGCACGACGGCCACCTCTACATCGGCGACGTGGCGAGCAACCTGGTGCACCGGAAGACGCTGGCGCCGTCCGGGTCGACCTTCCGGGCCGAGCGGGTGGACGAGAAGTCGGAATTCATCGCCTCGAGCGACAACTGGTTCCGTCCCGTCAACTTCGCCTCGGGGCCCGACGGCGCGCTCTACGTCTGCGACATGTACCGCGAGTGCATCGAGCATCCCTACTCGATCCCCGACTCGATCAAGAAGCACCTCGACCTGACGAGCGGGCGGGATCGCGGCCGGATCTGGCGGGTGAGGAAGGACGGGGCGCCGGCCTGGAAGAAGCCGGACCTCGGCGACCTCGTGGCGGCGCTCGGCCGGCCCGAGGCGTGGTATCGGCAGACGGCGCTGCGTTTGCTCAGGCAGCGGAAGGAGTTGGTCCCGGAATCCCTGCTCCGCCACGAGCGGCCGGAGACGCGGGCGGCGGCCGCGTGGGCGCTCGGGAGGGGCGACCTGCTGCTCAAGGACCCCGTCCCGGCGGTGCGGGAGGTGGCGGTTCAGCTGGCGTCGACCGTCGACCTGGACGACGCGGACCCGCGGGTGCGCCTCGAGATCGCGTTCCGCTCGAAGGATCCGAAGGTGCTCGATCGCCTGAAGCCCGGCGCGGACAAGTGGCTGCAGTGGGCGATCGCGATCGCCTCGGGGGAGAAGTCGGCGACGAAGGCGCCGAAGGCGAGCGCGCCGATCGTGCGGGAGCCGGCACCCGACCGGAAGAAGGCGATCGAGACCTACCAGGCGGCGCTCGGGAAGAAGGGGGACGCGGCGCGGGGCAAGGAGGTTTTCGCCAAGACCTGCGCGGCATGCCACAAGAAGGGCGGTGAAGGGCAGGACGTTGGGCCGGAGTTCGCGACGGTGCGGGACAAGTCGCCGGAGGACCTGCTGGTCGCGATCCTCGACCCGAACCGCGAAGTGAATCCGCTCTATGTGGCGGTGCGGATCCTGACGACGGACGGGGTCGTGCTGGACGGCCTGGCGGGGGCGGAGACGGCGACGAGCGTGACGCTGAAGCGCGAGAAAGGGGAGACGGACACGATCCTGAAGATTAAGATCGAGAAGCTGGTGCGGTCGACGCTGTCGCTCATGCCGGAGGGGCTGGAGAAGACGATCGACCTGCAGCAGATGGCGGACCTGATTGCCTTCATCAAGGGGTGAGCCATGGATCGACGCGAATTCCTTGGAGCGGCGGCGGGGGCGGCGGCGTGCGCCGCGTTCCGGCTCCCGCAGGAGAAGCCCAAGAAGTCCCTCATTCTCGGCATGATCAAGGCGGGCAGTTCGGTCGAGGAGAAGTTCGAGATCGCCCGGAAGGCGGGCTTCGACGGGATCGAGATGCCGCCGTCGTTCAATCCCGACGAACACGTCAAATGGAAGGCCGCGTCCGACAAGGTCGGCCTCCCCATCCACTCGATCATCTACGGCGGCTGGGGGGGCAACCTGCTCTCCCAGGCCGACCCGGCGGGGCGCGAGAAGGCGGTGGAGAACCTGAAAAAGGGCCTCCAGTGCGCGAGGGCCGTGGGGGCGACCACCCTGCTCCTCGTCCCGGCGGTGGTCGACGCCAAGACCCGCTACGTCGAGGCGTACGAGCGGTCGGTCGAGGGGATCAAGAAGGCGCTCCCGACCGCCGAGGAGTGCAAGGTCGTGATCGCGGTCGAGGAGGTCTGGAACAACTTCCTGCTGTCGCCCCTCGAGTTCGCCCGGTTCATCGACGACTTCCAGAGTCCCTGGGTGAAGGCCTACTTCGACGTGGGGAACATCGTCAAGAACGGCTGGCCGGAGGACTGGATCCGCACGCTCGGCAAGCGGATCAACCGGGTGCACCTCAAGGACTACCGGAAGAAGACCAACCAGTTTGTGAAGCTGCAGGAGGGCGACGTCAACTGGAAGGAGGTCCGCAAGGCCCTCCAGGAGGTGGGCTTCACGAGCTACGGCACGGCCGAGTTCAACGGCGACGACTACCTTGAGCCCGACGAGCTCTGCAAGCGGATCGAAAGGATCTACGCCGGCGAGTAGGGGCGCCCTCGGACACAAAAGCTGCGTCGGAATTTTTGTGTCTGACCGGACACAAAAACTCCGACGCAGCTTTTGTGTCCGTTCAGCTTTTTGTGTCCGTTGGGCTTGACTTTCGGCCCGGATCGGCGTTCCATAGGCCATATATCAGGGTAGGGCGGGCGGAGGAGGAGATCGTATGCGTACCATCGCACTGCTGGCGACCGTCTTGTTCGCAGCCCAGGCCAAACCGGCCGGCGTCTCCTTCGAGGACAAGAGCCTCGCCCTCATCCCCGAAGACGCGAAGGTCACCGACATCGTCTTCAGCCCCGACGGCAAGCAGGTCGCATACAAGGTCTTCAAGGGCGGCAAGGCCTGGGTGGGCATCAACAAGGAGAAGGGGCCCGAGTACATCGCCATTGCCGACTCGCCCCGCTGGAGCTCGGCCGGCAAGGTCGCGTACCGCGCCACCAACGGCGGCCAATGGATGGTCATCGTGGGCAACCAGCCCGGACCCGCCATGGCCGCGGTCGGCGCCCCCGTCTTCAGCCCAGACGGCGGGAAGCTCGCCTACGAGGCTTCCCGCGGCGTCGGCGGCGCGCAGGACAAGACCGGCTGGTGCATGATGATCGCCGGGCAGAAGGGCGATGACTACGCCTCGTGCGGGCCGCCCCTCTTCAGCGCCGACGGCACCGTCGTCGCCCACTCCGTCCGCATCGGCAAGCCCGGCACCGCCGGCCGCGCGTTCCACACCGTCCACGCCATGGTCGTCGGCGGCAAGATCTCCAGCGCCGAGTGCGACCAGGTCTCCAGCCCCGTCTTCGCCCCCAAGGGCCACAAGCTCGCCTACCAGGTCCGCACCGACATGACCTGGAACATGTGGGTCGACGGGAAGGCCCAGGAGTCCTTCACCGAGATCGGCATGCCCGTCTGGAGCCCCGACGGAACGAAAGTCGCCTACACCGCCGCGCAGGACCGCAAGTCCTACATGGTGATCGACGGCAAGAAGGGCCCCGAGTACACCACGATCGGCGAGCCCGTCTGGAGCCCCGACAGCAAACACCTCGCCCACACGGCCACCAAGGTCCTCGAAGCGTTCATCGTCGTCGACGGAAAGTCGCAGGAGGTCTACAATTCCGTCGAGACCCCGACGTTCTCCCCCGACAGCTCGATCGTCGCCTACGGCGCCAAGAAGTTTCCCAACAAGTGGATGATGGTGATGGGCGACAAGAAGTTCGACGCCTCCTACGACCAGGTGGGCAAGCCCATCTTCAGCCCTGACGGCAGCAAGGTCGCCTACTTCGCCGTTTGGAAGTTCAAGACGATCATCGCCCTCAACGACGGCAAGAGCGAGATCTTCGACGAGATCGGCAAGGACGGCCCGGTCTGGAGCCCCGACAGCACCCAGTTCGCCTACGCCGCCAAGAAGGAACAGAAGTGGTACATGGTCGTGGGCTACCGCCGCCAGGAGGTCTTCGACGAGATCTGCACCGGCCCCAACTGGTCGCCGGACGGCAAGAAGTGCGCCTACGGCGGCCGCAAGGGGCCCGAGATCCTCTGGCGCGTCTACAAGGTCCCGCAGGATCAGTAGGCCTTCCGCCGCGCCTCCAGCACCTTGCAGGAGGTCAACCGCCGGCTGCACATCCTCCTGACGGAGCTCCAGGTCGAACACGAGTACGAAAAAGTCGAGGGGATCGGCCACAACCCCCAGCAGAGGGACTCGGCGGCGGGCCTCGGAGGCTTCCGGTTCAACGCCAAGCACTTCCAGGCGAATGTAGGTCAACAAACCCGCCCCCTGCCGTGTCTTATGTGAAGGGCGAAGAACCCTTCGCCCTCGCGATCCCGGTGCTATATTATGGGTGTAAGGGCGGACGGGAATGGGGGCGAGATCTGCATGCACAACTCTACCGCGGCTCATCGGCGCGAACGGGGCATCGCGCTGGTCCTCGTCATGACCGTCGTCCTCTCACTTGCCATCATCGCCACGCCGTTCGTCCTCTCCATGCTCCTCCAGGAGCGGTCCGGCACCCTCTCCCGATACGAGTCGCAGGCCGACTACGGCACCGAGGGGGCCAAGAATTACGCGCTCTGGCGGCTCATGATGAGCATCGACCCCGTCGAGCGGCGCGCCGGCGCCGGGCCCTTCGCCTCCTATTACTGGGACAGCGCCCAGGAGTTCGATGTCCGCGTGAACGACATGTTCCTCACACGCAACGCCAAGGTGCTGGATCCCAAAGGGGCCATCTGGGGCATCTCCGTCCAGGACGAGCAGGGCAAGCTCAACGTCAAGACCGCCCCTCCGCAGGCCATCCAGCGCATCCAGCAGATGGTCGACAGCCGCGTCGTCAGCCATAAGGACTACCTCACGCTCTACTCGGGACGCGACGCGAGCTGGATCTGCCCGCAGCGCATCCGCGGCATGGGCAACGTCCTCCCCGCGCAGCAGAACGTCATCGGGGCCAGCGGCCTCTACGTC
>CAZSCC010000327.1:0-6145 GCA_964604905.1 uncultured Planctomycetales bacterium
AGAGAGGGTAGGGTCACGGAGGTCGTGAGGGCTGCACGCTCCCAGGGTGTACACGGGAGCGCTTGATGGCAGGAAGGCTGAAACCGCATCCGCCGCCTCCGAACGATTTCGACCGACTCAGGCTCCCTCTCGTCCGGGCCAAGGGGCCGTGGTTTCGAATCCATCCCGCCGACCGCAGTCCGGCCCACTTCAGCAAGTCGGGGGACAATCGCTTCGATGACCCCCTGGGGAAGTACGGCGCGCTCTACGTCGCGCTGGATTTCGCGGGAGCCTTCATTGAAACGGCCGGGCATCGGACGGGCATTCGGTTGGTTACACGCACCTGGCTCGAAGAAAGGGCGCTCAGCACCGTAACGAGCAGACGACCGCTCAAGCTCGTCGACCTCACGGGCTCGGGTCTTCCCAAGCTGGGCGCTGATAGCCGGCTCTTCTCGGGGGATTATCGAGTCTCCCAGAGCTGGGGCCGGGCGATCTGGGCGCATCCTTCCCGACCGGACGGCATCCTGTACTTGTCTCGCCATGATCCCTCCCGCCGATCCATCGCCATCTTTGACCGGAGAAGTACGAGAACGATCCTGAGGCACTTATCCGCGGGTTCTCTTCTCTCCGCGAATGTCATCCCCCTCCTCGCCTCGGCGCTCAAGCAGTACGAGTTCGGCGTGCACTTGGGGTAGGGAAGGGTGGGCGTCTGAAATCAGCGTTTTCGTAAGTCGTGTAGTGTGGAGGTCCGAGGGCTGGCAGCCTTTAGTGCCTGCTCATGCTAGACTTCGTAAGGATTTGGGTCTGACCTTTTCGGCCCAGGCAATGCATCCTTCCGGGTTTGCTTGGATTCCTATTTCCGCTATTTGCACAAGGGAGCCCGGTATCCAGCTGACAAGGTAAGAATCGAATCCTTCCTTCGGTTCTCGCTCGATTACGTAGGCGACCCAGAAATCCCAAGGGGCGATGTTGTCGGTGTCGAAGAAGCCCTCGGTAGCATTCTCGGCTCCCCCACAAAAGAGATTCAAATCCGGATCATAAAGAAGCAGCTTGCCAGGAGGTAGCCGACTTGGCTGCGGACTCGATTGCCCGGCGAGGCTGAGAAGTTCGGCCCTACTGCGGCACAGCAACTCCACGACAGACGACCGCTTTGGCAGGGGGAGATTGAAACGTAGATCATCGAAGGGCTTGAGGTCGATCGACCGCAATGCGATCGGGTCAGTTGCTGCTGACAACCCGTGTCTAAACCAACAATCCGCCTCATTGATTCGTGATCGCAGCTGACTGACTGCTTCGGCATCCATCTTGTCGAGGATACGGTCTCTCCCTTTAAACGGTCGTCCTAATCGGGTTACTTCCCGGAATCCCCGTTTTGGGAGGCGGGTTCCAGTTGGCCAGTCGACAGAGGGCATGACCCCCTCACTCCGTACTCCTACGCTGGGGCGGTGAGTCTTGGAATGCCTGCCTTGAAAGCCTCTTCCACGGGAGATCAAATCCACTCGGGCACGCTCGTAGGCATTCTGAATCTCACCAACGCTCTTGTGGTTTGTGCCGATCAGAGGCTCACAACCACTGGTGGCGCTAAGGGACCCTACTTAAGAGTGCGTGTGGGCGGCTTTCGGAAGCTGCCCCTTCCTGCGGCCCGAGAGGAGGAACGCGGGCGCGAAGAGGGCGGCGAGGGAGAGCCAGAGCAGCGCGGCCCCGACATCGATTCCTCCCGTGGCGGCGGCGTAGGCGGCCGGGGCGATCGAGGCGACCGCCACGGCCCCGAGCAGCCGCGAGACGAAAAGGCGCTCCGCTCGGGCGACGGCCACGCCCGCGTACAGGACGGCCGGCATGACGAGCGCCGCGAAGGCGATCTCGTCCAGCCGCCGGGCGGCGAAGGAGATGATCAGGATCAGCGCGATCCCGCCGTGGATGGGGAGCGGACGGATCTCAAGCCGTGGCATGCTTGCCTCTCTTTCGCGGGGCCGCGCATTCGGCGAGCGCGGCGGTCGACTGCCGGAGGTCGGCGACGGTGAAGGACCTCATCGCGGACTGCGCGCGCTCGTTCGCCTCGCGGCAGAGGGGCGCGAGGGCGCAGGACTCGGTGTACGTGCAGGCGTCGAACCGTTGCGTGCAGCTCTTCGCGGGCGCTTTGGCGTTCTCGAGCAGCCGGGCGACCTCGGCGACCGAGAGCGTGGCGGCCGGCCTGGCGAGCGCGTACCCGCGGCCGGGCCGGCCCCGGAGCAGACCCGCCGAGCGGAGCTTGCGGAGGATCCGAGCGAGCGCCTGGCGAGGAACCCTCCCTTGCCGGACGATCTCCTCCGTCCCCGTCAGGCGGTCCCGGTTCGCCAGAACGTGGAGCGCGTACAGGCCCCAGACGGTTTCCTTCGCCAGATCCAGCATGTCTGTTGATGGAGAAGCAAGCGCGATGCCATGCGGAATCCGGCGCGGGCGGGGGGCAAGGCGTGGGAAAGTCCGCCTACTGGCCCCTTTTCCGGAGCACGTCCTCCCGCAGGGTCAGGATGGCGAAGACGGCCGCGATGATCGCCAGGATGACGAACGACGGGATGGTGGGGAAAGTGCTCATCGGGTCCTCCCTAACGGGTTTTCAGAGAGTGACGTCCACAGGGGCAGGAGCGCGCGAAGGGACGGAGTTCGGGGAAGAGGGGGTGCGGACTCAACGAGCGCGGAAGGAGGGGCCTCGCCCTGCTTCCTTTCCCACAACCCTGCGGTCAGATTCTCCGCGGCCGCCACAGCGCGGACCGCGTCTCCCGACTCGAGGCAAGCCAGGGTCGTTTGCGCGCGGACAGACTCGTGCTGCGTCACTGCGCTACCCTAAAGCAAGGAGCGTGCCATTCGCCCTCGGGCGAGGCGGGGGGGGGTCCCGCGCTGGAAATTCCGCGACCCGGGCGAAAAAGCTCTCATGCGGGATGTTCGTCCCCTACGTACTCGCGCCAAGGTGCTTCAGTCGAGCGTCCACCGAGTGGCGTTCGCGTTCGATGTGGTCGAAGAGGGCGGCCAGGAAGGAACGTGAAACCTCGTAGGCGCCCTCCGTGTCCCTGGCCTTGATCCGGTGGGCCAACTCGGTCGCGTAGACCCGGAGGACCTGGTGTTCCTCCTCGAGCTTCGCGATCTCGGGGGCCGACGCGGGGTCGGACTTCCGGAGCGCCGGGAAAAGGACCTCCTCCTCGTGCCTGAGGTGGGCGGCGAGCTTGGAGACGAACTCGTCCGCGGCGCCCCGCAGCGCCTGCTCCACGCCATCGGCGATCCCGCCGTAGGCGCCCATCCGGATGGTCCCGATGATCTCGGCCAGCGCCCCCGTCAGGACGCCGTCGTGCTCGTCCCGTCTTACGGCGATCATGGCATTCCCTCCTTTACCGACTCGACAACCTGCGCCAGGGGGAGTTCGAACGACGCCCGGGTCCCCGCCCCTTCGGCGGAGTCGATCCGGATCGCCGCCCCGTGCGCGTCCAGGATCCCCTTCACGATGGCCAGCCCGAGTCCCGTCCCCCCGTGCTTCCGACGCGACGAACCGTCCGCCTGCCAGAAGCGCGTGAAGAGGAACTTCTGGGCCGCCGCCGGGATTCCCGAGCCCCGGTCCCAGACCGTCACCTGCGCGCGCCCGCCTTCCTCCCGAGCGTCGACCCCGATCGCCTCGCCCTCCGGCGTGAACTTGACCGCGTTGGAGAGCAAGTTGAGGAGGACGTGCGCGATCCGCTCCCGGTCGGCCCGGACGAGGAGCGTCTCTGGCAGCCCGCGTTCCAGGCGCAGACCCTTCGCCTCGGCCTGGGGGCGCACCGCCTCGAGAGCGAGCTCGACGACCGGGACCAGGTCGAAGTCGCCGGCCTGGACTTTGAGCGCTCCCGCCTCGATCCGCTCGAAGTCGAGCAGCTCCTCGATCAGCTTCTGGAGGCGGTCGATGTTGCGGACCGAGACCTCGAGGCCTCCCCGCTGCTTCTCCGTCAGCGGCCCGAAGCGGCCCTCGAGGATCGACTCGTTGTACCCGCGGATCGCCACGAGCGGGGTCTTGAGCTCGTGGGTCACGTTCGCGACGAAGTGCGACTTGAGCCGGTCCAGGTCCTTGAGCCTCTCGTTCGCCTCCGCGAGCTCGGCCACGTGCCGTTCGAGTTCGCTCACGAGATGGACGATCTGCCGGTCCTTGCGGCGGCGGACCGTGCCGAAGGCGCCGAAGACCGCGGCGAAGAGGAGTGGGTGGAGCATGAAGACGATATGGATCGGGTGATCCGACAGGCAGCGGCCGAGTGAGCCGTGGCCCGAGAGCCATAGGTCGAGGGCGCAGGAGAAGATCGGCACGGGCAGGCCCCAGAGGAACCCGAAGAGCGCGGTCCGGTTCCGGAAGAAGTCGTAGGTCCGGGTATCCCCGAGCGCGGCGAGGTACTCGCGCACGACCGTGCGGCGGCGCGGGAGCCTAGCGTCCGTAACGGAGGACATGGTCCACTCCTTCGAGCAGCGTGCGGGGCCGGCAGGGCTTGTAGATCAGACGCCGGACGCCCGGGACGGATTCAAGGCTGCTGTCCGGGCCCAGGGCCGTGATCATCACGATGGGGATCTCCCGCGTGTCCTCGCGGCCCGAGAGCTCGCGGGCGACCTCGACGCCGTTCTTGCCGGGCAACATGACGTCGAGGAGGATCAGGTCGGGCCGATAGCCGTCGATCATCCTCGTCGCCTGTTCTCCGCTCGACGCCGTCGCCACTTCGTACCCCTCCGAAGTCAGGAGGTCCGAGTAGGTCTGGAGCGTGTCGGGCTCGTCATCGACGAGCAGTATCTTTTTCATGGCGCTTCCTTTTCGTGCTGACGAGCAGGATGTCGGCGGAGGCGATCAACGCCTCGGGGCTCACCCCGTCTTCGGGGAACCGGGCGACGCCCGCGCTGACCGACAGCCCGGTGCGCTGGCGGACCGCGTCGTTGGCCCGCTCGGCGAGCGACATCGCCTCGGGGAGGTCGCCGTAGGCCACGAGCAGGAACTCGTCGCCGCCGTAGCGGCCGAGCACGTCGCCCTGCCGGGTGACGCTGGCCAGCGCGCCGGCGGCGCCGCGGAGGACGATGTCGCCGGCCCCGTGGCCACGCTCGTCGTTCACCTGCTTGAACTTGTCGAGGTCGAAGAGGACCACCGAGAAGGGCTGGTTCGAGCGCTCCGCCCGGTGAATCGCCTTCTGGAGTTCCTCGGTGACGTAGCGGCGGTTGTGGAGGCCCGTGAGGGCGTCGGTCGTGGCGAGGCCGGTGAGCTCGTCGATGAGCCTCTTGTTCTCGCCCTCGAGCTCGTGGCGGACGGTCCCCATGGCGCCGAAGACGAGGGCGAAGAGGGCGGGGTGGGCGAGGAAGAAGACGTGGATGGGGTGCTCGGAGATCGCGCGGAGGGGGCTGCGTCCTTCGACCCCTCCCAGGGAAAGGTCCAGGAGGATCGAAAAGAGGGGCACCGGGAGGCCCCAGAGGAAGCCGAACCAGAGGTACACGTTGTAGCGGGGGCTGTAAGTGAACGGGCGACCGAAAGCCCTCAGGTAGGTCTTCACGATCTTCATCGGGGATGGGTGGAGCAAAGGGCCGGCCATTCCTGGGATGCGGGATTGCAGAGGGGGGAGCGCGGAGAATCCCGGGACTATGCGGAAGAAACCCCGAGGTGGCTGGCCAGCATGTCCCGCAGGGTCTCCATGGAAAACGGCTTGGCGAGATAGCCCTCCGCGTGGATGCCGAATGCGTCGCGGGCGGCGGTCGCATGGTTGTAGGCGGTCATGACGAAGATCTTGACCTCCGGCCAGGCGCCGCGGGCCCGCTCGGCGAAGGCGAGGCCGTCCATGCCGGGGAGGCGGACGTCGACCAAGACGCCGTCGAGTCCCTTGAGCTTGGGGAGGAGCTTGAGCGCCTCCTCGGCGCTGGCGGCGGCGCGGACGTGGTAGTCGCGCCGCAGGGCCTCGCGAATGGACCAGCGAATCAGCTTCTCGTCGTCGAGCACGAGGAGCGTCTTCCGCGTCCGACGGAGGCGCCGGGGCTTCACGCCGGGCTCACGCTTCAGGGTCGACACGGAAGTCCCCTTGGGGCCAGGGCGAAAGGGCGGAGCGGGTCTCGGACGGCCGGGGCGGAGGCAGCGGCCCGGGGGTCGCGAGGTCGGGTCCCGGGGGCTCTCGCCGATCGTTCCGGCGGCGTTCGGCGAAGACGGGGGGCG
>CAZSCC010000328.1:0-2922 GCA_964604905.1 uncultured Planctomycetales bacterium
AGATCGATCGGCGGGACCTCACGGAGGAACACGCCCAGCGGATCGGCCGCCAGATCCTCCGCGACAACGCCCTCAAGCTGTTTCCCCAGCTCAAAGCCAGGGTTCGAGAGTAACTGTTGATCTGGACATCGGATGTCCAGATCAACAGTTGGCGTCGAAACCCGCCAGAATCGCAGGAATCGCGGGGTTGGCCCGGCAACTGTTGATCTGGACATCCGATGCCCAGATGAACAGTTGTGACGTTCCGTCCCCGCTCGAATATCTATCTGAGTAGATCCTATGGAGATCCGACGATGATGCTTCGCCTGCTCGCGATCGCCCTGGCGCTGCCGCTCCTAGCCCCCGCCCAGGACAAGGGGAAGAAAAAGACCGGCCCGACCATGGACTACGGGCCATTCCTTTCTTGCGCCGTGATGAGCAAGCCCGGGACGAAATTCGACAACAACACCGGGAACTTCGACGGCGACGTCACGGCCCGGGGGATCCTGCTCCGCCTGGCCGACGACTGGAGCGACGGGATGGTCTTCGATACCGACAGCCTTCGCATGTCCGCGGGATGGCTGGGCGGGACGCCGAGGTTCACGGGGGTCATCTTCGACGGCGGCCACGGCCCGAGCCCCACGATGACCGTCCCCCCGGTCTTTCAGACGCCCAACGCCCCGGGTTGGGCCAAGGAGGGGAGCTTCAAGGAGCCGCGCGCGAACTCGATCGCTCCGCTTCCGCCCCCCGGACCCCTCCCGGCCGACTGGGCCAAGTTCAAGGGTCTCTACCTCAACGGGAGCCGGGTGATCCTCTCCTACACGGTCGGTAAATGCGCGGTGCTCGAGAGCCCGTCGATCGAGGGGAAAGAGGACGCCAAGGCCCTGGTGCGTTCGTTCACCTTGGGCGCCTCGGAGGTCCCGCTGGAACTCAGGGTTGCGACGGCGACACCCGAACTGGGCATCGAAGGCGTGGGTCTTCCCGACGGCGCGAAGATCGTCACGCTGGACGGTGACGTCCGTCTGCAGATTCCCGCGCTCAAGGCGTCGGTCGCCTTCAAGCTCCTCCTCGGGCCCGGGGCGAAGGGGACGTCCACCGCCTCGACGGCTCCGCTGAACCTCACGGAACTGACCCAGGGCGGCGCCGCCCGCTGGACGGAGCCGGTGACGACGCAGGGCGTCCTCGCCAAGGAGACCGGGCCGTACGTTGTCGATCGGCTGACGATCCCCGAGAAGAACCCGTGGAGCGCGAAGATGCGCGTGGGAGGGTTCGACTTCTTCAGGGACGGCGAGCGCGCCGCGCTGTGCACGTGGGACGGGGACGTCTGGATCGTCTCGGGGATCGACGCGAAGCTGGAGAAGCTGACTTGGAAGCGGTTCGCGACGGGCCTTTACCAGCCGCTCGGGCTGAGGATCGTGGACGACGTGATCTACACGGTGGGCCACGACCAGATCACGCGCTTCCACGATGTGAACGGCGACGGCGAGGCCGACTTCTACGAGAACTTCAACAACGACTGGGAGCTGACGACCGCGTTCCACACCTTCTGCTTCGACCTCCACACCGACCCGGTGGGGAACTTCTACTTCGCCTTCAATGCTCCCGTGCGCTCCGGCTGCGGCGGGTTCCACCGGATCACGAACCATCACGGGACGATCCTCAAGGTCTCGAAGGACGGCTCGAAGCTCGAGGTCTTTGCGACGGGCTTCCGGGCCAACAACGGGATCGGCGTGGGGCCGAACGGCGAAGTGACGAGCGGTGACAACGAGGGATCGTGGGTCCCCAAGTGCCCGCTCCATTGGGTGAAGCCGGGCAGCTTCAACGGCGTCGTCGATGCCGCGCACCGACCGCTCAACTCGGCGAAGGGCAAGCCCGACCCGGCGGAGCAGCCCAAGCCCCTCTGCTGGATGCCTAAGGAGGTGGACAACTCGGGGGGCGGCCAGGCGTGGGTGACGACCGACACGTGGGGCCCCTTCAAGGGAGAGCTCCTGCACGGCTCGTACGGGACGTCGAGCCTCTACAAGGTCTTGAAGGAAGAGGTCAACGGTCAGGTGCAGGGCGGCGTGGTGAAGTTCCCGCTCAAGTTCACCTCGAGCGTCATGCGGATGAGGTTCAACACGAAGGACGGCCAACTCTACAACGTCGGCCTGCGCGGGTGGCAGTCGAACGCGGCGCGTGAAGGCGGCTTCGACCGGATTCGCTACACGGGCGCCCCCCTCTGCATGCCCGCGGGGCTCCGCGTGACCCCGAAGGGGGTGGCGATCACGTTCACGAGCCCGCTCAACAAGGAGCTGGCCGAGAACGTGGACCGCTACTCGGTGTCCATGTGGAACTACCGGTGGACCTCGAATTATGGCTCGGGGCACCATTCGACTCGCGAGGAACCGGGGGCATTGCAGAAGAAGGGCGACGCCAGCGACCCGGTAGGGGTCAAGTCGGCGAAACTCTCGGAAGACGGTCGAACGGTCGCCCTCGAGCTCGAGGAGGTGAAGCCGGTCATGCAGATGAAGATCGCCTTCAAGCTCGAGGGGGCAGACAAGACTCCTGCGAACTACGAGATCCACAACACGATCCACGTCGTGCCGGAGAAGTAGGCGGTCAAACTGTTAACGAATTCGCGGCGCGATTTCGTTAACAGTTTGCGGTGGCCAGCTCCGGCTCGGCGGCGCCCAGCGCGCCCGTCAGGAGCTCGATCAGTTCCTCGCGCTCGAAGCGCTTGAACGTCCCGGCGTCGATCTCGACCACCGAGTTCATCAGGTCGCCCTTGGCCGCGATCATCTTGTCGATCTTCTCCTCGAGCGTTCCCCGGGTGAGGAGCTTGAAGACCTGGACTCCCCGCTTCTGGCCCCAACGGTGGACCCGATCGGTCGCCTGGTCCTCCCGCGCCGCGTTCCACCAGCGGTCGTAGTGGATCACCACGCTCGCGCTCGTCAGATCGATCCC
>CAZSCC010000329.1:0-9132 GCA_964604905.1 uncultured Planctomycetales bacterium
TCCCGCTCCATGAGATCTTCCCGGAGGCAGCGGGCAAGGTGCTGGACATCTTCGACCCGGCGTCGATGACGGAGCCCGCCATCACACGCGCTCGACAGCAGGGGGCGGGCGTTCCCGCGCTGACGGCCCCTCCGGACGCCCTGCCTGTCGAGGACGGCTGGGCCGATCTGGTCCTGGTCATGCTCGCAGCCCATGAGATACGGGATCGGGGAGCGCGGGAGCGGTTTTTCCACGAGCTGTCGCGGATCGTTTCGCCGGACGGAAAAGTGATCCTCGTAGAGCACCTGCGCGACCTGGCCGCCGCCCTGGCGTTCGGGCCCGGGATGTTCCACTTCCTTCCCCGCCGGGAGTGGCTTCGGTTGGGGAGCCTTGCGGGCCTGGAGCTGGAGCGTGAACGGCGGATCACGCCGTTCGTTCGCGTGTTCACGGTGAGGCCCCGCGCGAGAGGATAGGCCGGGCAGACGGCGAGGAGGGTGGATTCCCGGCGAGGAGGACCCTTGCTTTCCCGATACCCCTTTCATTGTCTCACACCCCCTCGCGGGAGCGTATCGTCTTCGACAGACCGACGGGAGGAAGTTCATGAGATCACGGTTCACCTGGGTCGGGGCGTGGGTCCTGGCGGGAGCGGCGGTCGCCGGGGCCGACGACTGGCCCGCGTGGCGCGGTCCGGCGCGGGACGGGGTCAGCGCCGAGCGCGGGCTTCCCGAGAAGTGGAGCCCCGAGTCGGGCGTCCTCTGGAAGGCGCCCCTCCCCGCGGCGGCGGGCGCCACGCCCGTGGTCTGGGGAGAAAACGTGTTCGTCGCCTCGCCCAGCGCCGACGGCTCTAAGGCGCTGCTCCTCTGCATCGGGACCGACGGCAAGGCCCGGTGGGAGCGCGTCGTCTCGGAGGGACGGAAGGATTTCAAGAACCTCGCGTCCGCCTCCCCGACCACCGACGGGAAGCACGTCTGGGCGTACTTCGGGACGGGCGACCTGGCCTGCTTCACGGTCGCCGGCCAGGAAATCTGGAAAGCCGACCTCCAGCAGCGCACCGGCCGGTTCAAGCTCGGCTTCGGGATGACCACCACCCCGCTCGTGCACGACGGGACGATCTACCTCCAGCTCATCCACTCGGGCGGCGCCTGGGTGCTCGCGCTCGACGCGGCGACGGGAGCGGAGCGCTGGAAGGCGGAGCGCAAGTCCGACGGCGTCAACGAGTGCGAGCATTCGTACGCGTCCGTCCAGCTCTGGACCGCCGACGGCGCAACCGTGCTGGTCTCCCACGGGAACGACTACGCGATCGGCCACGACCCCAAGAGCGGCGCGGAACTCTGGCGGCTGGGCGACCTGAACCCGAAGGAGAAGTACGAGAAGACCCTCCGCTTCGTCTCGTCTCCGCTGGTGACGGAAGGCCTGATCGTGGTGCCTACCGCGAAGAACGGCCAGGTGGTGGGACTCGACCCGAAGGCCCGCGGCAAGGTCGACCGGACGAACGCAACGCACGAGCGGTGGCGGCTGGCGAGCGGCACGCCGGACGTCGCCTCGCCGCTCCTCTACGACGGCCTCGTCTACCTAGGCGGGACCAACGGGACGGTGACCTGCCTCGACGCGGCCACGGGAAAGCAGCTCTACCGGGAGCGCACGGGGGCGAACAGCCACTTCGCCTCGCCCGTGGCGGGCGACGGGAAGGTCTACCTCGCGGGTCGGGACGGCGCGGTGGCGGTCCTGGCGGCCGGCCGGGCGTTCAAGCTCCTGTCGCTGAACAAGCTCGGCGATCCTCTGGACGCGTCGCCCGCGATCAGCGGCGGCCGGATCTACCTGCGCGGCGCCGCCCACCTCTGGGCGGTCGGCGCCCGCTGAGCCCCCTTTCAAGGTCCTGCCTCCGCCGACGTCCCGAGGATCGATGACGCCGCGGTCTTCCTCGTCCCGGAGTAGCGAACGGCAAAGACGCAACATTCCCCTTGTTCCCCGGGTTCCCTTGAGAGAGGGATCTGATCATGAAGGGCCTGCTCCTCCTCTCGCTTGCCCTCCTGGGCGCCTCGCCGCAGGAACGCAAGCCGAATATCCTCATCCTGCTGGCGGACGACCTGGGCTACGCGGACGTCGGGTTCCACGGGTGCAAGGACATCCCGACGCCGAACCTGGACGCGATCGCCGCGGCCGGCGTGCGCTGCTCGAACGGCTACGTCTCCGGCCCCTACTGCAGCCCGACGCGGGCGGGGCTCCTCACGGGCCGCTATCAGCAGCGCTTCGGCCACGAGTTCAACCCCGCGGGCGGCGCCCAGGGGCTTCCGCTCTCGGAGACCACGCTCGCCGACCGGCTGAAGGCTGCCGGGTACGCCACCGGGCTCGTGGGAAAGTGGCACCTCGGGAGCCAGGAGCCGTTCCACCCGCAGAAGCGCGGGTTCGACGAGTTCTTCGGCTTCCTGGGCGGCGCGCGCACCTACCTGCCGGGGAAGCCGGGCCTCCTCCGCGGGACGGTGGCCGTCGAGGAGAAGGAGTACCTGACCGACGCGTTCGCGCGCGAGGCGGTCTCGTTCATCGACCGCCAGAAAGAGAAGCCCTTCCTCCTCTACCTCGCGTTCAACGCCGTCCACACGCCGATGGACGCGACGGACGAGCGGCTCAAGAAGTTCGAGGCGATCGAGAACAAGCAGCGGCGCACCTACGCCGCGATGCTCTCCGCGATGGACGATGCCGTCGGAAAGGTGATGGAGAAGATCCGCGCGGCGGGTCTTGAGGAGAAGACGCTCGTCTTCTTCTTCAGCGACAACGGCGGCCCCACGATGCAGGGGACGACGATCAACGGCTCCCGGAACGACCCGCTCCGCGGTTCGAAGCGCCAGACGCTCGAGGGCGGCGTCCGCGTGCCGTTCGTCGCGAGCTGGAAGGGCCGGCTCCCGGCGGGCAAGTCGTACGAGCAGCCCGTCATCCAGCTCGACCTCCACGCGACCGCGCTCGCCGCCGCGGGCGTCGAGGCGAAGCCCGAGTGGAAGCTGGACGGCGTGAACCTCCTCCCGTTCCTCGAGGGCCGCCAGGAAGGCGCGCCGCACGACGCGCTCTACTGGCGCTTCGGCGCGCAGATGGCGATCCGGAAGGGGGACTGGAAGCTGGTCAAGGTCGAGAGCGGACCGGCCACGCTCCACAACCTCCGCGAGGATGCAGGCGAATCCAAGGATGCGTCGTCCGCGAACGCGGAGAAGCTCAAGGAGCTTCAGGGCCTCTGGGAAGGCTGGAACGCCCAGCTCGCGAAGCCGCTCTGGGGCGGGGGCCGCTCGAATCCCTAGCCGCCCTCAGGCACGGGTACGGACAACGCGATCCGGGATCTTCGGCGGACCGCCGGGCGAATCTTCATTCCGGAAGGGCGGGCTTCCGGTTAGACTCGTCGCGTGATCAGGAGGATAGAGATGAGATACGCCCTCTTCGCGACGACCCTCGCGCTCGCGGCCTGTAGCGGCGCCCCTTCCGCGGCGCCGGAAAAGGTGACCTACCGGAACACGATCGCCGCGCTGGTCCAGAAACGCTGCGGTGAGTGCCACGGCCCCAAGTCGCCCACGATGGCGGAGTTCGACAAGAACAAGCAGGCGTTCAAGGACAAGGACCTCGGCCCCCGCTACGACACCTACGAGCACCTCATGGTCGTCGTCAACGGGGCCGACCTGGGCGCGCTCATGCGGCGCCTCGACGACGGGAAGAACACCAAGGACGGCAAGCCCGGGAACATGAACGAGAATCTGGGCGAGACGCCCGCCGAGCGCGCGGCCAACCTCGAGACCTTCAAGCGCTGGGTCGGCGGCTGGACCCTGAAGCGGACCGCCGAAGTCTCCGCGGCCGAGCGGAGCGCCATCCTGGCCCCGCGCGAGTAGCGGCGCCGAGGGCCTGATCGGGGTGCCGACCGCGAAGAACGGGCAGGGGGTGGGGCTCGACCCGCGGGCCCGCGGGAGGGTCGACCGGGCGAACGCGGCGCACGAGCGGTGGCGGATCGCGAGCGGGACACCGGACGTCGCCTCCCCCGTGGCGGGCGACGGGAAGGTCTACCTCGCGGGGCGCGACGGTGCGGTGGCGGTCCTCGCGGCGGGCCGGACGTTCAAGCTCCTGTCGCTGAACAAGCTCGGCGATCCTCTGGACGCGTCGCGCGCGATCAGCGGCGGCCGGATCTACCTGCGCGGCGCCGCCCAGCTCTGGGCCGTCGGCGCCCGCTGATCCCGAAACCGGCGATCGGGTATACTCTCTCCGATGGTCGGTTCCGCCAAGACGTTCCCGAGCCTCCACGAGATTTCCCGCGAGGAGGGACGGATCCACTTCGCGGGGAATCCGAGGGAGTGGATCGGCACGCTGATCGGCTACGCGATCGCGGCGGTCATCGCCGGCGGATTCGTCCGCTCCTTGGCGGGGAATCCCGGGGGGTGGAGCCTGCTCTTCCCTCTGGGGGGACTCGCTTTCATAGCGGCGTGGGCCGTGGGCTGGACTCGCCAGCAGTTCTTCCGCTACGAGGTGCGCGTGGACCGCCCGGATCGGTCGGCACGGTTCTCGATCACCCCCTTCCTCGGAAAGACCTCGACCCGGGTGGTCCGGGCCGGGGAGGTGGAGGCGGTGCGGGTGACGGGAATGAACCCATCCAAGCTCGAACTGGGGCTGCGAGGGTCGGGGGCGGTGTACGTCGATTCGAGCACCGACCCCAAGAGCCTGCAGGGCCTGGCCCAGGAGCTCGCGCGCACTCTCGAGGCACCCCTTCGGGACACGGCTCCGTAGGCCGCAGGACCGTGCCATGAAGATCCACCGAATCGCGATCTACCCCGGCGACGGGATCGGCCTCGAAGTCACCGACCAGGCGGTCCGGGTCCTGGAGGCCCTCCAGGGACACGATTTCGCGCTCGAGATGACCCGCCTTCCCTGGGGCTCCGCCTACCACGCGAAGCACGGCCACGTCGCGCCGCCGGACTTTCTCGACGTCCTCCGGCCCTTCGACGCGATCTTCCTGGGAGCGCTCGGCGATCCCGCGCGGCTCCCCGACCACGTGACCCTTGCACCCCTCATCCGCATCCGGCAGGCCTTCGACCAGTACGCCTGCGTCCGCCCCGCGCGCCTCCTCCGCGGGGTCCGGTCGCCCCTCGCCTCGCCGGAGGCGCAGAAGATCGACCTCGTCGTCCTCCGCGAGAACTCCGAGGGCGAGTACGTCGACTCGGGCGGGCGGTTCAAGACCGGGAGGCCCGAGGAGTTCGCGCTCCAGACGGCGATCCACACGCGACGCGGGATCGAGCGCATCCTCCGCTTCGGCTTCGAGATGGCCCGCGGACGCCGGAAGCACCTCACGATGATCACGAAGTCGAACGCCCAGAAGTACGGCTTCGTCCTCTGGGACGAGATTCTGGAAGAGATGCGCCCGAAATACCCGGATCTCCGCGTGGACAAGGAACACGTGGACGCCGCGTCGATGAACTTCGTCCGGAGGCCGGAGGCCTACGACGTCGTCGTCGGGTCGAACCTCTTCGGTGACATCCTGTCCGATCTCGGCGGATGTCTCGCGGGAGGCCTGGGTCTCGCGGCGAGCGCCAACCTGAACCCGGAGCGCGCGTTCCCGTCGATGTTCGAGCCCGTCCACGGCTCGGCGCCCGACATCGCCGGAAAGGGGATCGCCAACCCGACCGCCGCGATCCTGGCGGCCGCGATGATGCTCGACTGGCTGGGCGAAAAGGCGGCGGCGGATCGGATCCAGCGCGCCGTGGAGGAGACGCTGGCGCACGGCCACGGCACGCCCGATCTAGGAGGAGCGCTCGACACGCGGGGGCTCAACGACCGCATCCTCGACGCGCTGGGCGGCGCCTGAGAGTTCGTCATCGGACCGGGCTCCTCCGGACGTTAAGTAATAGATGAATCCCGGACTCTGGTTCGCCCTCCTCTCCGCCCTCCAGGGCGACGCGGCCGTCGATTTCGAGCGCGACGTCCGGCCGCTCCTCTCCCAGCGCTGCCTGACCTGCCATGGAGGGATCCGGAAGAAGGGCGGCCTCAGCCTCATGACCGCCGAGGAGGCCCGGGCGCCCGCGAAGTCGGGCCTCCGCGCCGTCGTCCCCGGCCGGCCCGGAGAGAGCGAACTCCTCAAGCGGCTCACCCACACGGATCCAGACAAGCTCATGCCGCAGGACGGCCCGGCCCTGACCGCGGCCGAGGCCGACGTCCTCAGACGCTGGATCGCCGGCGGCGCCGCCTGGCCGCTCCACTGGTCGTTCCGGGCGATCTCGCCGCCCGCCGGGAACGAGATTGACTCGCTGGTCCGCGTCCGGCTCGAGAAGGCCGGAATCGCCCCCGCCCCCGAAGCGGACCGACGGACGCTCATCCGGCGCCTGTCGCTCGACCTGGTCGGCCTCCCGCCCTCCCCGGGCGAGACGGAGGCGTTCCTGCGGGATGCGGCGCCCGACGCCTACGAGCGCCTGGTCGACCGCCTCCTCGCGAGCCCTCATTTCGGCGAGCGCTGGGGACGCCACTGGCTCGACCTCGCGCGCTACGCCGACTCCGACGGCTACGAGGTCGACAGCTCCCGGCCCCACGCGTGGCACTACCGCGACTGGGTGATCCGCGCCATCAACCGCGACCTGCCCTTCGACCGCTTCACGATCGAGCAGCTGGCGGGCGACCTCCTCCCGGACGCGACGCCCGAGCAACGGCTGGCCACCGCGTTCCACCGGCAGACCTTCACCAACAAGGAGGCCGGCGTCGACAAGGAGGAGTACCGCGTCAAGGCGGTCTTCGACCGCGTGAACACGACCGCCACCGTCTGGCTCGGCCTGACCCTCGGCTGCGCGACGTGCCACCACCATCCGCACGACCCCGTCCCGCAGCGCGAGTACTACCGGCTCTTCGCGTTCTTCAACAACGCCGACGAGGCCGAACTGCCCTGGGCCGCGACGCCCGAGGCGATCGCGGCGCTCCTGCGCGTGAAGGAGGAGCGTGAACGGATGCTCGCCGAGCTCCGCGAGGAGCTCGGCCAGGCCGCGCCCGCCGAGCAGGACGGAGTCCAGAAGAGGATCAAGGACCTCGAGAAGGAGGCCGCCGACCCCGCCACGCTCAAGGTCGCCGTGCTCGCCGAGCGGAAGGAGCCGCGGGCCACCCACCTCCTCCGCATCGGAAACTTCATGGATCCCGTGAAGGAGGAGTCGCTCCTCCCGGGAACCCCCGGCAGCCTCCCGCCCTTCCGGCCGCGCGATCCGGCCCGGCCCGACCGGCTGGACCTCGCCCGGTGGATCGTCGACCCCGCGAACCCGCTCACGGCGCGCGTCGCGGTCAACCACGTCTGGCTGCACCTCTTCGGCCGCGGCCTGGTCCGAAGCCCCGAGGACCTCGGCGCGCGCGGACTGCCGGCCACCCACCCGGAGCTCCTCGACGGGCTGTCGTCGGAATTCGTGCGGAACGGGTGGAGCCGCAAGGCGCTCATCCGGCTCATCGTCTCCTCCGCCGCGTACCGGCGGGAGTCTCGGTTCCATCCCGACGCCCAGGCCGCGGACCCCGAGAACCGGCTCCTCCACCGGCAGAACCGCTTCCGCGTCGAGGCCGAGATCGTGCGCGACCTTGCGCTCGCCGCCTCGGGCCTGCTCAGCGACCGCGTCGGAGGCCCGAGCTTTTATCCGCCGCTCCCCGAGGGGCTGACCAAGATCGCGTTCCGGAGCAACCTCAAGTGGCCGGTCAGCGAGGGACCGGACCGGTACCGCCGCGGGATGTACACCTTCTTCAAGCGGAGCCTGCCCCACCCGAACCTCGCCGTGTTCGACGGCCCCGACTCGAACGCGCCGGCCGTCTGCCGCAGCGTCTCGAACACTCCGCTCCAGGCGCTGACGACGCTCAACAACGAGGTCTTCGTCGAGGCGGCGCGGGCCCTCGCCCGCCGGGTCCTCCGGGACGCGCCCGACGACGGCGCCCGGATCGTCCTCGCCTTCCGTCTCTGCCTCGCGCGGACCCCGTCGGAGGCCGAGCGCGCGCGGTTGGCGGAGCTGCTCGGGACCTCCCGCGCGTTGGCCGGCCCGGACGACCGGGAGGTCGGGGCGTGGACATCGGTAGCGAACGTCCTCATGAACCTCGACGAATTCCTGGTGCGCGAGTGACGACGCGGCGGCAGTTCCTGACGAGCCTGGCGGGCGGCGGGCTCGGGATGGCCGCGCTCGGCGACCTGCTCGCCCAGGAGGATCCGCTCGCCCGCCGGGCCCCCCACTTCGCCCCCAAGGCGGAGCGGTGCATCTTTCTCTTCATGGACGGCGGCCCGTCGCAGATGGACCTCTTCGACCCGAAGCCCAAGCTCCGCGAGCTCGACGGCCAGAAGCTCCCCGACTCGCTCCTCCAGGGCGTGCGGTTCGCGTTCATCAACAAGAACGCGCCGCTCAAGGGCAGCCCCCGCGAGTTCCGGCGCCACGGGCAATGCGGCATGGAGCTCTCCGACCTCCTGCCTCACATCGGCGGCGTGGCGGACGAGATCTGTCTCATCCGCTCGATGGTGACCGACCAGTTCAACCACCATCCCGCTCAGCTGATGCTTCAGTGCGGCCGCGGCGACCTGGGCTACCCGGCCATGGGGTCGTGGCTCGCGTACGGCCTGGGGAGCGAGTCGAGGAACCTCCCGGGCTACGTCGTCCTGACCGGCGGGCGCGGGACGAGCGGCGCGGCGACGCTCTGGGACGGCGCGTTCCTGAGCTCGTCCTACGCCGGGGTCCTCTTCCGCACCCGGGGCGAGCCGGTGCTGAACGCCTCCGAGCCGCCCGGACTCTCGCGCGAGCTCCGGCGGGCGGGTCTGGACGCGCTCCGCGACCTGAACTCGCTGCGGGCCCGTGAGGTCCGCGACCCCGAGATCGAGGCGCGCACCTCGAACTACGAGCTCGCCTTCCGGATGCAGGCGGCGGCCCTCGAGCTGGGCGACCTCTCGAGCGAGAGCCGTGAGACGCGGGCGATGTACGGCGTCGACCGGGAGGACCCGAAGATCAAGATCAGCCGCGACGGCGGTCCGGGGCAGTTCCGCGACTTCGCGACGAACTGCCTCCTCGCGCGGCGCCTGGTCGAGCGCGGGGTCCGTTTCGTGAACTTGTATCATGCTTCGTGGGACCATCACAGCAACCTGGACGTGGAACTGACTTTTAACGCCGGCATGGCCGATCAACCGATCGCCGCGCTGCT
>CAZSCC010000330.1:0-7868 GCA_964604905.1 uncultured Planctomycetales bacterium
GCTGCGAGGGAGGGCCTCATTCAAGAATCGCGTCCGAATTGCCAAATAGATGCGTTTTACGAGCACTTCACCCGGCTAAGCAACAGGAACTAGCTACTGCCGCCGCGGGAACGGAATCCATCGAGTCGTGTGACGTTGACCGCGACGCGGGATGTCGGAGGTAGGGCCAAGTGACGATGCCATGTATCGGCGGGTGAACGGAAAAAGAACAAGGACGACGTTGATGGGAAACAATGAGGTTGCGATGAACGGAAGAACGGAAGAAATGGGATGTGGGCGAGGAATGTTGCGTCGGCATTTGACCGGGGGCATCGTTGTGGCTGGCTGGATGGCGCTGGCTGGTGCGGCCCAATCCTTTGGGGCAACGGCGACAACTGCTGGTGCTCAACCTGACTGGACATCCGAGAAAAGAACAGTTTCTGTAGTTACACCCAAGGGAAGGTCGGAGAAGGAGATCACCTATCACAAGAATTCCATCGGTATGGATTTCGTGCGCATCGAGCCGGGAGAATTTATTATGGGCGACCCCGACCCCAAGACTGGCGCTGGTCCACAGCACAAAGTTCGCATCACAAAGGCGTTCCTGATGGGATCGATGGAGGTTTCCCAGTCCCAGTGGAAAGCTGTGATGGGAACGACCCTGGAACAGCAGCGCGACAAGGAGGATCCCAGTCTCTGGGTTCATAACCGCGGCGAAGGGCCGGAGTATCCTATGTACTTCGTCTCGTGGGATGAGGCGAACGAGTTCTGCAAACTGCTGAGCGCCAAGGAACGCAAGACGTACCGCTTGCCCACTGAGGCGGAATGGGAGTATGCATGCCGAGCGGGCACGGTCACGCGGTTCTACTCAGGCGACGCGATCGGTTCCGACCTTGCGATGTTCCACGATGCCGCATCAGCGACGGAGATGGGCGCGAAGGCGCCGGCTGCGCCGATGAGCAAGAGGATGGAGCAGTTCAAGGCGTTACTCAATAGTCCCTGGCACATGATGCCGGTCGGCTGCTATCCCGCGAATCCGTGGGGTTTGTACGATATGGCCGGCAACGCCTGGGAGTGGGTCTCGGACTTCTGGAGCGAGACGTATTACAAACAAAGCCCGTCGAGCGATCCGCGCGGTCCGGAGGCGGCGCAGGCCGCTGTTGACGAGGGCACGGGCAAGAAGTTCCGGGTGATCCGAGGCGGGAATTACTCGCGGCCCGCGAAGGACTGCGCGTCAGCGGCGCGGTGGTGTCAGACTTCAGACGCGCGGTCTACAGTGCGTGCCGGCGGTTTTCGCGTCTGCGTGGAGGCTGCCCAATGACATGCAGTCAATGGATACCATTCGAAAGGAAAGCGTCCATGCAAGTTTTTCTCATGTGTCTTTTTGCTGTAATGCCAGTAGCTGCCCAGGACGCGGCCACGGCGGGCGGGTCCGTAGGTTTCCGCACCGACGGCACGGGCGTGTATCTGGATGCGAACCCACCGGTGAAGTGGTCGGCGACGGAGAACGTCATCTGGAAGACGCCGATGCCCAGTTCAGCCAATGCCATGCCGATCCTGGTAGGCGATCGGATTTTCGTCACCAACGATAAGCCGCCTACTTTGCTGTGCGTCTCCGTGAGTGACGGAAAGATTTTGTGGTCCGACCGCATTTCCTATATGGATGCGGTGCCGGAAGAGGAACTCGAGGCCGCGGAACTGGCCGCCCGGCTCAAGTCAGCCAGGAACGATGGTGAGAGCGCGCAGATCCGAAAACAGATGAAAGCGGTCGAGTACTTCACTGAGCCAGATTTCATGACAGGCCACGGTTTGAGTATGGGTTATGGGGGCCCGACGCCCTGCAGCGACGGGAAGAACGTCTATGTGCTGTACGGGAACGGCATGGCGGCCAGTTACGATCTGAAAGGAAACCGTCGGTGGGTGCGGTTCATCGAGAAACCGCCAAATCCGCAAGGGTACTACTCTTCGCCGCTGCTGGCTGGCGGCGTTCTCTTGGTGCATCTGGGCAAAGTGCGCGGCCTGGACCCCGCGACCGGGAAGACGCGATGGCAAACAGACTCGCCGGTGACCTGGGCGACCCCTGTGCACCTGCGCGTCGGCGAGACCGATGTGGCCGTGACGGCGATGGGGCACGTGATTCGGCTCAGCGACGGGAAGAAGGTCGCGACGATTCCGTCGGGGGGTGGGGCCGAGCAATTCCAGCCTACCGTGGCTGACAACACGGTGTTTTTGATCACAGGTACGGAATCAGGTTCTTCCGCCACTCGCTTGAAACCCGCCAGGGATGGCCGGATCGAGATCGAAACCGTCTGGTCAAACAAGGAGCTGAAAGGCGGGCCTTACAGTGTATACGCTGAGGGGTTGCTCTACGCCCAAGGGGGGGGGGATTCTCTGCAGGTTCTCGACGCCAAGACCGGTGGAATTATCTACACTCAGAAACTGGACATGGGCGAGTGTTATCAGTGCATAACCGTGGCCGGGCCGTATGTCTACTTTCCCGTCAATCAGGACAACAATAAACAGTCGCAGATGAAAGTGATGGCTCGTGGCCGCAAGTACCAGGTAGTGACGGCAAACATTCAGATGGGGGAGAATTTTCTCGGCGCTCCGGTTTTCTCGGGCACGCGCATGTATATCAGGGGTTACAAGAACCTGTATTGCATCGGAAAGTAGAAGAGGGGTACAAAATGACGATTCGACAAGCCTTGGTAACATTGAAAACCGTGCTGAAATTGGCGTTGTTGTTCGGACTGTCCATCCTGCAGGCTCTTGGCCAAGAGGGCGGAGAAGGGAGACGCCCTGAAAGCTTCCTGGGCACGGTCAACGTGCTGAGGGAGTTCGGGGTCAACTCGACCACCAACCTGGTGACAGCCGCGGCCAATTTCAAAGGCAGGCCAAAGGGTGACGAAGAAGAATCGGATTACTCAGTCAGCAATACGATTGACGGCAGCGGCAGGTATTACCACCCCACTATGACCTCGGATACCTCGATCATCACCTATACTCTGCCAGGCCTGCGGACCGTGTCATCGCTTGGACGCAGTTCTATCCATTCGGGTCAATCAAGTGACAGTCCGAAAAAAGTCAGGTTGGAAGGCTCGGCCGATGAAGGTAAGACATGGTTTGACTTGATTAGGTGCAATACGCAGTGCCAAGGTGAATTTGAAAAGCGCTTCCCGCCGGCGACGGTCAATAGACTGCGGCTGAGTCAGACAGTGGAACCAGAGTCTGAAATCCCAGAACGCATAACGTATCGCAACCGGACCGTCGAAGTTCAAGTGTGTGCCGATCCCGGAACGCCGCTGCCACTGTTTGGCAGCAAGAAAACAGGCGCCTTCAACTACCTGCCTGATCTGTACCGCGCCAAGAAGATGACGGTTATCCCCAGCCCCAGCAAGGACACCCCCGGAAACAATGTCTGGGCAGGGAATGATGTAGACAGGCCCCTCAACTTATTCGACCACTTGATGTCGGACGGTCACTTCGGCTCGTATGGTGAAAGCGAGCACCCGTGCCACTCGATTCCTGGCCGGCGTATCTATCTGCGGTTCGACCTGGACATGGCCTACCCGATGAACTTCTGCGTGATCGGCTGCAGCCTTAACAACGAAGGGATTCTTGGGAGGTACGCCAAGGCTGAGTTCTATACTGCCAACGGCAAACTGGATCCGAGCACGCTCAAGGGCCACACCATCAAGGATCTCACCGGCCAGGGTTGGATCCTGCAAAAAGCCTGGGACAAGGACCCGAGCTATCTGAAGAGTTTCCTGTTGGCGCGCCCGGGCAAGTACAAACAAATGCTCGTGGTATGGGACGCATATGCTCAGGGCACTCAGTGCCAGCGATGGGATAACCTGGAGATGTTCGGGTTCGAGGAACCGGGCACCGGCGGTGGTGGACCAGAAGGCAACAAACAACAGAAATAAAGGAACAATGATTATGCCAAGCACTTACTCAATAAGAATCCCCGACAAAACCCTTCCTCCGACCGTGGCCATACCCAAGCTTCCCCTGGATCATCCGCTGGAAACCGGGCGGCACCGCGCCGTCCGTGCCCTCCCAGATATCCCGGGACGGACTATGCTTTCTCGGGATATGTGAAACGCTCCCTTGGCCTGAAGGCGGTTGCGACAGTCTCGGAGTTTGACGGCGCCCAAAGCAAGACCGTCAATGTGGATGGGTCGGGAGCCTATGCCCTGTTCAGCATGAAGTTCAAGACGGGAGCGGACTGTACGAAGTGTCAGGTGATGGTTGGCAAGGCCAACGGCGGGGACACCGGGACAGACCTGCTCGTGGATGATTTGTCTCTGGTGAAAACAACCGGCGTCGCCCCCGGAAAGAAACCCTGGAGGGATGAGACGAATATGAAGAAGCTCGGAATCCTATTGGGGATGTTTCTGCCGATCTGTCTTGCCTTCGCCGATGACGCGGGGGAACAGGATAATGATAAGAAGCTCGTAAAAGACGGCCTCCTGAGCACGGTCAACGTCCTGCGGGACCTCGACATCAAGACCTGGACGAACCTGGTAACCGACACGAGCAACGTCGAAGGCAAGAACAACACCAAACCCGAGGACACCATCGACGGCAGCGCGAAGTGCTTCCGACCGAACGTGGATCCAACGAAGCCTTTGGTGCTCACCTATACTCTGCCCGGCCTGCGGGCGGTGTCGTCGCTGGCGATCGCCTATCGCAGTTTTGACGAGTTGTGGATTCGGTGGGCCGCCCTGGCGTGCTCCGGTCTGGCCACAGGGGATACGTCCGTGGGCTGGCGCGGGGACGGCACCGGCATCTACCCGGACGCGCAGCCGCCCGTAAAGTGGTCGGCCCTGGAGAACGTCCTCTGGAAGGCACCGCTGCCGGGCAAGTCGAATGCGTCGCCGATCCTAGTGGGGGACCGGATCTTCGTCTGCAGCGAACCGTCCATGCTGGTGTGCGTCTCCGCCAAAGACGGGGCGATCCTGTGGTCGAGCAGCACCGGCTATGCCGACGCCGTGCCGGAGAATGAGCGTCCGCAGGCCCTGGCGGCTCAGGCCAAGGCAGATGGCCTGCGCGGCAAGTTGAAGGAACTGGACGCGGCTCAATCCGAGGCCTCGACGGCACTCGGCAACACTCCGGACGACGCCTCGTTGAAGGCGAAGGTGGCCAGGCTCGAAGTCGAGGGCAAGGAGGCCTCCGAAGCCCTCAAGGCGCTGGCGCCCTACATCCCGCCGAAGACCAACGACGATACCGGGTATGCGTCCCCGACGCCAGCCAGTGACGGCAAGCAGGTGTACGCGGTCTTTGGGGCCGGGCTCGTCGCCTGCTACGACCTGGCTGGACACCGGCAGTGGGTGCGGAGGCTGGAGATCAGCCCGGACGACCGCGAGCCCGGCATCTACGGCGTCAGTGAATCGCCGCTGGTCGTGGGGGATCGCGTTCTGGTTCAACTGAAGAAGCTCACCGCTTTGGAGGCCGCCACCGGCAGGACTCTATGGCAGGTGGAAGCGGCCGGTCACTACGGTTCCCCCGTCCACTTGCGCATCGGTGACGTCGCAGCGGTCCTGACGGCGCGGGGGGACGTGTTCCGGGTCAGCGACGGGAAACGCCTGGCCTCGAAGATCTGGCCGTCCGAAGAGCTCCCGCTCAATACCTGCAGTTCCCCGGTCGTGCAGGGCGACACGGTGTATCTGGTCGGGAAAGGCGGCGGTGCGGTGCGACTCGCGCCTTCGAAGGACGGCGGGCTCGGGAGTGAAACGCTCTGGGAGTGCAAAGCGATCAAAGACTGGTGCGTCGCCTCGCCCGTCTACTCCGGCGGACTGCTCTATGCCCTGCAGAAGGGCGGCAGGTTTGTCGTCCTCGACGCTGCCAGCGGGGGGCTCGTCTATAAAGAGCCCCTGGACATCAAGGGCGACAACTACCCCAGCATGGTCATGGCGGGTCCGTATCTCTACGCCAGCAACAATGATGGGGAGACGGTGGTAATCAAGCCGGGCCGTGAGTACCAGGAGGTGGCGCGCAATACCCTGGAGCCGTTCAGATCGACCGCTGTCTTCTCGGGCAAGAAGATGTACGTCCGGGGCCAGTCCAACCTGTACTGCATCGGGACCCCGTAGTCACTTAACTCTTCAGGCGCCCTGTTGGAAGTGGAAGCGAAGCATCCCGCCGAGCGACGCGAGCCCGTGACGTTCGAGAAGTTCGTCGACGAGGAGTACATGATCGCTCAGGCTCCTCCTGCTCGCCGCGAGAGCACTCACGAGCGGGACAAGCTGCTCTACCAGAACGTGAAGGGGACCTTCGGCTCCATGCTCCTTCGGGCGATCACCACGGGCGTGGTCGAGAAGTATTTCGCGAAGCGCAAGAACGGCGTGACGTGCCGGGGGACCCCGCCATCAAAGGCGCAGATGAACCGGGAGCGTCAGTTCCTGAGCTCCGTCTTGGGCATGGCGAAGCGCTGGGGAATGATCGATCTCAACGTGGTCGAGAACGTGAAGAAGCTCCGGGAGGACAATGCGCAGGACCGAGTCCTTTCCCCCGATGAGGAGTCGAGGATTCTGGGGAAGTCGGCCCCCTACTTGATCCAGATCATCCAGGTGGCCCTCAACACGGGAATGCGGCTTGGAGAGATTCTCGGCCTCAAGTGGTCCGACGTTGAGCGCAAGGACGGCGAGGTCGTTCTCGGAGGCTTCATCCGGATCGGCTCGGAATCCAAGGGTCATCGGGCGCGGCACGTCCCGATCAACGTCGGCGTGTTGGAGGCTCTCGGTTCGCTGAAGCCCGTGGAGAGTGAAAGCGGCTTCGTACCCTACGTGTTCGTGAACCCCCGGACGAAGAAGCCGTACAAAGTCACGTCGGTCTCGTTGGCGTTCGCAGCCGCCGCAAGGCGGGCGAGGGTCGAGGGCGCCGGCTTCCACACGCTTCGGCATACCGCCGTCTCGAGGATGGTCGCGGCGGGGATCCCCGACCGGATCATCATGAAGATCGTGGGCCACACCACTCCCAACATGGTGAGCCGCTACTCCCACCTGGCCCCCGACAGCCTCAAGGGTGCGACCGACTGCTTGGCCAGGAAGTGTGGTACACCGGTGGTACAAAACGGCTCCCCGCAAGCGGCCGGAGGAGCCCGTTCGTAACCCCCTCGTTGCGAGGGGGATTGGAGGTGGCGGTGAGATTTGAACTCACGAATAACGGTTTTGCAAGCCCTTGGAGGACGAGCTGACAGCGAAGTCCAGAGAAGTCGAAAATGGCCCTGGAGGGCTTTAAACGACCTCCAGGGCTGTTTTATTGATTTGACACTCAAACCCTCCGGGGCCCTCCAAAAGCCTAAAAAGGCCATCCGGATCGTACAAGGATCGTACAAGGATCGTACAAGGATCGTACAAGGGAACCAAGGGATTGGGTCCCTTGCGGCAGCTACGTCCCGGGCACCAGCAAGAAAGCCAGGTGAACCGATGAGCGTCCTCCTGTGGGTAGCGTCCCTGCTGGCGCAGGATCTGGGCACCCTCCCGCCGGACACCTGGGTCCAAGTCAAACCGAAGATCGAGCAGCCCGCCGCGGCCGACGAGAAGGGCACCTGGAACAACGCGGGATGGAACAAGCTCGTCTACGATTCTGCCGGCCGGCGCGTGCTGTTCTATGACCGCTGGTACGATGCGAAGCACGGCGGGTACACGATCTACGGGAACTGCCTCTTCGCCTTTCACCCCGCGACGTCGCAGCTGGCCCCGCTCAGGATCTCAAACTGGACGCGCGTCAAGGAGCGGCACTACCGGACGGTGCCGCTGCCTCTGAACGAGAGCGAGCCGACGCCGTGCGACCGGCACGTCTATCACGCCTTCGACTACGTGCCCGAAGCGAAAGCGGTCTTTCTCTGCAACGGGGCGAACCAGGCCGCCGCGAGCGGCGAGAAG
>CAZSCC010000331.1:0-3523 GCA_964604905.1 uncultured Planctomycetales bacterium
AGGCTGCATAAGGTCAAGGGCGCGTCCCTCCTCAACAGCCTCGTCCAAGCTCTCGAAAAGGTGGACGTGTTGGAGAAGGTGGGTTAGTAATGTGGGCCGGTTGGCCCCTCCTGGAATCTAACGGAGGATCGGACAACCTCTTCTTTGGGGGGGATTTAAGATCTGGGGCGGGGATTACGGCACCTCGTTGTTGATCCTCCACATCGGGGTCATCTGGGCCGGGATCGGCGTTGGCTTCCTCCTTAATTCATTGAGGTGCGCGTTTACGCAAGAACCCCAGAAGGGCTATACGATCTTTCGGCTCTCGCGAATGAGGGACTCCTTGCTGCTGCTGGGCGCCGGCTCCTTGATCCTCGCTCCCGGGATTCGCATTCTTTGGTGGGGATTAGAGATGTGGGGTGCGGATTACCGCACCTCGTTGTTGATCCTCCTCGGCGGGGTCATCTGGGTCGGGATCGGCGTTGGCTTCCATTTCAAGTCATTCATGTGCGCGTTTACGGCTGAGGCCTTGCTGTTCGACCATTCCACGAAGTGCCTGCGCTGGATAAAGGAGACTCCCCTCGGTACGCAGTCGGACACGATCGGCTTTGACGAGATGAATGTTCTGATTCTGCACGAGTCCTTTACCGAGGAGGACGGTCACGAGGAGTTCAGCGCCGATGTGTCCATTCGGCGCCGGACTGGGGAGGAATGGTTGAAAGTGGCGGATTCCTGGGACGTTGCATCCGCTACGGCTCTCGCGGAGCGACTCGACACACTGACCCGATGTGGGGTTAAGGTTAAGGTCCTGGGGGACCGGACTTGGTCCGGAGGATCCTCGAAGAGGGAGAAGGGCGTTAGAAAGCCCGGCCGGTGTGGGCGGGATAGCCTTCTTGAGTGGCCATTCTTGGGTAT
Source organism: uncultured Planctomycetales bacterium (assembly GCA_964604905.1). GTDB lineage: Bacteria > Planctomycetota > MHYJ01 > MHYJ01 > JACPRB01 > JACQFK01. The sequence continues at coordinate 895 of CAZSCC010000331.1, forward strand.
AGTAGCCACCATGAACAAGATCGTGCTCGTCGTCATGGCTCTACTCTCATTGGGTGCGATTGTCTACGGGCTCCCAGTAGTATTGGCGGGCAGAGCCACAATTGTCGAGTATGTCGTGTATGCGGCCGCCATCTTAATGATAGTTGCCGTCGTCTCTATCAACCACGCCTTTGCGAAGCAGACGGGGACAGACGGGTGTAGCTCCGGTTCGTCGGTCGAAGGGGACGTTGGAGCTACACTCGGGACAGACGGGTACAAGCTACCCAAGTTCAAGGTAGGAGGGCTCTATTCGGTCAAGGATGGGGAGACACGATTCAAAATCGCGAAGGTGCTGGTCGTCGACAAAGATGCTGTTCACATCCGACTCTACAAGAACACGTTCGCAACTCGCCCCGATAAAGTTGAGCCCTCAATCCTCAGCCTCGGCTCGATCAAAGACAAGGACGGATTCGGGATTGGCCACCTGCCACTGATGCCCCAGGTGTTTGCGGCGGGGGAACCTATGCTTCTGATGGAAACCGAAGTCACACCACAGGAGCTTGAGGGGTACAAAATGTGGAAGGAGGGCGGCGGAGGCGCATTCACGTAACTTGCGAGTTCTGAAGGGCTTGCAGCCTCGGCACGGCCGCGCGAGGCGCCAGATAACAGCAAGATTGACGAGAAGGTTGGTCCTGAGATGCGGCTCATCTGTGATATCCAAACCACGTTGGGGGGGGTGAGATCTGGCGCGGGGATGACCGCCTCCTGTCATCCCCGGGGAATTGCTTCCACTTTATGTAACTGGAACTGTAGCGAAATTCGCCCGTCGGAGACCTGGCTGGAGGACGTCCGAAAAACCGCCTTATGAGAGGCGTCTGGGTTGGGTGGGAGCCCGGGCGTCGTGAACGGCTCCCAACAATTCAGCCGCTATTTGGCTACTCGAAGAGACCTACCAGAGGTTGGAGCAGTTCGAAACAGGGCTTCATCTGCAGAGGCTGGGCCAGGTCTCCCGGTCGAGCCGCATGATGACGTCCTTCCTTGGGGGTGCCTCGTCATCGAGAGCGATGAAAGACGGCGAGCGGGCGAACAGTTCAGGAAAGATCGCCATGCAGGGACGGTCGGTGAATTTCGAGGGATAGTGGATCGCCTCGACTCCGGACTGGTACACGAGTTGCCCAAAGATCTGGGACGTGCTTGGGATACCGAGCTGAATGGGAAGTTCTCGCCAGTTCGGCACAAAGAGCGCCGTTTCCAGGTCTCGGAGCGAGCGAATGAGAGTGGGTGGAGGGGCCTTCATCTCGTTGGCCAGCTCTCGCCCCAACTTCATCACCTCCGGGGATATCCGGAACTCCTTGATGATGTCGATGACCGGCTTCAAGCGCTCTAGGTGTTCCAGATCAATGACCGTCTCCACCCGGCCGCTCACCGTGAATCGGAGGAACGACTTCTCGCCGGCGAGGGCCTGGTCAAAAGCGGTCAGCTTGCCCTGTGTTTTCAGCCCCTGGCCAAGGGATTCCGAGATGGCCGTCTCGAAGTCGGAAGCCAGGTAGAGCGCCGGAAAGGCCGGAAAACGTTCCGTGTCGCCTCTGCCGATGTTGAAGCGGCCGCCGCTGGAGCCCAGGCTCCCGCCCGCCGATAAGGGCTTGAGCGACCATCGGTAGTGGATGACCCGCTGCCACTTGTTTATCTCCCGTCCCTCGAGGGCCGCCTTCATGACGGCCTTGTGGAGTTCTTCACGGACTTCTGCGCGCTGAAGAACCAGGTCGGCATAGAAACGCCAATGAAACTCCCGGATCCGAGCCTCGAACTTCTTTCCCGCCCGGATGTCGGAAAGCGTGAATTGATCGATGAGCTTGAACGTGCGTGGAGCAGGAGTGAATCCACCACTCCGTCGGCGCTTACCCTTGCTCATCCCCTCTCATCCCCGACCGATCGAGTGTGCTACCGTGAATCCTCGGGTGGAGAATTCTCCGCCTGGGCTTCCAGGATGAACTGATAGAGCCGCCGGAACCGGCCGACCCGAAGCATGTCGCGGGGGGGGACATCCCCAAGGAGGGGATTGGGCATGGTGAACCAGAGCGTGGTTTTCTCGACATCCCCCTCGAAGAACTGTGCGACGAGATTGAGCACGACACCCCACTCCTTGATCCGCTCGGCCACCTCGTGCGGAACCTTGGCATCCAGGCGGATCGATGAAAGCGGAAGGCCTGTAGCCTGGGCAACCTCTCGATTGCCGAAGCCCAGCAGTTTGACCACCTTCTCGCAGCGCGTTTCCCCCTGATCCATGAGGCCAAGGTAATCCTTCCTGGCGACGGTGGAGTAGAGGGCGGTATCGTGGCTCATTGGTCTTAGCCTCTGGGAGAGTCGATGATCAGGCTACCACACGTCTGTTGCGATTGCCATGGCGATCATGCGGGAATGGACGGCTATTCCCTTGGCTTCTCAAAATACTGCCGGAACTCCTCCTCGCTGGGCATGACTTTCTGAACACGGCACCAATCCACCAAACAGAGCTCATGGCTTCGTACGATCTCTTGCGGGGAGTGAGACGTCCCAAAACGGGGATTGAACGAAACCGCTGCGGCGGTGGATTAAGACCGGCCATACGCCCGCTATAGTCACATCGCAAGCACTGCCGTAGAGTCCTCCG
>CAZSCC010000332.1:0-2995 GCA_964604905.1 uncultured Planctomycetales bacterium
TACCGGCGCGAGGACTTCGGCCCCCTCGACCGCCGCGCAAGCAATCCGGCCAACGCGGCGGGGCTCCTGAGAAGCGCGGAGCAGGTCCTGAAGTACTCGCGGAACAACGGCGGCCGCGGGGCCGACTTCGCGGAGGGCCTGTTCACCCGTGCGATGGTCGAGGACATCGGCAACCCCGACATCTACTTCAAGATCGGCATGCTCAACCGGAGCCTGGGCCGGGCGAAGACCGCCTCGTCGTACCTCGTCCGCTCGCTGCGGCTGAAGCCGTGGCCGGACTCGAGGGCGGAGTGCTACCGCGAGCTGGGCCTTTCCCTGCTCCAGCAGGGGAAGAAGGAGTGGGGCCTCACCGTCTGGCAGGAAGGGCTGGCGAAGTATCCCGCGACGGGTGCGTCGATCTGGGACGAACTGGCGGTCCACCACCACCAGGAGGGCCGCTACCTCGAGGCCGCGGTGATGAGCCGGGCGGCCATCAAGGCCTTCGCCGGGCGGGGCGCGGCGATGAACGACATTTATCGGGAGGCCCGGGCGCGGCTCAGCGCGGAGGACCTGATCGCGCTCCGGGATCGGGAGGCGGGCCTCGACGCCCTTCTCCGGACCCTGGAGTCGAAGGCCGAGGAGGCGCGCCAGGAGGGGACGAAGTTCATGACTCCCGAATGCGGGAAGCTCGTCGAGGAGTTCGAAGACACCCAGAAGGAGGCCGCCCCTTCGGCGATCGCTCGTCCGGACCGCGAGCCCACGCCGGCGGAATACGCCACCCGGATCGTCCGGCTCCTGATCAAGGGAGGCAAGGCCTACTTCGCGGTCGGCAACACGGCCAAGGCGATCGAGCTCTTCAGCGAAGTCGTCCGGGACTACCCCGACCATCCGGAGACGCCCGAGGCGCGCCGTTACCTGGAGGCGCTCAAGGAATAACCCTCCCAAAGCCCTACCGCCCGGTAGGAAATCCACCCCACTCCTACGCTAAGGTGCAAGGTTTCGTGAACCTCTCCAGAGAGCGCGAGTGGCACGAAGTTTGCTCTCCTCACGTCCATGTGGAAAGCGGTGCGACTGGAGATCGACCTGCCCTCCCCTCCGGCCCTGGACGCGTTCTGCCGCCGCCATGGGGTGGACCTGAACGTCCTGCGGGCCCGCGTCACGGAGAGCCGGGCGTGGTACTTGATCGACGTCTCCGGCGCGGCGGCGAAGGTGGAGGCCGCGGTCCGCCACTTCCGGGAGCGGGGATTCGCCCTTCGGACGCACAGTCTGGAAACGTCTTACGCGTGAGGTCTGAGAACATGGCTCGCAAGAAGTCGCAACCCAGTCCCGTCGACGTAGCCGGCAAGAAGCGCGTGCCCATTGTGGTAAAGCTGCCCCACGCGCGCGAAGTGGTCCTGACCGGCGATTTCACCGGTTGGGCGAAGGATCGGATCCGCCTCTTCCCCTCGGGGCCTGGAGAGTGGGGCGCGCAGCTGGACCTCCCCCCCGGGGAGTACCAGTACCGCCTGATCGTGGACGGAGAGTGGCGGGACGACCCCAACGGCCCGAAGAAGGTCCCCAACCCCTTCGGCACCCACAACTGCATCCTGATCGTGGCGTAAATCAGCGAGGCAGCTTTACGCCACCAGAGTGGCGTAAAGCTGCGAGGCGGTTTTACGCCAGCCCGGTGGCGTAAATCTGCCTCGTTGATTTACGCCGCGGCTACCGCTTCACCTCGTAATAGTAGGCCTGGTAGCGGCCGTCGATCGTGAAGGAGCCGGCCGTCAGGGGGACCTTCATCTCCGTCGGGACCCCATAGAGGTCGACCGGGCGCACTTCGAGGGGGGTGGGGCCCTTGAGCGAGATCGTCGCCGCCACCGGCTCCATGAGGAGTGGCGGGCCGCCCGCCTTGAGCAGGCGCGATCCGTCCTCGCTGTACTCCGTCCCCGTCTGCTTGTCGCGCGCCATCGCCGTGATCAGGACGTGCTTCGAGGAGACGAGCGGCTGGTCGTCGAGCGGCGTGAAGATCAGGCTCACGAACGGCGTCCTCACCTCCACCTTCACGCCGGGCAGGTCGAACGAGGCGCCCCCCGCGAAGCCGATCACCGCGTGGGTCTTCGGCCCCGCCAGAGTCACGATCCGCCGCCCGTAGTCCCACGCGAGCTGCCCCGTCATGCTCCGGATGACCTTCTTCTCCTTGTCCCAGAATTGCGACCAGTCGGCCTTCTCCGCCGGCTTCGCGTCGTCCGCGAACTTGCAGGTGACGCGGCCGATCGCGAGCACCTCCTGGGGCGTCGCGAGGCTCCCCTTCGTCGCCTTCGCATCGTAGCCGCCGCCCGTGAAGTCCTGCCCGAGGGCGTCGATCCCGTGGAAGAGCGCGTCGGGCTTCATCCGGCGGGCGGCCGCGAGCGGCGCCTCCGAGACGTGCCCCTTGTAGAGCGCGAACGCGAGCGCCGGGAACTGGCCGATCACGTGGGGCGTGTCGGTCACGTACGAGCTCATGTTGGGCCAGCCGCCCCCCATCCGGTTGCGCGACGAGAGGAAGTGGTACGAGACGTCCCAGCCCTGGAGGCCGTAGCCGTAGAACGCCATGAGCGGCGCCGCTTCCAGCTTCCACGGGTTGGGCGGAAGCTGGGTCCACTCCGTCATCGAGAACGGCTTGTCCTCGACCTGGTAAAGCCCGCTCGCGAGCAGGCCGCCTCCCGGCATCCCCATATGGGTCAGGTTCTCGACCTTCCCCTCCTTCACGTTGTGGCCGCCCTCGCCGCCTCCGAAATAGTTGTGGCGGTCGATCATGTCCATCGCGTCGTCGGTCCACGTGTTGGCCGGATCGGCCGCCGCGTCGCCGGCGCGCCAGGCGGTCGTGACCGTCACCGCCTTGAACCCCAGCGCGCGCAGCTTCCGCTCGCGCTCGACGTAGCCGTCGCGCTGCAACTCGGCCAGGAAGCGGACCCAGTCGCCCAGCCGTTCCTTCTCCGCCTTGTTCTGCTGGGGGCCGTCGGCCTTCATCTCCCACGCGGCGTAGGCGCCCATCGAG
>CAZSCC010000333.1:0-10156 GCA_964604905.1 uncultured Planctomycetales bacterium
TCCCGATCCACGTGCGGGGCATGCTCCTCGTCGGCGGGGTCGGCCTGGTTGCCAACCTCGCGTCCGCCCTGATCCTCCACCGCCACTCCAAGCACGACCTCAACATGCGCGGCGCGTTCCTCCACATGCTGGCCGACTCGGCCTCCTCGGTCGGCGTCCTCCTGGCGGGCGCGGCGGTCTTCTTCCTGGGCTGGACCCGGGCCGACCCGCTCATCGCCGGCGGGATCAGCCTCCTCATCCTGGGCTGGTGTTTCACCCTCGTGCGCGACTCGGGCCGGATCCTCCTGGAATCCGTGCCGCGCCACATGAAGCTGGACGAGATCGTCGCCGCCATGAAAGGGGTCGACGGCGTGGCCGAGGTCCACGACCTCCACGTCTGGACGATCACCTCGCGCATGTACTCGATGACCGCCCACGTCCGCCTCCGCGAGGACCTCCCGGTCTCGCAGACCGAGGAGATCGCGCTCCGCCTGCGGCGCCTCCTCGACGAGCGCTGGGAGATCAACCACGCGACCTTCCAGTTCGAGGTGGGGGCGGGCGAGGAGCTCCACTGCGAGCATCCCCACGCGCGCCACGCGGAGTAGGATCGGAAGCCGGAAGCGAAAGGGGCCGGCCGCCTCGAGCTTCGGGCTTCCCGCTTCGAGCTTCTTTTAGTTCCCGAACTCGTCCTTGAAGACCCGCTTGTGCACGCGGTCGACGAGGGCACGGGACTCCTTCAGGTACTTCACGATCTCGGCCCGCCCCCAGCCCGGGTTCTCGCCGATCTTCTCCAGCACCTCGTCAAACGTCTCCTTCCGGTGCTGCATCCGCTTTCCGATCTTGAGCTTGCGGAAGTCGTAGCCGAGCTTGCGCGCGGCCTTGAAGATCTTGTCGGCGACCTCGCGGGTGACCTGGACTCCCGGAATCTCCTTGAGGACGTCCAGCACGAAGCCGGGATCGAGGCCCACCTCCTGGGCGATGTGCCGGATCGAGATGTCCTTCTTCTTGGGCGGCACGGTGCGAATCCTAAAAGGTCACGAAGCCCGCATCAAGCATCATGAATGATGCATCCGGCATCAAGGACCGACCGACCCTCGATGCCCTCTTCCTCACAGCTTACTCAACTCGGCGAATTTCTCGTCGAACTTCCGCTCGATCATCGACTGCGGGATGGGCAGCCAGGACGGGATCTCCGCCATGCACCGCCACGCCGCGGCGTCCACGGTCATCTCGATCCGCGCGCCGAAGCCCGAGAGGCGGCCCACGTCCGCCGCTCCCTCTTTCGCCCACGTCGCGGTCATCCCCTGCGCGTCGCCCCCCATCAGCTTCTCCAGCTTCTGCTTGACCCCCTCCAGGAACTTCTCCCGGTTCTGGAAGGTGCCGGACCGCTCGAAGGATCCCATCGCTACTCGACCGTGAAGAAGGTGCCCATGCGGACTTCCACCACCTTAAGCTTCGACTGGCACTTGGGGCAGTCGATCCGGTCCGGCGGTTCGCCCAGGTTGATGATCCCGGTCTTCCTGAGGCGCTGCTCCTCCGCCATCGGCAGCAGCCCCCCCGTCCGGAACTTCGTGCGGCACTTCGGACACGCGTTCTTGCTCGTCTGGCTCACCCTGGGTCCCCCGCTGCCGATCACGCTGAAGCGCCTCTTCCCTTCGCCCTTCGCCAATCGCCCGAGTTGCCTACACGTCCAGGAATTTCACCTCGAGCGCGTGCTTCTCGATGAATTCGCGCCGGGGCTCGACCTCTTCGCCCATCAGGATCGTGAACATCCGCTCGGCCTCGATCACGTCCTCGATCGTCACCTTGAGCAGCGTCCGGTGGGCCGGGTCCATCGTGGTCTTCCACAGCTGGTCGGCGTCCATTTCGCCGAGGCCCTTGAAGCGCGTCACCTCGATCCCCTTCTTCCCCACCTGCCGGATGCCGCGCAGCACGTCGCGCAGCGTGTGGACGGGGATCGCCTCGCCCTCGTAGACCAGCCGGTACTTCGCCTTGCCGTCCGCCTCCTCGGCCCGGAAGTACTCCGCCATCGGGAAGCCGAGGTTCTGGATCTCCTTCACGGCCGCCTCGACCTCGCCCGACCCGACGAACTCGTTGAGGAGGATCGACGGCTGGGCGTCCGCCCGCGGGCCCTCGAAGTCGTCGGAGTAGGCCTCGATCTCCCGGCCGGCCGCCTTCTCCTCCTGGGCGATCCACGCGTCGAGCGATTCCTGCGAGTAGAAGTACTGGTCCTTCCCCTGCCACTTCGCGCGGTAGAGGGGCAGCCGTCCCGCCCGCGCGTCGAACTGCTGGAGGTACTTCTCCATCGAGAGGCCCTTCCGCTGGACGAGCGGAAACGCGTCCTCGATCCGCAGCACCGCCTCGACGAGCGACCTCAGCTCCGCCCCCGCCAGCTTCCGCGACGGGCCCTCGAGCACCGTCCCCTCGATCCCGAGGTCGACCAGCACCCGCGTCATGTCCTTCTCGTTGTGGACGTACTCCTCGTGCTTCTTCCGCGCGATCCGGTAGAGCGGCGGCTGGGCGATGTAGACGTGCCCCCGGTCCACCAGCTGCCTCATGTGCCGGAAGAAGAACGTCAGCAGCAGCGTCCGGATATGGCTGCCGTCCACGTCGGCGTCGGTCATGATGATGATCTTGCCGTAGCGCAGCTTCGCGAGGTCGAACTCCTCCTCGCCGATCCCCGTCCCGATCGCGCTGATGACGACCCGGATCTCCTCGTGCTTGAGCATCTTGTCGATGCGCGCCTTCTCGACGTTCAGGATCTTGCCCTTGAGCGGGAGGATCGCCTGGAACTTCCGGTCGCGGCCCTGCTTGGCCGAGCCGCCGGCCGAGTCGCCTTCGACGATGTAGAGTTCGGTGTTTTCGCGATCGCGCGACGAGCAGTCGGCCAGCTTGCCCGGCAGGTCGCCGCTCGTCAGCGCGCCCTTCCGGACCGTCTCCCGCGCGCGCCGCGCGGCCTCCCGGGCCTGGGACTCCGCCATCGCCTTCGCGAAGACCGCCTTCCCGACGTCCCGGTGCTTCTCCAGGTAGTCGTGGAGTTCCTCGTTCACGGCCTGGATGACGACGCCTTCGATGTCGGTGTTGGTCAGCTTGACCTTGGTCTGCGATTCGAACTGGGGGTTCGGGAGGCGGACGCTGACCACGACGGTCAGCCCCGCCCGGAAGTCCTCTCCGGCGGGCGGCGTGTCCTTCTCCTTGAGGAGCTGGATCTCCTTGGCGTAGGCGTTCAGCGTCCGGGTGAGGGCGGACTTGAAGCCCGAGAGGTGCGTGCCGCCGTCGTGGGTGTTGATCGAGTTGGCGAAGGAGAACTCGATCGGGTCGTACCGGTCGTTCCACTGAAGCGCGCACTCGACCAGGACCTGGCCCATCTTGCGCTCGAACCAGATCACGTCCTCGTGGAGCCGGCCCTTCCCCTTGTTGAGGTAGGCGACGAACTCGCGGATGCCTCCGTCGTACTTGAAGTCCTCGCTCTTCCCGCTCCGCTCGTCGGTGAGGGCGATGTGGACGCCCCGGTTGAGGAATGCGAGCTCGCGAAGCCGTTTGGCGAGCGTCTCGAAGACGTACTCGACGGTTTCCTTGAAGATCGTCTTGTCGGGCAGGAAGTGGATCTTCGTGCCGCGCTTGCCGGCGGGCGCCTCGCCCTTCTTCACCACGGGAGCCTTCGGGACTCCCTTCTCGCAGCGGAAGAAGAACTCGCCCCCGTCGCGCCAGACGGTCGCCTCCAGGAACTCGCTCAGGGCGTTGACCGCCGAGACGCCGACCCCGTGGAGGCCCGCCGAGACGCTGTAGGACTTGTTGTCGAACTTGCCCCCCGCGTGGAGGGTGCAGAGGACCACCTGGAGGGCCGATTTATCCTGTCCGGGGGGGATCTCCACCGGGATGCCGCGGCCGTCGTCGACGACGGAGACCGCCCCGTCGGCATGGATGCGGACGGCGATGGTCTTGGCGTACCCGCCCATCGCCTCGTCGATCGAGTTGTCGACGACCTCGTAGACCAGGTGGTGGAGGCCGCGGGGGCCGGTGTCCCCGATGAACATGCCGGGGCGCTGGCGGACGGCCTCCAGGCCTTCGAGGACGCGGATGTCCTCCGCCCCGTACCGGGGGGCGGGTTTGTTCTCTTCGGTCATGAGCGCCTAGCTAAGAAAAAAGGATGCCCACTCTCTCCCACAGGCATCCTTTTCAAGGGCTATATCCTACAACCCAATGCCTATCGATTACCCCCTCAGAACGCACTTCAGGGTCGCGATCCGCTGGCCCGGCAGCGCCTGCTTGAGCCGCGCCAGGATCTCCGCCCGGCGGAACGCCTGGACCTCCTGCCGGAGCACCGGGGACTCGAACCAGACGGTCAACTCGCCGCCCTTGAACCCCACCGGCTCCGACCGGCGGGCGACCTCGGGGCCCGCCACCCGGGCCCACGCCTCGGAGATCTCGATCATCTCCTTGCGCCGGGGCCGGGCGGTCTTCTTCATCAGCTCGGCGATCAGGTCGCCGAGCAGCCGCGGCCCCTGCGGTTTCCGGACCTCTCCCACCGTTCCCCTCACGCTCTCAGTCCCCTGATTTTACCACAACTGTTAACGAAATCGCGCCTCGATTTCGTTAACAGTTAGATCGTGATCGTCAGCGGCATCAGCACGTAGACGTAGTCCTTGCCCGCCCGGAAGACCCCCGCCGCCCCCTTGTCCTTCAGGTGCAGCTCGACCGTCTCGTCCGCCACCACCTTGAGGTAGTCGGCCACGTAGTCGGGGTTGAAGACGATCTCCAGCTCCTCCCCCTTGTACTCGATGGGGAGCTCCACCTTCGCCTCGCCCACGTCCTGCGTCCGCGCGAAAAGCACGATCCGCCCCTTCCCCAGGTTGAACTTCACCGCCCGGGTCTTATCGGTCGTCATGAGCGAGACCTTCTTGATCGCGGAAAGGAGCGCCTCCCGCGGGATCACGAGCTTCTTGTCCAGGTTCCCCGGCACCACCGCCTCGTAGTCCGGGAAATGGCCCTCGATCAGCCGCGAGAAGATCAGGGCGCGCTTGGTTTTGAGCTTGATCTGCGTCTCCTCGACGTTCAGCGCCACGTGGTCGTCCTCGTCGGTGAGGACCTTGTCGAGCAGGTTCATCGTCTTGGTCGGGACGATGACCCGGACGTCCTTCGACGCCCCGTCCTTCCCCGACGACTTGCTCTTGATGTAGGCCAGGCGCTTCCCGTCGCTCGCCACCATCCGGACTTCCTTGCCCTTGATCTCGAAGAGCTGGCCAGTGAGCGCGTAGCGGACCACCTCGGTCGAGACGGCGAACTGGGTCTTCCGGATCATCGCCCCCAGGTCCTCGGTGGTGATCTTGACCGACCCCTTGTCCTCGAAGGTGGGGACGGTCGGGAAGTCCGCGGGATCGATGCCGACCACCTTGAACGTCGCATCGGGGAGCTTGATGTGGGCGAGGTTGCCGTCGGAGTCGATCGACACGTCCTGATCGCTCGCCTCGCGCAGGATTCCAGCCATCCGCGCGGCGGGGAGCACGAGCGTGCCCTCCTCCTTCACCTCGGTCGCGGGGATCGTGTACTTCAGCCCGAACTCGAGGTCGGTGCACGCGAGCTCGACCGTGCCGCCCGACTTGTCCTTCGAGGCGGTGATCTTGACGCTCGTGATGGCCGGGATCGTGGTGCGCTGGGGGACGACCATGGAGGCGATGCCGAACGCCTCCGCGAGTTTCCCCCGGGAGCACTTCACCTTCATGGAACCCCCCCCGCTGATCTGGAACGCGGGGCATTATACCAACCGCGCGAGGTCAGTAAAGAACTGGTCGCCTCCGGGGGCCGGAGGGCGAACGCGACGGCCGTCTCCTCAGGGTTCGACCGAGAGGCGCTCGACCGGCCCCTCGGACCGCGCGAACTCCCCTTCCACCTTCATCTTGAGGACGTCGCCCCGGTCCGCGTGGAAGAAGGCGGCGGTGGCCTCCGATCGGTGGCGCGTCAGCACCTCGGCGCGGCAGAGCGGCCCCTGCTTTCCGCAGACCCACGCCCACGCCTTCCCCTTCTCCTTGTGGAGGTTCGAGACCACGCGGACGTCGGCCCCCAGGTCGGCGAGCGTGCCCCCGTTCTTGGTGACGACGGCATAGGAATACTTGAGCGACTCCTTGGTGAGGCCGAGCCGCCGGTCGATCTCGGCCACCCCGGCGGGCCGGGGCCACGCGATGTCCATGTGGCACCAGAGGTCGTCCCGCTCGAGCATCGGGCACGCGGCCTGCCCCACGCACGGCGCGGCGACGCGATATCCCGCCGCGACCATCCGGTCGCGCCACTGCCCGAGCTTCCGGGTCGAGCTCTTGAGCGCCGGCTCGATCACGACGAGATGCCCGCGGTCGGTCAGGCGCTCCTCGAGCTTCGCCGTCGTCTCGGAGAACACGTTCGCGGCGAGGATGAGGTCGAACGTCTCGCCGGCGGGCGGCTCGTGGGCGCGACGCGCCTCGACGCCCAGCTGCCGCGCGAACCACTGCGCGTCGTCCAGCGCCTCGTCGACCGTGTCGACCAGGCAGAGGTCGGCGACCGTGCGCTTCAGGAGGAGCGCGACCGAGGCGGTGCCGGGGCCGCAGCCGAAGTCGAGGACGCGGGGCGGCCTCTCCGGCGGCGCGTACGCGTCGAGCTCGGTGAGGACGCGCGCGACCTTCTCGGCGTTGACGGGGAGGTAGTAGTGGACGTACGCGCGGCGGAGCCGGCCGGCGGCGAGGTAGCCCGGCTTGTGGGGCGTCACGCCGTTGAACATCGCCGAAAGCTCGCGCACGCCCCCCTCGGTCTCGCCGATCGATCCACCCCGGTCGCGATGGTAGAGGGCGAGGAGATCCTTGAGGTCGCTCATCTCGGGGGGGTCGGGAGCTTGTCCTGGAGGGAGCCCACGCCCTCGCTCTGCCACGCGCCGCCGGCGTAACGGAAGGCCTCGACGTAGCGGCCCAGCATCTGCTTCTCCCCCTGCTTCGGATAGGCAAAGTGGACCTCGACCCGGCCGACCAGGGCCTGCGCGTCGCGGAAGACGCTGTAGGCGTAGCGGATCCCCTCCTTGACCTTGACGCTGACGTTGAGGCGGTCGGAGATCCGCTGGGCGAGGCGCTGGAGGACGGCGGCGGAGCTGGCGGGGTCCTTCATGAGGGCCTCGAAGTCGGCGCCCAGGTCCTTCGAGTACGCCCACGCGCCGCCCTGCAGGGCGAACTCGGCGAAGAGGACGGGCCGGCCGGAGATGGTGATGTCGGCCTGGGTGCCGTAGACCCGGACGTCCTGGACAGCGCCGAGCGTGGCGGCGTACTTCGCGGCGGCGTCGCGAACGTGGTCCTCTTCGGGGCGCTGGACGAGGACGGAGAGGGCGATGAGGCTCGCGGCGACGAGGCCGCCTCCGACCATGAGCGGGAGGTTTTTCTTGAACGCCACCCGGGGGATTGTACTAATAGGGGGCTAGCCGCGCAAATCCGTCACAGGCGGGCGTAATTCAGCGGTAGAATGCCACCTTCCCAAGGTGGACGTCGCCGGTTCGAACCCGGTCGCCCGCTCCATTTTTTCGCCAACGGCGAAGACGGGCGCGAAAGCCCTATTTGATCTTCTTGATCTCGACGGCTTCGGGAGGCTTCGCATACAGGTTGAAGAGGCCCACCCCCCCGGAGTGGCAGAAATACTCGCCTTTCCGGGCGAGATCCAGGCCGCCGTTGCCGGCGTGACCTCTGGACACCACGACCGCCGCCGCCACCCGCAACCCATCCGGATGAAGGTCCGCCTGAAAGGCGCTCCCGCCGAGTTTTCTCTTGTCGTCGCCCCCCCCGAGGATCATGTGGAAAGGATCCTCCTGACCCAGCTTCCAGAAGAAGAACCCTCCGCTGGCCGATCCCTCGGCGCAGCCGATCAGCAGGGAATCGGAAACAAACCGGATGTCGCCCATGTAGCCGTCCAGCCCCCCCTCGCTCTTGGTTTTCAGCTTGTGCTTCAGCTTCCCCGATTCCCAGTCCAGGAGAAGGCCGCCGGGCCCGGGTTCGACTCCGCCGCCGCCGAACACCCCCGCGCAGGCCAGCATCGTCCCCTTCGCATCGAAGGCCGCGCTCCGGACGCCCCCCGCGTCCACCTGCACCTCCCCCGCCGGAGCGAACAGCGAGGGGATCTCCAGCTCCCGGATCAGTTTTCCGGACTCGAGATCCCACTGTTTGATCTTTGGAAAGAGGCCTCCGCTGATGAACGATCTCCCGTCGGGGCAGAAGACCGCGGTGTAGACGTACCCTCCGTGATCCTTGAACTCCCGGACCAGCTTTCCGTCCTCGGCCGACCAGAGCCGGACCGCCCGGTCATGACCTCCGGTCATCAGAAAGGCTCCGTCCCGGCTCACGGCGAGGCTGCGCAGCCCCCCCGGGTGGGACTCGGGGACGGACCAGAGCGGAGTTGCCTCCCCACCCGTCAGAGGCCAGCACCGGACCATCCCGTGGAGATCGCCGGAGAAGAGCCTCTTGGAATCGGGATGAAACGCCAGCCCCGAAATCCAGCCCGTATGGCCGGTGAAGGAGACTTTCTTCTCCGACTCCAGCTCCCAGACGTTCACCTTCGCGTCGACGCCTCCGGCCGCGACGAACGTTCCGCAGGGGCTGATCCGGCATCCGGTCAACATCCGGTCGTGCTTCAGGGCCTTGGAAACCCAGGCCTTCGACGGGTCCAGGGTCGGCGCCGCTTGAAGATTCATCGGCTCATCCTCTTCACGCGAGAATCTCTTGGATCGGAGCGCAGTCCGAATGGGCGATCGCCAGGTTCTGGCCGTTGTGCGGGTACCCTTCCTGGCCGGCATCGATGCCCAGGGCGGCGAAGATCGTGTGGAAGAGATCGCCGAAATCGTAGGGCTTCCCCACCGGCTGCAGACCGTCCTTGTCGGTGTTTCCGATCACGATCCCCCGCTTGAGACCGCATCCCGCCAGCGCCACCGACCAACACCCAGGCCAGTGATCGCGGCCCCACCGGGGGTTTATTTTCGGAGTCCGCCCGAACTCGGACATCATGACCACGAGCACGTGATCCAGCAGGCCCCGATCGCCCAGGTCGTCGAGGACGGCCGAGAACGGCTGATCCACCTGCGGAACCATGCTGCGATGCATCTGGAAGTTGTCCCCATGCGTGTCCCAATGGTAGGACGTGACCTTGACGAACCTCACGCCCGCCTCGAGCAGCACGCGCGCCTGCAGCAGGTGACGGCCCAGGGGGTGCTTCCCGTACCGCTCCACGTCCCGGGCGGGGATTCTCGAAGGATCGAAGAGCTCCTTCTTTTCCATCAGCTGCATCGCCATGTCGTACGTCGTTTCGTACGCGTCGACCTCCGCCTCCACCCGCCCGCGCCGGAACCGGTCGTTCATCTGCTTCCGCAGTTCCTGGCGCGCCTGGTCCCGCTCTTTCGTGATCGCGTCCGGGCGGCTGATGTTTCCCGGCGGCTTGCCGTCTCCGAGCGCCAGCGCCCCGTACTTGGCCCCCAGGAACCCCGCGTCCTTCCAGAGGAACCCTCCCCCGCCGGGTTTGACCGAGATGTAGGCGGGAAGACCGTTTCCCAGGGGACCCAGGAGCCGGGCCACCGCGGAGCCCAGCAGGGGATAATTCGCCCCGCGGTTGAGCGGGTCCCCCCGCTGCGCGCGGTCGACGTCATGGCCGTCGAACTTCGTCGACATGCTCCGGATGAGGGAGAGCTTGTCCATCCGCCGGGCGGTCAGCGGCATGAGTTCGCTCAGATGGACCCCCGGGATGGAGGTCGGGATCGACCGGAAGGGACCGCCGAAATCGCTGCCGGGCTTGGGATCCCAGCTTTCGAACTGGCTCAGGCCGCCGTCCAGGAAGATGAAGAGGACCTGCTTCTGGTTGGCCTGCATCGACCGGGCCGCCGCGGGCTGCAGGAGGCTTCCCAGGCCCAGCCCTCCCGCCGCCGCTCCGCCCGCCAGAAGTCCCATCATCCGGCGACGCGAGATCTGATGGTCGCCCCCGGAGCATTCGTATCGGCCATCCATAGCGGTCATCCTAATGGTTCAAACGGAACTCCGCCGACGCGAGAAGCGCCCAGGCCAGCTCGCCCAGGGCCTGTTTTCGCTGATCGGGATGCTGCTCGAGATACTTCTGGACCTGACCCTTCTCCTCTTCGTCCGGGAGCCGCGCCAGAACGCTGACATAGAGTTCCTCCGCGATCGCCGGCGCG
>CAZSCC010000334.1:0-2481 GCA_964604905.1 uncultured Planctomycetales bacterium
AGAAGATCTCCTTCTTGAATTCCATGTTCAAGGGCGAAGAGGGAGCAGTCCTGATTGGATCGTCTGCTCTGTGTCTCTGTGGCTATCTTCCCGCCGCGATCTGCTCGTATGGACCGCACTTCGTGGCGATCCAGGACTTCCACTTCCCCACCGCGATCTTCCGCTCGGTCGTCGCGAGGTCGGGCTTGTACTCGAACTTGTCCTTCACGAGCTTCTCGAGCTGGGCGAACGCCGCCTCGCGCACCTTCTGGTCGTCGTCGTCGAGCAGCAGGACCAGCGTCCAGATGACGAGCTTGTCCTCGAAGTTCCCGAGGAACTGGAGCTTCACCGTCCGCCCCAGGCCCTCGATCGCGAGGAGCCGCTCGGCCACGGGGGTGTTCTTGCTCCGCGCCACGCGGACCAGCGTCTCCTGCGCCTCGGCGTAGCGCCAGTTGGAGGCCGCGGCGAGGCCCTTGTAGGCCTCGGCCTTCACCTCCTCGGACTTGTCCTTCAGGAGCTTGACGAGCTCCATCACGATCTCGCGGCTGTAGAGCGTCGTCTCCGTGGTCGCGATCGCCGCCTTCTTGATCTCGGCGTCGGGGTTGTCGAACGCGTTGTTGATCACGCGGCCGCCAGGCGCGCCTCCGATGCGCGACGTCTCGGCCAGCAGCGGCGCGACGCCCTCGGGCTTCTCGGTCTTCACCTTGCCCAGCATCGTGGTGATCCCCGCCTTCTCGTCCTTGGCGAGCGGGATCTCCTTGTGGCGCAGCGCGTGCATGTAGCGGAGCACGTCGTCCGCCACGTCGTTGTATTTGGTGATCCCGCCGTGGTCCGCCCCGGCGATCTCCCGGTAGATGTAGCGGTACCCCTTGTCCCGGAGCTGCTGGCAGGCGCGGCGCGAGGCATCCACTCCCACGGCCTCGTCTGCGTCGCCGTGCACGAAGTACCACTCGGTCTTCACCTCGGCGGGGCTGCCGGGCCCGAACTTCGGCCCCGACTTCTCGCCCTTGGGCGGGCTGGAGAAGTCCACGCCGCCGCCGCAGTAGGCGGTCACCGAGGCGAACAGCGCCTGGTTCTCCCAGCCGAACCGCTTGACCATCCAGCCGCCGTTGGACATGCCGATCAGATGGACGCGGCGCGGGTCGATCGGATAGGTCGCCTTCGCCCACGCGATCCAGGCGAGGAGGTCCTTGTCGTCGCTCGTCGCCCAGCCGGCGCCCTTGGATTTCCCGCCCATGATGACGTACTGGTCGACGAGGCCCGTCCGCTTGGCGGCCTCGATGGCGAAGCCGGTGATGTGGTCCTCGTTGCCGTTCATGCCGTGGAAGGCGACGATGAGGCCGAGGTGCTTCTGTTCGGGCCGCTTCTCGGGCGCCCTCATGCGGTAGTGCATGACGAGCGCCTTCGTCACCGGGTCCTTGTAATCGTCCTTGAAGTCGCCCGACCGGGGATGGGCCTTCATGTCCGGGGCCGGCGCCTGGGCGGCGAACGACAGCGCGAGAGCCAGCAGCGTGCTCATAGATCCCGTCTCCTCTTCGTGATCGGCGCCGGAGGCGCCGTTCGTCCCTTTAAATGTCTTCTCTGTGTCGGTCTCTGTGTCTCTGTGGTTATCTTCCCGCCGCGGCCTGCTCCAGCGGGCCGGCGGCCTTCGCGCACCACGCGTGCCACTTCGCCACCGACGCCTTCCGCTCGACCGTCGGCAGCTCGGGCTTGTATCCGTGAGTGTCCTTCACGCCCTTCTCAAGGGTCGCGAACGCCGCCTCACGGACCTTCTCGTCGTCGTCGTCCAGGAGGAGCACCAGCGACCAGATCACCATCCTATCCTCGAAGTTCCCCGGAAGCATCAGTTTCACCGTCTTCCCGAGTCCCTCGATCGCGAGGATCCGCTCCGCCGCGGGAGTGTTCTTCGACCGGGCGGTGCGAATGAGCGTTTCCTGCGCCTCGGCGTACCGGAAGTTGGACGCGACCGCGATCCCCTTGTACGCGGCCTGCTTGACCTCGTCCGACTTGTCTTTCAATTGCTTGAGGAGCTCCATCACGATCTCGCGGCCGTAGATCGTCTTCTCCGTGGTCGCCGTCGCCGCGGCGCGCACGTCGGCGTCGGCCGAGTCCATCGCGGCGTTGACCAGCTTGGCGCCCGGCGCGCCCCCGATGCGGGAGACCTCGGCCAGGAGCGGCTTGATCCCATCGACCTTCTCGGACTTCATCTTCCCGGCCATCGCGGAGAGTCCGGTGCGCTCGTCCTTGGTGGGGGCGATCTCCTTGTGCCGGAGCGAGTGCATCCACGAGAACCAGTCGTCGCGGACGGCATCGACCAGGACCTTGTCGGGGTGGCCGTTCCCGTCCCAGATGTCGGTGTGGCCGTAGCCGTCGAGCTTGCGGAAGATCGTGCGGTAGCCCTTCTGCTTGAGCTCCTTCGCGGCGTTGGCCGAGTTCTGGGGATTGTCGTCGCCGCCGTGGACGGAGTACCACTCGGTCTTCGACTCGGCCACCAGAGGGGCG
>CAZSCC010000335.1:0-3090 GCA_964604905.1 uncultured Planctomycetales bacterium
TCCTCCCTCTTTCACCCCGCCTCCCCCCCCTCCTTTCCCGCAGGATTCCCCCTTCTCATCCCCGTTTGAATCGACTATCCTCCGTAGTCTATTTCACCCTACGAAAAGCGACGCGATCTCAGAGACGGCCGGGTATAGTCATTCGGAAGCCGGAGGTCGGTCTTGGGACAGGAAATATTCTACTGTTGCAAGTGCAACTCGCAGATCCGGTCCGCCGACTTCGAGAAGGGGCAGGGACTTCGTATCGGGCCCCGGGCCTGCTGCGCCCAGTGCGCCCCCGCCGTCCTGGCCGAGCTGTCCCCCCGGGAGCGGGCCGAGTTCTTCAAGCAGCGGGACGCATCCCGTCCCGAGCCGAAGGCGGAGCCCCCGCCGGCCAAGCCGATGGCGGAGTCAAGCCACCGGATCTCGTTCGTCACGGCCTCCCCCCCGAAGAGCTCCGGGGCTGTCAATAGCCGGGCATAGTGCACCAGCAATGTGCGGGTGAATGTGCACCACTTCTGAGTCGATCTCCCTGCCCGAAATCCAGGGGCCGCATTTCCAAAGATCAACGTCAACTTCCTACATCACACACAGGGCTTGCCGGGGCGGGCCGGCACGGGGCCAGCGCCGCCCTTAGCTTCGTGATGGCGAACGCGGGCCCGAAGGTTCAGCCCGCCGTAGTGAGCCGGCGCGAAGCGAAGAGGCGGCGCGGTCTTCTCGACGCCGGAGGCGCCCAAGCGCCGGGAGGCGTCGATCGGAGACATCCTGGGCCCGCCCCGGCCGAACTACGCTTCGCATCTGCTTTACCGTCCCGCTTTCACCAAGGCCGGACGCGAGCGGGGTCCTTTGGACCGGTAGCTCTCGCCGGTAATCACGAGCTGGGTTGCGCCATGGGCCAGCCGATCCAGAGCGGCGGATGCGAGAATCGCGTTGTCGAACAGCTCCGGCCACTCGGTGAAAGCCCGGTTGGTGGTCAGGATGATCGCCCCGCGGCCATACCGGCCCTCGATCACCTCGTAGAGATCCTCCGCGGACGGCGGCCGCATGGGTTTGAGACCGAAGTCATCCAGGATGAGGACCTCGGGCCGCTGGTACATGGCCAGGCGGCGCTCGTAGCTCCCATCGGCGCGGCCGGCGTGCAGATGGGAGAGCATGGCGCTGGTGCGGGTGAAGACGACGTCGAAGCCGCGGCGGCACGCCTCGTGGCCCAGAGCCTGCGCGAGATGGCTTTTCCCGACGCCCGCCGGGCCGACCAGGAAGACCGACTCGCCACGCTCGAGGAACGCACAGGTCGCCAAATCGTAGACCTGCTGCCGGTTGAGCGTGGGGTTGAAGCTGAAGTCGAACGCCTCCAGGGTCTTGGTGAAGTCGAGGTTGGACCGGCGCAGGCGCATCGACAGCTGCTTCTGGCCGCGACGCTCGACCTCGTCTTCCAGAAGCTTCTGCAGAAACTCCACGTAGGTGCACTTCTCGTCGATCGCCTGCTGGTTGCGGACTTCCAAGGTCTCCAGGATCCCCGACAGCCGGAGATTCTTGAGCTTGGGGATGAGCTGACTCTTGAGCTCCATACGGTTCTCCTAAAGGCCGGCCGCGATCTCACGGATCGGGCGGGCAAACTGGGCGGTCTTGGGTACCGGCCCCCGCGTCGCCTCCGCCTCC
Source organism: uncultured Planctomycetales bacterium (assembly GCA_964604905.1). Classification (GTDB taxonomy): domain Bacteria; phylum Planctomycetota; class MHYJ01; order MHYJ01; family JACPRB01; genus JACQFK01. Next base: position 1,639 of record CAZSCC010000335.1, read on the forward strand.
GGCGGCAGGGGGATCTGGTCCAGGGACTTCTTGAGGATGAGGTTCACTCCGCGGAAGGACGCCTCGCCGCAAGCGAGGCTCCGCCGGCACGCGGCCTCCACCCGCGCCGGTGTATACCGCTTCACGAGATTCACCACGCCCATCGCACCGCGCAGGCGGTCGACGGGCTTGTCCTCAAGCATGATGTTGATGAGCTGGATGGCGTAGGGTCCGATGGCTTGAGCCTCCTCCCGCACCCTCACGGGGGCGGCCAGGAATCCGGCCACCTTGGTGGGCGGGTAATGCAGGATGTTCGAAACCCGTTCTCCTTCACGCCGGGCCCGAGGGTGAGTGGCGACGAGTTCGTGCCTCCAGTAGATTTCGAGGCGCTCGGGCATGGCTTTGATCGTGAGGGCCTGGCCGATCAGGCGACAAGGCGCGCTGTAGAAGGCTTTTTCGAAGACGACGTGACAGTCCGGATGGAGTTTCGCCTCCTTCCAGACGGAGAGCTTGTAGCGGACGACGGGGAGCGCCTTGAGCGCCGGGCGTTCCTTCTCGAATCGGGCGAGCGGCGCCTCGTGCGTCGTGCCGTGGTCGCGCACGCCGGCGCGCGTCATGATCCAGGATTTCAGATACTCGTTGGCGGCGTGGACGTGGGCGAACTCGCGGCCGGCCAGGGCGTTCCGCTTCACGTAGCGGACGCCGCTCTCGACTTTGCCCTTGTGGCGCGGCGTTTCGATCCGGCACGGCGCGATCGTGAAGTCGTAATGCTCCGCGAGTTCGCGGTAGGACCGCTGGACCTGGGGTTCGTGGAAGCAAGCCTTGGTGATCGCGCTTTTCAAGTTGTCGATCACGACGCGCCCCACGACCCCGCCGATCCACTCGAAGGCCCGCACGTGGAGAGCGCGCCAGGTCTCGACCTTCTGGTCGAAGACGATCTCGGCGTACTGATGACGGCTGAAGCCGAGCGTCATGACGAAGACCCAGGCTCGGCGCTTCTGACTCGTCGAGGGATCCACCACCAACCCTGCAAATCCGAAGTCGACCTGTGCCTCTTCGCCGGCGGACGTCTCTACGCGGAGGAAGGCCTCGGGCGCGGTGGCCTCGATCCGCTCCACGAAGCGGCGGACGCTGGAGTAGGAGCCCGGGTAGTGATGCTCGTCCTTCAGGATCTGAAGGATCGCCTGGATCTCGACGCCCTTGGCACGAAGCGCGACGATCCTGGCCCGGTGGGGCTCGACGCTCGACTCGGGCCCGAAGATCACGTTCGGCGTCAGGCTGGCCAGCCGAGCCTCGATCTCTCCCGCGGTGGGCAACTCGGCAGCATCCACCCACCCCTGGGCTTGGGCAAACTTGCGGTACTTGGCGACACTGCGCCGATTAGAGCCCAGATCTCGGGCGATCTCCCGGTCGCTCTGGGCGAGCTTGAAGCGTCGCACCATCTCGCGGATGTCTAGCACGTCGGTCCTCCTG
>CAZSCC010000336.1:0-28732 GCA_964604905.1 uncultured Planctomycetales bacterium
TGTGGAGACGGGCGTTCTCGATGGCGATCGCGGCGTGGTCCGCGAGGATCTCCGCGATCTCGATCTCGTGGGAACCGAAGGCCCCCTCCACCTTCGGGTTGTCCAGGTAGAACGCGCCGATCACGCGGTCGTGGAAGCGGAGCGGCACGCAGAGGATCGACGTGAGCCGGAGGCGGTGGACCGTGTCCACCAGGCGAAGGTTTGGATCGACGCGCGCGTTCGCGGATACCACGCGGCGGTTGTTGATCCGGACCGCCTTGAGGACCGTGCGCGAGATCCCTTTCTCGTCGCGGTGGAGCTGCCGGCCCTCCCGGTCGAGGGAGAGCTTGGATTTCACCTCGTCGCCGGAGAAGGTAAGGATGGACCCGCGCGCGGCGCGGCAGCCGGAGATCATGGTGCTGAGGATCTGGGTGAGAGCGCTCTCGATGCTCGTCTCGCGGCCGATCTGCTTGACGATCTCGAGGACCGGGCGGAGGCCGGCGAGCGTGGAACCCTCGATGGACAGCTTATCACGCCGACCGTCCTGCATGTCGCCTCTTGCCACCCGGACCTGATTATAGCACCGAGGAGGGCTCAGGGTTTGGAAAGCGGGGGTGGGGGAGGCGGCCCCTCTTTCTTGATCGACGGGGAGGGCGGGCAGGTCGGACCGATCACTTCGCGCGGAGGTCGTAGCAGTAGAGCGTGTCGTGGTAGCGGAGATAGAGACGCCCGTCGCAGATCACCGGCTGCGCCCAGACGTCCGCCTTGCGCTCCGTGATCAGCGGAAAGCGGCCCGTGAACTCGAAGGCGTCGGGCCCGGACTTGATCAGCGCCATCTCGCCCCTCTCGCTCAGGCAGTACAGGCGCCCGTCGGCGTGGATCACCGAACCGCTGGCAAGCTCGCGCGTCGTGACCCGGGACTTGCCCGTCGCGACATCCACCGCCGCCCATCCCTTGAAGCCCTCGTATCCCGAGCCGTACAGAGCCCCGTCCACGAGGACCGCGCCGCCCTGGAGGGTGTCCAGCGGATGGCCCCAGACCGCGTCGACCGCGAGTTGCCCGTCCTGAGCGCCCAGACGGTACCGCGTGCCCCCGTTCTTCCCCGGAGTCGTGACGTACACCCCGTCGCCGCAGAACACCGGCGTAAAGCAAAGCGCGATGTATTCCGACGGCCGCGGACGCTTCCAGAGCAAGCGGCCCGTGTCGGCGTCCACGCCAAAGACATGGCGCGAAGAACAATTGACGAGGTGCCGCCGGCCCTCCAATTCGAAGAGGATCGGCGAGCTGTACCCCGCCTCATTCTTCTCGATGGGATCGCTCGCCCAGAGGGTCTCGCCCGTCTTCTTGTTCAGCGCCGCCATCGCCGCCTTCTTGCCGCCGGGCGTCACGATCAGGCGCGTGCCGTCGACGAGCAGACACTCGCTCAGGCCCCAGAGGATGACGGAGCCCTCGAACCTTTCGAGGATGTCGACGGTCCAGGTTTCCCGTCCGGTCCGCGCGTCCAGACACGCGACGCGGCCGTGGGCGTTCAGGTGGTAAAGGCTCCCTTCATCGTAGACGCAGGAGGCCCGCGCTCCCGGGTATTGTCCCGTCCACGCGCGGCCGTTGGTGGTCTTCCACTTCTGTTTTCCGTCCAGGTCCAGGGCGAAGATGCAGAGATCCTCCCCGACATCCCCGGTGAGGGTGATCGTCCCGCCCGTCACGATGGGCGACGACCATCCCTTTCCCACGCCGTCGATCTTCCAGAGCAGCCTGGGGCCGCCGGCGGGCCACGACTGCAGGAGTCCCTTCTCGTCGCTGATCCCGTCGCGCCGAGGGCCGCGCCACTGCGGCCAACCCTGCTCCTTCGAGGCGATCAGCTTCCCGGCCTCGGACTGAAAGGGGCCCGTAGCGGCCAGGAGCAGGATGAGGAACCTCACAGGGATGATTGTAGCTTCCCGACGGCCCGCCACAAGTCGCCCCGGTGCTATAATCCGCTGCGTGGCGAACGCGGAATCGTCGGACCGTCTCTTCGCCGACCTTGTGGTCGAGCAGGGACTGGCGTCGCGCGACCGCGTCGACGAATGCCTCTCCCTCCTGGGCCGGCTCCGCGCCGAGGGCGTCCAGCCGCTCCCCTCGCTCGGCGAGATCCTGCACCGCAAGGGATACATCTCGAGCGCGGGCCTCGAGAAGACGCTCGTCCGCCCCGAGCCGGCCGCCGGCCGCTCCGCCCCTTCGCGCGTCACGGACAAGTTCGCCCTCCAGGAACTGCTGGGACGCGGAGGAATGGGCGAGGTGTGGAAGGCGTGGGACCGCGAACTCGGCCGCGACGTCGCGCTCAAGTTCCTCTCCGGCACCCTCCCCGAGGACCACCAGCGCTTCGCCCGCGAGGCGCAGCTCGCGGCCGGACTGGTCCACCCGAACATCGTCCCCGTCTACGAGACCGGCACGCACGACGGCCGCCCTTACATCGCCATGCAGCTCGTCGAGGGCGCCACCCTCCGGAAGGCCGGACTGGACCTGCGCGCGACGGTCGCCGCGGTGCGCGACGCCGCCCACGCGCTCGATTACGCCCACGGGCGCGGCATCATCCACCGCGACATCAAGCCCGAGAACCTCATGATCGCCGGCGGCCGCGTGTACGTCATGGACTTCGGCCTCGCGCGGCGCACGCAGGTCGAGTCGGGCATGTCGCTCTCCGGGATCATCGTGGGCACGCCCGAATACATGAGCCCCGAGCAGGCGCGCGGGCAGTCCGACCGTCTCGACGCGCGGACCGACGTCTACTCGCTCGGCGCCACGCTCTACGCGCTCCTCAGCGGTCGGCCGCCCCACGTGGGGACGGACCTCCTCGCGCTCCTTAAGAAAGTGGCCTCGGAAGATCCCGATCGGCCCCGGAAGGTCCGCCCCTCGATCCCGGACGAGGTCGAGACGATCCTTCTCAAGGCGCTGGAAAACGATCCCTCCCGGCGCTACGCCTCGGCGCGCGAGATGGGCGACGATCTCGACCGCTACCTTCGCGGCGAGCCGATCCAGGCGCGCCGGGCCAGCCTCGTCTACCGCCTGCGCAAGGGGCTCGCGCGGCGGAAGGCGCTCACTCTCGTCGGATTCATCGGGTTTGCCGCCGTGAGCGCCGTCGCGGCCCGCTGGCTGGGCGAGCGGGACGCCCGGGAGCGCGACGCGGAGACCCATCGGGCTCGGGAGCAGGCCCTGCGTGAATTGACCGTGCTCTGGGGGAACGTCGTCCTCGAGCACAAGGGGCTGCACAACCCGGGAGAGGACCCGAAGAAGGTCTATGCCAAGATTCGCGCGGCGATCGAGCCGCTGAGCGCGTTCATTCGCGACCATCCGGAATTCCCGCAAGGCCGCTACGTCCGGGCGAAGGCGAAGCTCTACCTCAACGATCTCGATGCCGCCGAGCAGGACCTGCTGGAGGCCGTGCGGCGGGAGGACACATTCCTCCCGGCCCACGCCCTCCTCGGCCGGGTCAAGCTGGAGCAGCACCAGAAGCGGCTCTACGAGGGCAGCGGGGAGGAGAACCTCAAGGCCGCGGCGCCCTTCCTGGTCGAGGCCCGGGCGCGGCTGGCGAAGGTGGGCAAGGAAGGGGGGTCGCTCGCGGCGTTCGTCGCGTGGGGGCTGCCGCGGACCCAGGAGGACGAGATCGCCATCCGCCTCACGGAGGGGCTCGCCCTTCTCTACCTCGATGGGAAGTGGGAGGAGGCGCTGGCCTCGCTTGAGGCGGCCCATGCAATCGAGGAGACGGCGGAGGTCGACAACTGGATCGGTATCCTCCGCGGCGGTCTGGGCGAGATCGACGCGGAAATCGAGTGGCACACGCGCGCGCTCCGGAAGATGGCGCACTTCGCCAAGGCCTGCATCGACCGCGGCAACGCGGCGATGCGAAAGGAGGGGGCGGAGGGGCTGAAGGCGGCGGAGGACGACTACACCCGCGCCCTCGAGATCGATCCGGGGATCAAGCTCGCTTGGCTCAACCGCGCCGTGGCGCGCCGCGAGAGGGGCAATCGCGACGGGGCGCTCTCCGACTTCAGCAAGGTCCTGGAGCTCGATCCCCGGGACGCGAAGACGTGGTTTCTCCGGGGCAGCCTGAGAATCGATGCGGGCGCGACGGGGGAAGCGCTCCGGGACCTCGACCGCTCTCTCGAGCTCGATCCGGCCAACGGCCGGGCCTGGGCGTATCGTGGCCGAGCGAGAGACGAGCTCTCGGACAAGGAGCCCGCCCGGGCCCGGGAGCATCTCGAAGCAGCCGTCCGCGACCTCGAGGAGGCGCTGCGCCGCGCAGGGACGGAGGACAAGCTGCGCGCGGCGGTGGAGGAGGCCCTGAAGGGAGTCCGGCCTCGCCTCGAAGCAGCGCGGAAGGGAAAGTAGGGCTCGTCTGAAGATTCTCCTCCAGCGTCGGCGACGACCTCCTCGGGCTCCACTACCGCCGGCAGCACGGCCGCTGACCTACGTCAGCTTCTGGTGAAGCTGCTGGAGCGAGCTCGCCACGAGGCCATAGCGCGCGAGCTGGTCCGGGGACGCGACGCGTTCGCTGGCGGCGATCCGGCGGGCGGCCTCCGCGCGAACCCCCGCGAGGAACACGGGGAGACCCCGGACGCGCACGTCCATCTCCGCGGCCTTCTGCATCGAGAAGATCGACAGGTTCGCCGAGCCGAGAAGGACGGTCTCGTCGTCCACCATCAGCAGCTTCGCGTGGACCATCCGGGGGCTGAGGTGGACGCGGACGTCCGCCCGGCACGCGATCCGGTGCATCGTGCGGTAGTTGAGGTCGTTCCCGATGTTCGCCTCGCGCGAGAAGAGGAACGTCAGCTCCACGCCGCGATGCGCGGCATCGACGAGGGCGTGGCTCGCGTCCGGGTCGCCGAGATACGCCATTTCGACGTACGCCGAACGCCGCGCCTCGCCGAGCAGCCGGAGGATCTCGCCCTTGATTTCAAAGCGCGGGGGGCGGTTCAGGAGGAACTCGACGGACCGGGTCGGGTCGATCGGGACGCGCCCGTCCCTGCGGTCGCACAGCCGCGCCACGTGCTCCTCGCCGCGGATCTCGGCCATGGCGTCGCGGTAGCGGCGGTGGCGGTCCTCGAGGTTGATGCTCCCCAGGAGGATGACCTGGTCGTCGAAGATCCAGCACTTCGTGTGGGTGTGGTCCACCCATTCGACCGAGACGTTGGAGTGGGCCAGGAGGGCGGCGCCGAGGGAGGGGTCGTACGTGTCCGCGACGAACGTGTCGGGGAGGCCCAGGGCGGTCAATTTCCAGGAGAGCCGTTTCGCGAGCGATACCGGTCGGTTGAACAGGCTCTTCCGGTTCATCTCGAGCCGCTCGTACATGAAGGCGCCGACGTCCTTGTAGATCCGGATGCGGACGCCGCGGGCGGCGGCCGTCAGGACCTCCCGCGCGATCCGGTTCCCGATCTCGTCGCTGCGCCAGACGAACATCCGGATCTCGACCGAGCGGCGAGCCTCCCGGAGGCGCTCGACGATGCGGCGGAAGGTGGGCTCGGCGCCGTCGTCGAGGGCGGGGTCCGCGAGGAGCTCGACGGGCTCGTCCGTCACGGCGCGACCTTCAAGGCGGCGAGTCGCTCCACGCGGGCGAGCGCCCGGCCACGGAGGCGGCGGAGCGTGGCGCGCGCGGCGGGGAGAGCGATCGCCGTCCAAAGCCCCCACGCGTCCCGGAGCGGCCGGTGCCACGCGTCCAGCCAGCGGAGCGAGAGGAGGCCCGTGAGCGTGGCCGCGCCCACCGCGCCGGCTGCGAGCGCGGGGCCGCCCAGGCGCCAGCCGGCGTAGCCGAGCGCCGCCCAGGAGAGCGGGAAGAGAAGCAGGGCGAGCATGAACGCCGCGCCCGCCCGCTGGTCGCGCGTCTTGGAGAGGGCCTTCGCGAGGGCGTCGCAGATCAGGTAGGGGGGGAGGTTCAGGACGATCGCGGCGGCGACGAAGGGGAGCCCGAGCGCGAGCGCCAGCGTCTTTCCCAGGGCGTGTCCCAGGACCCGTCCGAAGCGATAGTCGGACGCCACCTCCTCGTCGCGGACGCCGAGCAGATCGAGGGTCTCGCGGTAGCGGGCGAGGTCGGTCCGGAGCGCCTCGACCTCTCGCGGGGCCTTCTCCCGCAGCTCGCGGTACGAGTCGAGGATGAACTTCCGCCGGTCGAACTCCTCCTTCAGGTCCTCCGGACTCCCGCGCTGGAGGACGTCCATCTTGCGGACGAGCTCCGCGAGGCGGAGGATCTCGTGGCTCTCGGCGGAGAGGATCATCTCGGAGAGGCGGGAGCGGAGCTCGTCGGTGAGCGCGGCGGTCGCGGCACGGGGATCCGCGGCGAAGCGTTCCTTCCAGTCCGCGAGCGGGAGGGACGGCCCGAACTGGAGGAGCGCCTTCCCGCGGAAGCCGCGGGTCTCCTCGAAGTGGATCCCGACGAGCTGGATCCGGACGCCGCCCTGCTGCGCCTCGGCCTCGAGGGCGATGCGCGAGGCCCCGTGCCTGAACTCGGCGAGCTGGGGATCGCTGTGGCTCTTTCCCTCGGGGAAGATGGCGAGCATCCGGCCGGAGGCGAGCGTCTTCACGGCGGCCGCGTAGAGCGCCTCGTTCTTCTCCTTGGCGTATCCGGGGTCCTGGCTCCGGTGGGCGGGGATGCAGCCCATTCCCCGGAGGATCGTTCCCACGACGGGCGTGGAGAAGAGCGGGGCCTTCGCGATGAACGCGAGAGGGCGCTTGCCGGCCGCGACGATGAGGAAGGGGTCGATCATGCTGTTGTGGTGGTTCGCCGCGACGACGCACGGGCCGTCGGCGGGGACGTTCTCCCGGCCGTGGACCTCGATCTCGTGGAAGTAGGCGCGCAGGCCGAGCCGCAGAAGTCCGCGGAGCGCAGAGTAGAGCAGGGCCATGGGATGGAGCATACGAGATTGGGCGGTCGGACAGGCGACTTTCCCGGCCCTGGCCCTGGCCCTCTTTTTCCCATTCTTGCAAATGGGGGAGGCGGGGCGACCCTACTATAGTCAGGAATGATCGATCTCGTGACGGGCGCCCCCGCGCGGACCTGCCTGGGCGCCACGCGGCGCGATTTCCTCCGGATCGGGAGCTTCGGTCTCGGCAGCCTCGCGCTGCCCCAGCTCCTGGCCGCGCGCGAGGGAGGGTTCCTCCGCGACCGCTCCGTCGTCCTCCTCTTCCTGAGCGGCGGCGCCAGCCACATCGAGACCTTCGATCCCAAGATGGACGCGCCCTCCGAGATCCGCTCGATGACGGGCGAGATCCCGACCAGCCTCCCGGGCGTCACGTTCGGGGGGACCTTCCCGCGCCTGGCCCGGCTGGCCCACCGGATGGCGGTCGTGCGGTCGTTCCAGCACCCGGTCGGCGACCACGAGAAGGCGATCGTCCACGTGCTCACCGGGGGGACCGACCCCTCGGGCCAGGGCAAGGAGGGATACAGCATCGGGTCGGTCTACGCCCGCCTCCGCGGCGCGAACCACCCCGAGAAGGGGACGCCCACCTACGGCCTCCTCACCGACGAGGAGGTCGACCCGCAGTACCGCAACGAGCGCGACCGCGTCCGGCGCGGCTCGCTGCCCGGAATGCTCGGGGCGTCGGCCATGCCGTTCGACCCGGGAGGGAAGGGTCAGGCCCTCTCGGACATGACGCTCCGCATGCCCCCCGAGAGGTTCGAGGACCGCCGGGAGCTGCTCCGGGCGCTCGACGGCCTGCGGCGCGACCTGGATGCGCGGGGCGTCATCGAATCGATGGACAAGTTCGAACGCCAGGCGTCGGAGATCCTGCTCCGCGGCGCCGCCGCGTCGTTCGACCTCTCGAAGGAGGACCCGAAGCTCGTGGAGCGGTACGACACGGGCCGCATCCAGGTGGGCAAGAAGGTCTTCCGGCCCTCGACCCTCGGGCGGCAGATGCTGCTGGCGCGGCGGCTCTGCGAGGCGGGCTGCGGGTTCGTGACCGTCCACAGCGCGGGCTGGGACATGCACGCCGACGGCAACAATCCCGGCATCGTCTCGGGCATGGGGATGCTGGGGACCACGCTCGACATCGCGGCGAGCGCATTCCTCGAGGACGTCGCCGCGCGCGGGCTCTCCGATAAGATCCTCCTCGTCATCACCGGCGACTTCGGGCGCACGCCCAAGATCAACAAGAACGGCGGCCGGGACCACTGGACGAAAGTCGGAACGCTTGCCTTCGCCGGAGGGGGCCTCCGCATGGGGCAAGTCGTGGGCGGGTCGGATCGCACGGCGAGCGAGCCGGTCTCCGATCCGGTCACCCCGGCCGCCATGATGGCCACGATCCTCCACAGCCTGTTCGATCTCGGCGAGCTTCGGGTCCAGCGGGGCGTCCCGCGGGACCTCCTCTCGCTCCTCGAGCGCGCCCAGCCCATCGCCGAACTCGTCTGATCCTCTCGCAGGGCGGTGCGGGGCCCCTTTCTGCTGTTCTTCTGTTTCCACGGGTGATGTCGCCGCACCTTTGATTGGAGATTGGAATGGATGCGGGGGTTCCCGGATCGTTCGGCTACGATGCCCACAATCACTTCCCCTGAATCCGTCTCCCTCCCTATACTGCGTCCCGCGGAAACGCGTTTGAGAGGAGGCCCAAGGTGGACTTAGCCATCTTTACGTCGACCGAGGGGGTCGTGGCCCTCCTCACCCTCACCCTGATGGAGGTGGTCCTCGGCATCGACAACATCGTCTTCCTCTCCATCCTCACCGGCAAGCTCCCGCCGGAGCAGCGGGGGAAGGCGCAGACGATCGGTCTGGCGCTCGCACTCGTCGCGCGCCTGGGGCTCCTTTTTACCATCAGCTGGGTCATGAAGCTGGACAAGAACGTGCTCTTCACGATGCCCCTCATCGGCCACTTCGTGAAGGAGCCCGAGGTGGCACAGATCACCGGGAAGGACCTGGTGCTCCTCCTGGGCGGTCTCTTCCTGGTCGCGAAGTCCACGCACGAAATCTACGAGAAGCTCGAGGGCTCCCACGGCGAGAAGGGGTCCCAGGGGGGCGCGGGGGCCTTCGGGCTGATCCTGTTCCAGATCGTTCTCCTCGACCTGGTCTTCTCCCTCGATTCGGTGATCACCGCCGTGGGGATGGCCAAGGACATCCCGATCATGGTGGTCGCCATGGTCATCGCCGTCGGCATCATGCTCATCTTCGCCGGGGCGATCGGGAGGTTCGTGAACCGCCACCCGAGCGTCAAGATCCTCGCGCTGAGCTTCCTCCTCCTGATCGGCGTGATGCTGTCCGCGGAAGGCATGAACCAGCACGTCGGGAAGGGCTACATCTACGCCGCGATGGCCTTCTCCCTGCTGGTGGAGTTGCTCAACATGCGCTTCCGGAAGAAGCAGCAGCCGGTCCACCTGCACAGCGAGTACGAGGCGTGACGGGGCCGGCCCCGCTCCTTCGCGGCGGGCCCCGCGAGGAGCTCCAGCGGAGAGGACACTGAACGTGCACGTCGGTCGAGCGTGGCTCCTCGCGCTGCTCGGAGCGGTCCCGCCCCAGGCCCAGGAGGATCTCGCCCGCGATCTCAAGGAGCTCCAGGAGGCGTGCTCCCGCCTCGACGCCGATCTCCGCCCGGACGCGGAGGTCTTCGCCAAGGGCGCCGCCTGGGCGCTCCGCTACGAGACGAAGCTCGAGACCGCCGACGTCGCCCTCATCCGGAAGGCCCTCGATCGCGGCCGCGCCCGCGCGGCCTCGATCGAGAAGCATCCGTGGACCGCCAGGAAGGGCCGCGTCGTCCGGGGCTACCGCTCCGCCGTCGACGGCTCGGTCCAGCCGTTCGGGCTCGTCATCCCCGCCTCCTATGATCCCGCCCGCCCGATGAGGCTCGACGTGGTCCTCCACGGCAGCACGAAGCCGGTCGGGATGAGCGAGCTCCGTTTCATGAACCGCTTCGACGAAGGAGACGAGGGAGGCAAGCCGCCCCCTGAGGCGGACTTCATCGAGCTCCATCCGCTCGGCCGCGTCGAGAACTGCTACCGCTGGGCGGGCGAGACCGACGTCTTCGAGGCGATCGAGGCGGTCTGCGCGCGCTACTCGATCGACCGCGCCCGCATCGTCCTGCGCGGGATGTCGATGGGCGCGTCGGGCACCTGGCACCTCGGGCTCAAGCACCCCGACCGCTTCGTGGCGCTCGGGCCGTACTGCGGCTACGTCGACACCCGCCGCTTCTCGGAGACCCCGATGGGGAACTTCGTGAAGGTCGGCGAGCTCCCGCCCCACCAGGAGCGGGGGCTCCACATGCTCGACTCGGTCGATTACGCCGCGAACGCCGGAGTCGTCCCCGCGATCGCCTGCATGGGCGAGAAGGACCCGTTCTTCCAGGCGCACGTGATCATGGGGAAGGCGATGGAGCGCGAGGGGCTGACGATGGTCAACCTCATCTCGCCCGGCACGGCGCACGTGGTCGATCCGGCGACCCACAAGGAGCAGATGCGGCGGATCGGCGAGTACGCGGCGAAAGGCCTCGCGCCGCCGCGGCGCCTGCGGTTCGTGACGTGGACGCTCAAGTACGCCCGCTGCCACTGGCTCGAAGTGCTCGGGCTGGGCGAACACTACGCGCGCGCCGAACTCGAGGCCGGCGTCGCGGACGACGGCTCGATCGACGTGAAGGAGCCGCTGAACGTGACGCGCTTCGCGGTCCGGCGGCCGGCGACGAAAGTCCGGATCGGGGGCGTCGAGGTCGCATCCGCCACCGGAGTGTTCGAACGGCGCGACGGGACGTGGCAGGCGGGCGCCGTCCCGACCGAAGGGAAGCGGCCGGGCCTGCAGGGACCGATCGACGACGCCTTCACGTCGCCGTTCCTCTGCGTGCGCGGCAGCGGCCAGGCCTGGAACCCCAAGGTGCAGGCGTGGTCGGAGGCGAACCTGCGCCGCTTCTCGGACGAATGGCACCGCTACTTCCGGGGAGACCTGCCGGTGAAGGACGACAAGGACGTGACGGAAGCGGAACTCCGCCGCTGCAACCTGATCCTCTTCGGCGATCCGGCGAGCAACGCGTGGATCGCGAAGGCGCTCCCGAAGCTGCCGATCGGCTGGACGAAGGAGGAGCTCCGCGTGGGAGAGGCGGTCTACGCGGCCGCCGATCACGCGCCGGCGCTGATCTGCCCCAGCCCGTTTCCCGGCGCCCCGGACCGCTACGTCGTGCTCAACAGCGGCCACACGTTCCACGAGAAGGAGCTCGGGTCGCTCAACTACCTGCTCTTCCCGCGGCTGGGCGACTGGGCGGTGCTCAAGGTCGGCGGCGGCGAGGCGGTGGAAGAGACCCCTGTGAAGGCGGGCTTCTTCGACGAGCGGTGGCGGGTGAGATGAGTCTCTTCTCCGCGACGACGGGATTCCTCAGCCTGAAGCCGAGCATTTCGACGAGTGGCGGCATCCTCCGGGTCCGCAGCTCGGCGCTGCTGCGCGCGCTCGGGCTCTTCTCCTTCGGCCGGACCGTCTGGATCGATTCCCGCCGCCGGACGATCGCCGTCGAGACGCGCCGCTTCTGGATCCGGTCGGGCTGGCGAACGATCCCCTACGAGCGCGTGGAGTACATCGACTACGGCTTCTCGACCCTGCCCACGTCGTTGTCCTTCCCCCACGGGACGACCGACCAGATGGAGACCTACACCGTCTCCCTCGTCCTCAAGGAGCCGGAGGAGCACGTCGAGCTGGCGTCGTTCCACGGAGAAGGGTCGGTCATGACCGGCTGGGAGGGGGTCTTCTTCAGCGGCGACTCCCTGCTGGACTGGTCGGGCAATCAGGGAGACTCCTCCCTCACGTTCGTCGAGGTCCTCAAGAAGCTCCTCGGCGTCCCGCTCGGGAAAAAGATCGGCCCCATCCGGGACAAGGAGGGGATCCTCTGGCAATGCACCGGCTGCGGGCGGAACTCCCCGCCCAAGAAGAAGCGCTGCCAGTACTGCGGCGGGCCGGTCGAGGCCGAGCGCGAAGGGGCGTAGCCGGACCTTTCGTGGAGCTCCCCTCTTACTTGGTCGCGACCTCGTTCGAGGGGACGCTCTCGCCGCCGGTGTTCACCGCCGTCACGATGTAGTGATAGGTCTTCCCCGCCTCGGCCGAGAGGTCGGTGAACGTCGTCGCCGTCAGGGGGGACGCCACCGTCGCATGGCCGGTTCCCGGGGTCGTGGAGCGCTTGACGATGTAATACGTGGCCGTGCCGGCGGGCGGGACGGTCGGGGAGGCGGTCCACTTGAGCGCGACCTGCCCCGGCCCGGCGCCCGTCGCCGCGAGCCCCGCGGGCGCGGCCGGGGGACCCTGGCCGCCGGCCAGGTAGACGATCTCGCTCATGGAGAGGGCGCGGTCGTAGATCCGGACGTCGTCGAGCTGCCCGGCCCAGAACGCGTGATAGCCGGCGTGCCCGAAGGTCAGCGGATCGGCCGAGGTCCCGGGCTCTCCGGTCCGAGTGGCGTTGGCCACCAGGGCCCCGTTCTGATAGAGCGCAGCGGCGTTCACGGAGACGACGAAGACGAGGTGAACCCAGGTGTTGATCGGCGTCGCTGCCGGGGTGTCCAATTCGAGCACCGACTGGCCGTTGGCGTTGTACATCTGGAACTTGGTCTGGCCGGCGCCCTCGGGGTATTCCCAGACCCCGTAGTTCCGCTGCCCACCGTTCCCCTTCCCCACGATGCGGGCCCAGTCCTTGACGTTGGCGGTCTTGCGCTTCCAGAGGGCGATCGTGATATCCCCGGTGATGCGTAGGGCCGGAGAGTCGGGGATGGTGACGACGCCGGCGGTTCCGTCGAGGATGATGCTCCCGGGGTTCGGAAACTTCGTCGTCGGGACCGTCGTCGACGGGGCGGCGCCCGTCGAATAGGTCCCGTGGAGGCCGTTCCCCGACGCGTCGGCCGCGGGGGCCGGAGTCGCGCCGTCGTCGCCTTTCCAGTGCCCCAGGGGCCCGATCGGCGCCTGGGCCCGGGCGGCCTGGACCGCCGAAGCATCGAGCCGATCCGACCCGCCCATCGCGGCCATGCAGGCGAGGACCGCCCAGCACGCCGATCCCCGTAAGTTCGTCCCGCGCATCAGTCGCCTCGTTGTTTTCATCGAAGAAAGAATAGCCCATCTCCGCCGGATCGCTTCGACTTTATCCCTTCGGAGGAACCAGGGCAATAGTTCGTACCCGGCCCAGGGGCGCCGGCGAGACGTTCGAGAAGGGGCTCAAGGTCGCCGATCGTCTACTTCCCGGCCGGGACGGGGGCGGCTGCGGCGGCGGAGAGCTTCGCCAGGGGGCCCGTGATCGCGACGGTCATCCCCGGCCGCTGGATGTTCACGAACATCGTGCTCCCGTCCGGGGAGATGCAGCAGCCGCAGAGTTCCGTCTTGCTGAAGCCGATCTGGGCGATCCGGTAGAGGCGCCCCTCCCGCGTGACTCCGAGAAGGAAGTTCCCAAGGGGGCCGTCCTCGCAGAGGATGAGGTCGCCCCACGGCGCGATCGCGAGGTTGTCGCAGTTCTCCAGGATCGTGCGGTCGTTGGGCTCGATGAAGAGCTCGAGCCTGCCCGGCTGCCGCGCCTCCGCCGGCCTGCCTTCCTCCGGGCTCGGAACGTACCGCCACACCTGCCCTTTTTTCTCCGGGCCGCCGTCCGTGCAGCAGAAGTAGATCGCCTGGTTCCCGTACCAGATCCCTTCGCCGCGCTGGAACGCCGCCGCGCCCGCCGCCCGGCCGCGATGACGGAGGTCTTCCTTGGGCGACTCCACGTCCTCCAGGTCCATCCACCCGACCTCGAGCGACTCGCCGACGCCGATGCGACCGGAGCTCTCCCAGTTGCCCGTGAAGCAGCCCGGCTTGTCCTTGATCCGCAACGCCTGCAGTCGTCCCCCGCGCGCGAGCTCGCCCGGAACGGCGGGAAGGAACCGGTAGAGCAGTCCCGCGCCCAGGTCCTCCGGCTTCGGCGGCTGATACTTCACGCCGGGAAGCTGTTCCTCCGGGAGCATGGCCCGCTTGTCCCCGCGATCCTCGGTCAGGTACACCGCGCCGGACTTCGGGTCCACCGCGATCGCCTCATGGTTGAACCGGCCCATCGCCTTGAGCGGGACGGGCGCGACCAGCTCCGTCGCCGAGGCCGGCACTTCGAAGCACCAGCCGTGGTCCTGCTCCCAATCGCCCTTCGTCTTCTGCACCGACTCCTCGCAGCTGATCCAGCTCCCCCAGGGGGTCATGCCACCCGCGCAGTTCCGCCACGTCCCGACGAGGCTGAGGAAGTGCTTCTCGAGCATCTGGCCTTTGGTGTCGTAGACCAGGGTCGTCGTCCCGCCCAGCCCGGGCGCCTTCGCCTTGCCGTGATCGAACATCCGCTCCCGACGGACGTTCTTGAGAAGCTGCTGTTTGGGACCGAACGGGCCCATCCGGACGTCCGCCGGCAACAGCTCGTGATTGCGGACGAGGATCGTCCGCCCGTCGGGCCCCGGGAACGCGGCCATCCCGTCATGCGCGCCGGGCACGAGGAAACCGTCGTCCATCTTCTCGCCCGTGCGGGAAAAGACGCGGTAGCTGAATCCCTTCGGGAGGTGGAGGATGTTGTCGGGGTCGCGGACGAACTCGGGCAGCGGGTCGGCGAGCATCGCGGGACTGGAGCAGCCGGCCAGATGCTTCAGGCCGAGGAACGCCGCGCCCACGGCCGCCGAGGCCTTGAGGAAGTGCCGCCGAGTGGAATCCATGCCCCGCTATGCTAGGTTAGTCCCGGTTATTTCGTAAAGACGTATTCACCACAAAGCACACAAAGAAGCGATTTTTTCTCTCTTACAAATCCAGGTCTTCTTGGTGTTCTTTGTGGCTTTGTGGTGAGACTCACCACAACTTTCTCAGCTGGGCTGACCTAGCTCCCGGGCCGGCTTTGCTCCCGGATTATTTCTTCGGGAGACGTCCGACGACGGCGTCGATCATCCCCCGCACGCGCTCGAGGTCCGGCCAGTCGGCGGGAAGCGAGTTGCGGATCTCCGGCAGCAGGTCCGGATGATCTTCGATCGCCTTGGCCTGAAGTTTCCACTCCGGCAGTCCGGCGACCAGATCGCCCAGGCGCGCCCTCGCTTCGGGGTCCGTCGCCTTCGCGAACGACGCCCTGAGGAGCGCCTCGTGCCGGAGGGCCGCCGCGCGGAGCGACGAGGCCGCCCGGCCGCGGACGTCGGGGCTTTCCTCCGAGAGCTGGCCGATCCAGCGGCGCACCTCTTCCTCCGAGGCGTCCGAGAGGATCATGGGCAGGACGTCCAGCGGGAGGACCGGGAAGACGCGTTCGCGGCCGCGGAGCCCCACCTTCACCATGCCGCCCTCCAGGGTCACCCGGACCCCGATGTAGAGGTGGGGCGGTCAGACCCGACCCCGGGCATTGTGGATCTCGGGCGCCAGGAAGGCGCGGTCGAAGAGCTCGAAGAGCCCGAAGGTCCGATGGTGGGCTCCATCCCCATAGTAGATCGCCAGGGGGGTGTTCTTCTCCACCTGTTGGTTGTAGGGGATCATCCAGACGGCGAAGTGGGTCCCTCCGTCGGCGATATACGCCCTGTAGTGAGAGCACCCCACCTGCGGCTGGAGCTTGCCTTTGGCGGTCTCCGTCCAGAGGCCGGCCTGCTTGGCCTGAACCGAGAACGTCTCGGTCTTTTCATCGAGGACCAGTTTGTGGGCGCCCGAGGGAGACAACGCCTCCCTCACCTCGGGGTCCGCTCACTCGAAGGCGGCCGTCAGGAAGGGAAAGGCGGCGAGCAGCAGGGTCATCATGAGTGGTTCTCCGACGTCTACAGTCATAGACGCATGAGGCGCCCGCGGGTTCACTCAGAACGGCGCCGCCGGCTCCCTAGGGTCTGTCTGGCGATCCCGGACCGAGCCGGCCGGAGCGCCACGGGTGCAGCCGCAAGGCGCGACGACGAGTCGACCCTCTCGAATAGGGTCGTCGAGGAGGCGCAACGCCGCGGATGCACCCGTGCCGCCCGGTCCGGCGACGGGAGGGATTGCCAGACAGACCCTGGTTACTTGATCCACTCCCGCAGCTTGCGGTTGTCCTCCTTCATCGCGCGCAGGCGCGACTCGAGGCCGTCCCCGCCCTCCCACGGATACTCGAACTGCATCGTGATCGGGCCGCGGAAGCCGGAGGCCCTGAGCATCGTGAAGAACTTCGGGTTGATGCTCCCCTGGCCGATCGGGCACCAGACGGTCTTCCCGCCCTCCCCCGGCGCGTGCTTCCAGTAGAAATCCTTCGCGATCACCGCGCCGATCCGGTCCTTGACGAGCGCGAAGTTGGTCGGCCAGGAGAGGCCCCCCTCGACCGTCGCGTGGCCGATGTCGTAGTGCACCCCGAAGTCGCGCGGGTCGAGGTCCTTGATCAGGTCATGGAGGTCCCAGAGAGCGGCGCCGACGTAGCCGTTCCCCGAATGGTTCTGGATCAGGCCCGTCACGCCCACCTCGCGGTTGAGCGCCGCCAGCTCCTTGAGGCGGGCGCGGATCTCGTCCAGCTGGCGCGGGATCGGAGTCCCCTCCTTGTACCGCATCGACCCCAGCCGGTAGAGGCGGACGCCCGCCTTCGCCGCGGCGCGGAGCACCTTCCCGGTGAGCGGCTCGTCGGCCCCCTTGATGTCGGTCGCCAGGACGAGAATCTCCTGGCCCTTCGCCTTGAGCGCCTCCGCCATCTTCGGGAGGTCCTCCTCGACGCGCTCGGGCAGCACGTGGCCCTTGGCGCGGAGGGGGCACTCGATGCCGTCCCAGCCGAGGTCCACCGCCGCCTGCGCGGTCTTCTCGTAGCTGAGATCCTGCAGCGCTTTCGTGAAGCCGCCGACCTTCCAGGCGGGTCGCGCGTCCTGCGCGAACGCGGGCGAGATCGCGAACGCGGCCGCCCCCTTCAGGAGAGTCCGGCGGGTGATGTCGTTCATCGGTTTTCCCTCGCCTATAGTACGCGCGCGGACTACAGCGCGCCGTCGTCGTACCAGCGGTCGCTGAGCAGCGGCCCCGGGCGGCCCCCGCGGGCGACCTTCGTGCCGCAGTGCCGGGCGTACTCCTGCACGAACGCGTCGAATGCGCCGTCGAGCGCGAGACCGTGGCGGTTCACGTAGGTGCGGAACATCACGACTCCCTCCGGCGTGAGGGCGAGCAGGCGGCGGCCCACCACGTTGCCGCCGGGCTCCTTCGCCCAGACCACCGTCTTGTCGACGTCGACCGCGTTCGAGACGGCGCTCCAGGCGTTCGAGCCGCGGAGCGAGAGGCACGAGGCGAACCCGTATTCCCCCATGAAGAGGATCTCGAAGGGGTCGGACTCGACCGACAGCGTGATCCGCCCCTCGAAGTCCGAGTCGGGCGTCTGCTCGGCGATCCGCGCGCGCTCGAGGTTCATCGAGACCTCCTGGAGCAGCGCGGGATCGGCGGCGGGGCGGGCCGGCTTGCCTTCCTCGGGCACTGGAGGAGTCCGGAGCCCTTCGAAAGCCGCGGCGAGTTCCTCATAAGTCTCCGAGCCGATCCCCTTCGCCCCCGCCTTCTCGAGAAGCGCCCGCGCCTGGGCGAGGTCGGCCTTGATGCGCCGACGCTTCTCCGCCAGCGCGTCCTTCGGGCGGTACTGGACCTCTTTCGTAAAGGGGGCGCGCCAGGCGTCGAGGTGGACGCCGGGCTGGCAGGCCCGGACGCGCTCCGCCCACGCGAGCGCCGCCGGCTCGGTGCGCAGCCAGTCGTGCGGGCGGCCCGCGATCCGGTCCTCGATCAGGCGCTTCAGGCCCTTCCGGTTGTTGGGCATGGTGCCGATCGCCTGGAACCAGAGGAACGACGGGAGGATCTTCGGCTCGACCTCCTCGATCACGACGTCGCGGCCGAGCACGTCGCGCAGCCGGAGGCGGTAGAGCTCCATCCGCGAGCGGTCCACCGCGGCCAGCGCGATCCGGATCGCCTCCCCGCGGAGCGTGTCGCGCAGGTGTTTGGCCAGGTCCTTCTTCTCCCGGCGCAGCAGCGTCTGCGCCTCGGGGGAGAGCCGGGCCTCCGCGGCCGGATCGTCGAAGGCGCCTGCGTAGCCCGGATCGGTCCAGCAGGCGATCTGGAACGAGAGTTTCCGACGGCGCTCCTGGACGCCGGGCTTCCCCTCGATGGCCCGGAGCTCCGTGCGGCCGGCCTCGATCCGCTTCGCGAACGCCTCCAGCGGCGCCAGGCGCGGCGCGGATTCGAAGCGCCTTCCCAGCTCGAGCACCAGGCTGTGGAGGGGCCCAAGTTCGGCCTCCAGGAAGCGCGTGCCCGGCGGGAACGGCGCGGGCGGCGGATTCGCGAGATCAAGCTTCTTGAGGAAGGCGTCGTGCTCCGCCCCGCTGCGACAGAGATAGTGGAGCTGGAAGGCGCCTTCCAGGAAGCGCTCGGCGGCGGCCGTCGAGACCGCGTCGTCGGCCGCATGGTCGATGATGAAGAAGAGGAACTCCCAGACCGGCGAGTACTTTTCCGAGTCGCGCCAGAGGACGATGCCCGATGCGTAGCGGAGCGCCTCGAGGAGGACGTGCCGGCGGGCACGGAGCTTCTCGCGGAAGAGGATCGCCATGAGCGCCCGCGCGCGGCGCGAGCCCATCCGCGGCGGCTCGCGCAGGGCCTTCTCGAGGCCGGTGCGCACGTGCGCGGCCTCGGAGACCGCGAGGATGCCCTCGAGCTCCTCGGCGCGCACGAAGGCTCGATAAGCGGGCTCCTGGGCCAGGCACTCGAAGACGGCGAGCGTGCCCTCGCGCGTGAACTCGGGGCGCCGCTGCAGCAGCTCGCGGAAGAAGCCGAACGCGTAGTTCGTGGCGTGCGGGATGCCGCGGATCGCGGCCTCGATCTCGGGCGGGCCGATCAGCTCGGGGCGGCGGTCGAGCAGGCGGTGGAGGAATTCATAGGCCGGGTAGGCGGCGTGTTCGAAGCCTTCGCAGAGCGCCCGGACCAGCTCGGGCGTCACGAGCATGATGTCGTCCCCCTGGAACGCGTAGCGGGCGCTGTCGATCCCCTTCGCCGGGTGGCACCGCAGGAGGGCGACATAGCGGTCCAGGATCCCGGGGCCGGGCAGCAGGTGGCGGAGGATGGAGAAGAGCGTGCCCGGGCCGTGGGGCGTCAGCGCGTCCAGGAGCGGCGCG
Organism: uncultured Planctomycetales bacterium; assembly: GCA_964604905.1. Classification (GTDB taxonomy): domain Bacteria; phylum Planctomycetota; class MHYJ01; order MHYJ01; family JACPRB01; genus JACQFK01. Next base: position 18,995 of record CAZSCC010000336.1, read on the forward strand.
TCGAAGAGCTCAGGGCGCGTCCGCGCGGCGGCCTCGAAGAACTCCCACGCCTTCTCCGGCGCCGCCTTGAAGTTTCGGAGGACGGCGGCCACGAGCTCCGGCGTGTGGATCGCGGCGAAGGCCGCCGCGTCCACCGCCTCCGCGGGATGCTCGTCGAAGCGGAGGAGCGCTCGGTCGAGCCGGCCCGGGAGGCTGAACATCGTGACGAAGTAGTCGCGAGGCATGGCCGCGCGGCGGGGCTCGAAGGCGTCGACGATCGCGTCGGTCACCAGGTGCTTCTGGTACATCGCGGCTGATTCGACGATCCCCCAGGCGCCTTCGGGGTTGTGGTCGAAGAAGTCGCGGGCGATCGTGATCCAGCCCTCGTCGAGGATGGCCTGGTACTCATGGAGGTTGTACCCGGCGGCGCCGAGCGCGGGGCCGGGATGGAGGGGCATGAGCTCGCGAAAGCGCAAGACCAGGCGCTCCCGACGCGCCGGGTTCCGGGCGGCCAGGTCCAGGAGGAGGGCGAAGAACGAGCCGGGGGCCTCGGCCGCGCGGCGCGCCGCGCACTCGACGGCCTCGTCGGTCACGGCCTCGGGGCTCCGGCGGGCGACGTCGCGGAGGCGGTTCCACGCCTCGTGGCCTGCCTTGGCGAGGTACTCGTCGAGCGTGGCGGCCTCGGGCCCGCGGCGGTCACGGATCTGGGAGAGCAGGGGATCCATGGGTTCCTGAGAAGGATACCCCCCAAAGAGTTACTCTGCCCGCCGCCTCGCCCATGAGGCAACCGGCATGACCCGCTCCGCCGTGAGCGCGACCGCGTCGTAGCGTGTCTCGACCTTGCCCACGACCTCATACGGGCCGATCGTCCCCAGGAAGCGCCGGCACTGGCGGAGCACTTGTGGGAAAAGCACCGCCTCGAAGAGCCCGTGCTCGTCCTCCAGCGTCACGAACTCCATCGGCTCCTCCCGCGCCGTCACCGTCACCCGCGAGGTGGCCATGATCCCCGTGATCCGCACGCGGCGACCGGTCGACGCGGCGAGCCCGCGGCTGTCGAAGGAGCGCGGGCCGGGGGCAAGATACGAGAGGATGTGCCGCCGTGCCGAGAGGCCCAGGATCTCGAGCTCGTGCGCGAACTTCTCCGGCTCCGTGAAGTCGGGGATCGCGGGCACCCTTCCCCCTTTCGAGCGCGCCGCCATGAGGATCCGCGGCCGCGCCCGCCCCGTCCAGTCGAGCGCGCCGCAGAGCACGAGGTTGCGCAGCGACGGCTTCGAGACCTTCGTCCGCGCCAGGAAGTCCTCGAGCGAGTCGAACGGCCGCGCCTCGAGGACGGCCGCCACCTCACGCGCCTCGATCCCGAAGATGCGGTTGAAGCCCACCCGGATCGCACCGTTCTCCTCCGAGAATTCCACGCCGGACTTCTGCGCGCAGGGCAGGAGCACGCGGATCCCCTCGCGCTTCGCCTGCTCGAGGTAGACCCGCGGCTCGTACAGGCCCTGGTTGTTGTTGAGCGCCGCCACCCAATGCGCCGTCGGATGGTGCGCCGCGAGCCACGCGCTCGCCCACGCGAGGACCCCATACGAGGCCGCGTGGGCGCGGCAGAACGAGAACTCGGTGAACTTGGCCATCTGGATCCAGAGCTCCTTCGCGACGTGGAGCGGCGTCCCGTGGCGGACCGCGAGGTCGAGGAACTCGCGCGAGACGGCGAGCCGCTCCTCGTCGGTGCGCAGCTTCTGGACGCGGCGGCGGAAGCGGTCGCCCTCCGCGAGCGAGAGCCCCGTGAGCGCGCTGGCGACCAGCATCGCGTCGTCCTCGTAGAGCATGATCTCGTGGGTGTCGGGGAGGAGGCCGCGCGGCGGGACCGCCTCCAGGCCGCGCTCGCGGCGGATGAACGTCTCCTTCATGCCAAGCGACGCCGCACCCGGCCGGATGAGGGCGAGCGCCTTCATGAGCCCCTTCGCGTCCGAGGGGCGCATCATCCGGATGAGCGACCGCATGGCCGGCGACTCCAACTGGTTGCAGCCCAGCGTGCGGGCCTCGCGCAGCAGCGACACGGTCGCCTCGTCCTTCGGAAGGTGCTCGACGTCGAGTCGCACGCCTTCGGTCCGCTCCACGATCTCGACCGTCTCCCGGATCGTCGAGAGAGCGCGGTTTCCCAGGAGGTCGATCTTGACGAGGCCGACCTCCTCGACCGAGTTCTTGTCGTACTGGGTGACGATCACGCCCTTCTCGGCGAGCTCCATCGGCGCCACGCCGTCGGGGTTGAGGACGATCCCGCCCGGGTGGACCGAGAGGTGCCTTGGCCGGTCCAGGAGCGCGCGCGCGGCGGCCTCGATCCGGGGAAGGTCGTGCGGCCGGACGCGTCCCTTCTGCATGAGGGAGACCTGGTCGTCGGAGTAGCCGAACGCCTTGGCCGCCTCACGGAACGCCGAGCGGTGCTGGAAGGTGATGTGAGTGGAGACCATCGCGACGTCGCGCCAGCGCTCGAAGACGTGGCGGATCACGTCGTCCCGCACGCGCCACGAGAAGTCGACGTCGATGTCCGGGAAGTGGGTCCGCCCTTCGTGGAGGAAGCGCTCGAACGGCAGGTCGTACTCGATCGGGCAGACGTTGGTGACCCCGAGCGCGTACGCGACGACGCTGGACGCCCCCGACCCGCGCCCCGCGACGGGCAGCCCGCGCTCGCGCGAGTACTGGACGATCTCGTGGACGACGACGAAGTAGTCCGCGTAGCCAAGCTTGCCGATCATCGCGAGCTCGCGCTCGAGGCGCTCCCAGGGCGGGTCCGACGGATAGCGCCACGCCATCCCGGCGCGACAAAGGTCGCGGAGGCGGTCCATGCCGCCCTGCTCGCGCGGGAAGACTTTCGGCGCGGGGAGGAACTCCCAGTCGCACGAGTCGGCGAGGGCCTCGTCCTCATGGGAGGCGCTGAGGTACGCCTCGGGGCTCGCCAGGTTTCCGACATGGGCGACGAGGGTGTTCTGCCGGATGGCGGAGAGGAGCCGGTGGACGCGCCACTCGCGCGGGGTGGCGAAGACCACGTCCTCCACCTGCTCCGGCGGCAAAACCAACAGACCCGGAAGATTCACCACAGAGTCACGGAGTTCACAGAGATTCTCTTCTGGCACTTCCCCCCCTCCCCCCCGGGGGGGCGGGGGGGGGTCCATAAGAGTGTTTCTTCTCCGTGAACTCCGTGCCTCTGTGGTGAGTTTCTTCTTCGTGATGAGGCGGCAGAGGTTCGCGTAGCCGGTGCGGTCCCGGATCAGGTAGACGACCCCGTCGACGCGGGCGCCGAGGACCGGCCGGATCCCCGCCGAGCGGCAGGCGGTCCAGAACTCGACCGCGCCGTGGAGCGCCTCGTCGTCGGCGAGCGCGAGCCATTTCAGGCCGAGCTCCGCCGCGCGGGCGACCATCGCGGAAGGCGACGAGGTCCCGTACAGGAAGCTGTACCAGCTGCGGGCGACGATCATGAAAAAGCTCTCAGCTTCAAGCTCTCAGCTCCGACGGACCGCTGAAAGCTGACGGCTACTTCGTCAGCGACGGCGTTCGCAGGACATAGCCGTACGCATCCTTGGGCAGCGAGTTCAGGAGCTCGATCGCGCGGCCGGAGACGATCGCGCCGTGGCCGAACTTGTCGCGGATCGCGTCGACCGCGACGGTGAAGCGCTCGAGCGACGCGTCGCTGAAGAGCTCCAGCTGCCCCTCCTCGAGCGAGAAGTTGGAGAACTGGACGCCCACGAAGCGGACGGTGACGCGCCGCGTGTAGAGCTTCGCGAGGAGCGTGCGGGCGAGGGGCTGCAGGTCCTGGTCGTAGGCGGTCGGCGGGAAGGAGAGCGAGAGCTCGCTGTCCACCCAGTCGGAATAGCGGACGCGGACACGCATCGTGCGAGTGCGGAGCCCTTGCTGGCGGATCGCGCGGATGGCGCGGTCGACGAGGTAGAAGAGCATGCCTTCCAGCCACGCGCGGTCGGCGGTCGGCTGCTCGAGGGTGGTCTCGCGGGAGACCTGCCTGGGGATCTCGCGCTCCTGGACGGGGCGCGAGTCCTCGCCGCGGGCGCGCTCGTGGAGCGCGGCGCCGGTCTTCCCGCCGAGCAGCGCCTCCAGCGTCGCGCGGGGGATCTCCCGGAACTCGCGGACGCTGTGGACGTTCATGTCGTGGAAGAGGGCGGCGGTCTTGGGGCCGATGCCGGGGATCTTCCCGATCGGCAGCGGGAGCATGAAGGCGTCCTCCTCGCCTTCGGGGACGAGGCGGAGGCCGTCGGGTTTCACGGACTTCGCGGCGAGCTTGGAGATCATGCGGTTCCTGCCGATGCCGATCGTGACGGGGAGGCCGGTCTCGTCGCGGATCTCGCGGCGGATGCGGCGGCCGAGCTCAAGGAAGTCGGGGTAGACGTGCTCCGTCCCGGAGAAGTCGGCGAAGGCCTCGTCGAGGAAGGTCTCGATCGCGGGGGCGTAGCGGCGGAGGATGTCCCAGATCGCGTCGGTGAAGCAGCGGTAGACCTCGTGGCGGCCGTCGAGCACGATCAGTTCGGGGCAGAGCCGTTTCGCCTGGTGGAGGGGCATGGCGGTGGTGACGCCGCGGGCGCGGGCCTCGTAGCTGGGCGAGGCGACGACGCCGTTCCCGACGGCGACGGGCCGGCCGCGGAGCCGCGGGTCCTTGAGCTGCTCGACGGACGCGAAGAACGCGTCGACGTCGAGGTGCATGACCGTGGGATTCATGGCGCAAATCAACGAGGCAGGTTTGCGCCACGCCGGTGGCGCAAACCTGCCTCGTTGATTTGCGCCAGCGCCATCACACCACCAGGACGCTCTCGACGTACCACAGGGCCTCACCTTCGCGCCAGGAAAGGATCACGACCTCGCCGCCGGCGAGGCTCACGGAGAAGAAGTGCTTGTAGGGCCGCGTGGCCCGGTCGGTCCAGCGGGCGTTGACGGAGCGGACCTTGAGATCGCGCGTCCCCCAACGCAGCTCGAGGGGTTCGATCTTGCCCCCCTCGTAGCGCACGACGACGCGGGCCAGCTTCTCGTGGATCTCGGTTTCGGCCATAGGGGCATGACGGAGTTTAGCACAGATCCGCAGAAATGTTAGTTAAATGTTCTATACCGCATAAAGCCGGCCCGGATGCAATTTTATGCAGCCCCTTGCATAGAAATGCTGTGGAAATGCATGCCGACCCGGTCCGGGACTTTCCACAAAGCTTACACGGGGGTGGGGCGGGAAAGGACGCACGGGAAGAGGGCTCGTTCTGCTTGAACCCACCCTTATGAACTGCGTAGACTGCATCTACCCGTGAAACAGCGGAAGTGCAGCATGAGCGAGCTTCGATCCAACCTGGCCAAAATTATCCGGGCCACCGGACGGGGTCACCGCATTCTCGTGACCTCCCGGGGCGAGGTCGTAGCCATGATCACCGGAGCGAACGACAGGATCGCCGACGATTCCGCGATCAGCAGGAAGCTGCGAAACATGGCCGCCGAAGGGAAAATCCTCCTCGGACGAGGGGGACGCATCAAGCCGTTCAAATCGCTCGACCTCACGGGAGTCTCGGATCAGATACTGGCGGACCGCCGCTGATGAAGACCTGGATCGTCCTCCTCGCCTTTGCCTTCCTGCCTCAGGACAAAAAGGACCCCGCCTTCGCGCCCGTCGCCGACGACCCCAAGCTCCCTCGCGTCCTCCTGATCGGCGACTCGATCTCGATCGGCTACACCCTCCCCGCCCGGAAGCTCCTCGAGGGCCGGGCCAATGTCCACCGCATCCCCGAGAACGGCGGGCCCACCTCGAACGGCACCGCGAAGATCGAGAAATGGCTCGGCGACGGGAAATGGGACGTCATCCACGTCAACTGGGGACTCCACGACCTCAAGCTCGTCGACGGAAAGCACCAGGTCCCGCTTGAGGACTATGAAAGCAACCTCCGCGAGCTCGTGAAGAAGTTGAAAGCCACCGGCGCGAAACTCGTCTGGGCCTCGACCACCCCCGTCCCCGCCGAGAAGACCAGCCCGCCCCGCCGGGCCGAAGACGTGCCCCGCTACAACGAAGCCGCGAAGAAAATCATGGACGAGAGCGGCGTCGCAATCGACGACCTCTACGCGTTCGCGCTCCCGAAGCTCAAGGAGATCCAGCTCCCCGCCAACGTCCACTACAGCGCGAAGGGCTACGAGGCCCTCGCGGACGAGGTCGCGAAAAGCATCCGCGCCGCGCTCACGAACAAGTAGCCCGCGCCGTTCCATATCCATGCGAAGAACCCTCCTCGCCCTGGCCGCCCTGGCCGGCTGCCAGGACGTCCGCGGCGGCGGCTACGACCTCGTGATCCGCGGGGGGACGATCGTCGACGGCAGCGGCGCGCCGCGGTTCGCCGGCGACCTTGCCGTCACCGGAGACCGCATCGTCGCCGTCGGCCATATCGAGGGCGCCGGTCGGCGCGAGATCGACGCGCGGGGCCTCGTCGTCGCCCCCGGCTTCATCGACATGCACTCCCACTCCGACCTCCTCCTGCTCGAGGACGGCGCCGCGCAGAGCAAGATCCGGCAGGGCGTGACCACGGAGGTCCTGGGCGAAGGGAGCTCGGAGGGACCCTTCAAGGGGAAGCTGAAGCCGCGCCATGCGTGGACCACTCTCGGCGGCTACTTCGACGCGCTCGAAAAGAGCGGGACGTCCGTCAACGTCGCCTCCTACGTCGGGCAGGGGAACGTCTGGCGCTGCGTCATGGGCGAGTCGTTCGAGCGCCCCACTCCCGCGCAGATCGCCGCCATGCAGGCGCTGGTCGCCCAGGCCATGGAGGACGGCGCGTTCGGGATGTCCTCCATGATCGCCGCCCCGCCGGGACTCCTGGCGACCACCGACGACCTGGTCGAGCTCTGCCGCGCGGTCCACCTCTACGGCGGGATCTACTCGTCCCACATCCGCAACGAGGGCACCGGGGTCCTCGAGGCCGTCCGCGAGGCGATCGCGATCGGCGAGCGCGCCGTCGTCCCCGTCGACATCATCCACCTCAAGATCGCCGACCAGCAGTACTGGGGGCGGATGAAGGAGATCGTCGCGCTCATCGAGGACGCCCGGAAGCGCGGGGTGCTCGTGCAGGCGAACGTCTATCCCTACACCCGCGGGAACAACAACCTGGACAGCATCGTCCCTCCGTGGGCCCACGAGGGCGGGACCGCGGCGATGCTCGACCGCCTCCGCGCCCCGGCCGAGCGCGCGAAGATCAAGAAGGACATCCTGGGCGGGATCGCCGGCTGGTACAACCACTACACCGCGGTGGGCGGCGACTGGAGCCGCATGCTCGTCAACGGCAACCTCTCGGCGAAGAACAAGGCGTTCGAGGGGAAGACGATGGACAAGGTCCTCGCCGCGAAGAACCCCTCCGCCGACCCGCTCGACGTCCTCTTCGACTTCCTCCTCGAGGAGAACGGCTCGATCCCCACGATCTACGCCCACCACGAGGAGAAGGACATGAACCTCGCGCTCTCCCAGCCGTGGTGCTCGATCGGCTCCGACGGCCTCGCCCACGCGACCGAGGGGCCGCTCCGCCGGGGTTCGCCCCACCCGCGCAGCTTCGGCACCTTCCCACGGGTCCTCGGGGTCTACGCCCGCGAAAAGAAGCTCCTCACGCTCGAGGACGCCGTTCGCAAGATGACCTCACTCAACGCGGAGAAGATCGGGCTCCAGGACCGCGGCGCGATCCGCCCCGGCGCGTTCGCCGACCTCGCGCTCTTCGACCCCGCGCGGGTGATCGATCGCGCGACCTACCTCGAGCCGTTCCAGTACCCCGAGGGGATCGAGGTCGTGATCGTGAACGGCCAGGTCACGATCGACCGTGGCCGCCACACCGGCGCCCGGGCGGGGAGGCCCCTCCGGCGCGGGCGATAGCCGCCCCACTTCATGCCCTGCTGAGGAGACGCCCTCTTGTCTCGGTGGGGCGGAACTCCCAACGGAATCCCCCCTTCCGCCCCCCAGGGGGGACACGAGGGGACGAGCCTCTTGGGAGTTCCCTCCCTTGAAACAGGGAGCGGGAATGAGACGGGATATCCGAAACGAATCCGCATGCCCGGCATTCATAGAGTTGGCTCCGGGACTTGCACTCCCGGCGGCACAGGGTATTATTGGGGTATCCGCCGGTTCGGGCGGACGTGAACTTAGGAGGATCAGGATATGTCGTATGCCCGCGAATCCGAGCTGACGCTCGACCCACGGCCGGTCGCGGAGACCGACGTCAAGACCCGGTCGATGTTCATCATCAAGACCTACAACCATCTGCTGGGCGCGATCGGCGCCTTCGCGGGCCTCGAGATCCTTTTCTTCAAGACCGGGATGGCCGACTCCATCATGCAGGCCCTGGTCGGCACCTCCTGGCTGCTCGTGCTGGGCGCGTTCATGCTGGTCAGCTGGATCGCCTCGTCGGTCGCCCACAAGGTGACCTCGCTCGTGGCGCAGTACGCCGCGCTCGCGCTCTACGTCGTGGCGCAAGCGCTTATCTTCGTCCCGCTTCTCTGGTCCGCCAACATGTTCGCGCCGGGCGTGATCAAGAGTTCCATCCTTGTGACCGCGCTCGGCTTCGCGGGCCTGACGTTCGTGGCCTTCACCCTCCGGAAGGACTTCTCCTTCCTGAGCGGCCTCCTCCGCTGGGGGGGGATCTGCGCCCTGGTCGCCATCGTGAGCGCGATCTTCTTCGGCTTCAACCTGGGGACCTGGTTCTCGGTCGGGATGATCGCCTTTGCCGGCGCCGCGATCCTCTACGACACGTCGAACATCATGCACCATTACCCCCAGGACCGCTACGTGGCGGCGTCGCTGGAGCTCTTCGCGTCGGTGGTCCTCCTGTTCTGGTACGTGATCCGGCTGTTCATGTCCAGCAGGGACTAACCCGACCGACTCAAGGACCGTAAAAAGGCCCCGGGCCCGCGCCCGGGGCTTTTTCTTTTGGAGATAGGGAGATCCCGGGGGATCAGGAGATCGACCCTCGTATCTCCTCACCTCCTATCGATCGTGTCTCTCAAGAACCGCGCGCTCTGGAGCTCGCGCTCGAGGTGGAACCGGACGCAGGCGTCCAAGATCTGCCGGATCTCGACGACGAGCGGCCGCTTCATCGCCTCCTTCGGCATGTCCCCCTCGCCGAAGCGCGCGATCGACTCCAGCGACGCGCGGCGCACCGGGAACCAGCGCTCCTCGCGCGGACGGCATTCGGGATCGAGCGCGCCGCCGTCCCGCACCGAGAAATAGAGGTCGGGCCGCGTCACCGTTTTCCGGCAGACCCCGCACTCGCGCAGCCGCGGCAGGAAGCCGAGCGCGCGGAGCCCCAGCGCCTCGAACGAGAACACGGCGTCCGCCGGCGCGACGCCCGCCTCCAGCCGCTCCAGGACCTGGATCAGCTGCTCGTAAAGTCCCTCCACCGGCAGGCCCTCGGGCGCGAACTCGTCGGTGAACTCCGCCGCGTAGCAGGCCCCCACGTAGCGCGGATAGTCGGCGCGCAGCTTCGTGAACGACCGCACCCGCTCCGCCTTGGTCAGGATGTCGAGCGTGCCGGGACGCTTCTCGATGCGGATGAGGTCGTAGACCGAGAGCAGCTCGAACGGCGCTAGGAACGCGCTCTTCTTCCGCTTCGATCCCTTGGCAATGCAGTTGATCTTGCCGGAGTCGGGCGTGAAGAAGCGCAGGACCTGGCTCGTCTCGCTGAAATCGACCTTGTGCAGACAGATGGCCGGGGACCTCTGGAACGGCATCGCCTAACTAGGAGTCAGTTCCTTGATGAACTTCTC
>CAZSCC010000337.1:0-3364 GCA_964604905.1 uncultured Planctomycetales bacterium
GTCATGTGCACGGGAGTGGACTTCTTCGGAAGCGGCGTGGCGGTGGGCGCGGCGACCCTGACGAAGGCGGACTTCTATATCGACGGAGTGCTCCAGTACACCGATCCGTACGATTCTGCGACCGGGCACTTTCATTTCGGCAGTGGCCACACAATGTGGAATACGACCCTGACTCCGGATGGTCCGCACACCCTGACCATGACGGTCACGGACAGTTCCGGCCGAACGGGAAGCGCCCAGGTCGATGTTTACATCGCCAACACGACGGCGGTCTACCAGCAAGGCTCGGGTACGGACTACGTCCTTGCGGTTGAAGCGGAAGCCTACAGCAGTGCCACGGCGGCGTCGGATGGACACTCGTGGATCCTGGATTCGAGCTATGCAGGATATTCAGGCTCGGGTGCGCTGCGGGCGATGCCGGACAGCGGGACGAACTACACGGGACCCGGCGGCTACACTCTCAGCAGCCCAAGACTTGATTTCGTGGTGAACTTCACGGCGACCGGCACTCACTACGTCTGGATCCGGGGAATCGGGCCCAGCGGTCTCGGAAACGACGATTCCTGCCACGTGGGGCTGGACGGCGCCGTGGTGGCGGCCGCCGAGCGCATAACGAACTTCGGTACGAGCTGGACATGGGCCAACATGACGATGAACCCCAGCGTGGCCACGATCAACGTGGCCACCACGGGACCGCACGTCGTGAACGTGTGGATGAGGGAGGATGGATTCGCCCTGGACAAAGTGCTGTTGACCACGAATGCAACGTATGGCACCCCCGCCGGGGCCGGACCTGCTTCGAGTTCCAACATCGGGGGAGGGGCGGGGGGGCCGCCGCTGGGTGGGGGTGGAGGCGGCGGAGGCGGCGGGGGCGGCTGTGGGGCCACGGGATTCGAAGCGCTCCTCTTGGTGCTGGCGTTCATGGCCGGCAAGAGGATTCGCCGCTGATGGAATGAATCCTTCGGGGGCGGCCCTGCCGAGCGGGAGGACCTGTGCGGGGGGCCGCCCCGTTCCCCCTCTACGGAGATTCATAGCGGTTCTACGAAATAGGATACCCTCCCCGGGGTTAGTATCCTGGGGAGGAGGGATCATGGTCCGCACGCTCGCCGGCTGCTTCATCGCGTCGCTCGCCGTGGGCCTGGCCCCCCAGGAGGCGGCGCCTCCGTTCCAGGTGCCGGAAGGGTACTCAATCGAGCTCGTGGCCGGCCCGCCCCTCGTCGAGCGGCCCATCATGGCAGCATTCGACGACCGCGGCCGCCTCTATGTCGCCGACTCGACGGGCGTCAATCTGAAGGGGAGCGAACTCCTGAAGGATCCGCCCCACCGGATCCGCCTTCTCGAGGATAGCGACGGGGACGGAAAATTCGACAAGAGCGCCGTCTGGGCGGACAAGCTCGTCTTTCCGCAGGGCCTGCTCTGGCACGACGGAGCGGTCTACACCACGTCACCGCCGTCCTTCTGGAAGCTCGAGGACAGCGACGGGGACGGGGTCTGCGACAAGCGAAGCGAGCTCGTGAAGGGCCTGGCCAACACCGGCGTCGCCGACGACGCCCACGGCGCGTGCCTGGGTCCCGACGGCAGGATCTACTTCCTCCCGGGCCGGATGGCCCACGCCATGACCTACCCCGACGGGACGCCGATCCGGAAAGCGGTCGGCCCCTGGCTCGTCCGGATGCGCCCCGACGGCCGGGACGTCGAGATCGTCTGCGGCGCGCAGGGGAATCCGGTCGAGGTCGACTGGACGCCCGAAGGCGATTACTTCATCGCGGGGACGTTCTGGGCTCCCGACGCGTTCGGGGGAGGGTTGCGCGACGCGCTCATCCACGGCGTGGAGGGCGGCGAGTACCCGGTGCGCGACCGCGTCTACAACGACCGAAAGCGGACGGGGGATCTGCTGCCGGCCATGGTGCCCCAGATCGCGACCGCTCCTTCCGGGAACGCCATCACGCGGAGCGGGGCCCTGTTTCCCTCCGCCGAGGTGAGCTGGCTCGTCACGTACTTCAACACCCACAAGGTCATGCGCCACGTCCTGGAGCGCGACGGGGCGACGTGGCGGTCGAAGGACCTTGAGTTCGTGACCTCGACGCAGCCCGACTTCCACCCGACCGACGTGCTCGAGGACGCGGACGGGAGCCTGCTCGTGGTCGACACGGGCGGGTGGTTCCGGATCGGATGCCCCACGTCGCAGATCGCGAAGCCGCAGGTGCTGGGGGGCATCTACCGGATCCGGAAGAAGGGGATGGCCAAGGTCGAGGACCCGCGCGGGCTCAAGGTCGACTGGACCGTCCCCGCGTCGCACTTGGACGACCCCCGATTCGCGGTGCGCGAGAAGGCGATACATCTCGCGGGGAAGGGCCCCGCGGCGGCCGTAACCGGGACGTCGCCCCTCGCACGGCTGAACGCGGTCTGGGCGCTCACGCGGATCGACTCGCCCGAAGCGCGCGAAAGGGTGAGGGACTCTCTGAAGGACGTCGATCCCCGGGTGCGGCAGGCGGCGGTCATCTCCGCCGGCCTTCATCGGGACGCGGGCGCGCGGGTGAAGCTCGAGGAGCTCGTGCGGACCGACACGCCGCCGATCAAACGCGAGGCGGCGACGGCGCTCGGGCGGATCGGCGACAAGCGCGCCGTGATCGCGCTCGTCGAAGCGGCCCGCACCGGGGGTGACCGCTTCCTGGATCACGCGATCGTCTTCGCCCTCCTGCGGATCGCCGATCGCGACGGCATGGTCGCGGCTCTCAAGGATCCCAACCCGGCGGTCCGTCGCGCGGTGCTGGTCGCGCTGGACCAGATGGAGGGCGGAAACCTGACGGCGGACCTGGTCACGCCGCTGCTCGATCCGTCAGACGCGGCGCTGCAGCAGGCGGCCCTCAGGGTGGTGCTGTCGAAGCCCGCCTGGTCGAAGGAGATCCTGGGGCTGGCCCGCCAGTGGATGGCCGAGCCCGGGCTGGAAGAGTCCCGAGCGGAGATCCTTCGGGGGATCGTGGCCTCCTTCGCCAAGGACCCGGCGTTCCAGGACGTGGCGGCCCTGGCGTTGCGGGACGAGAAGACCGCGGGGGCGATCCGAGTCCTGATCCTGGAATCGATGCCTCGCGCGTCGCTGGAGCGTCTTCCGCCCACCTGGCTGGCGGAGGCCCGCTGGGCGCTCGACCACGCGGACGAGAAAGTGGTCCGCCAGGCGGTCGCCACGCTGCGGGGCGTGTCGGAATTCGACGAGTCGCTCCTCCGGTTGGCGCGGGACGGGGCCCGGTCGATCGAGCTGCGCACCGAGACCCTGGCGGCCGTGACCGCGCGCCTCCCGAAGCTGGAGCCTTCGCTCTTCACGTACCTGGTGTCGTGCCTGGACAAGGACAAGGCGCCGCTCACC
>CAZSCC010000338.1:0-2815 GCA_964604905.1 uncultured Planctomycetales bacterium
GATCATCCCCACATTCTCGCCCGAGGTCTCCGCCTCGGGGAGTTCCTTCGACAGGTTCGTCACGCGCCCGTCGCGCACCGCCACCTTCATGTGCTCGCGCGCATAGCCCGAGAGGGAATCGTAGACCAGGCTGTCCTCGCCGGCCTTAAGCAGGGTCTCCAGCACGCGCGGGTCGAAGAGGACGTCGCTGTTGAGGATGACGACCGGGCCCTTCAGCGATTCCCTCGAGAGGTGGAACGAGTAGAGGCTGTTCGTGGCCTCGTACCTGGGGTTGAGGACGAACTCGGCGCCGCTCCCCACGGTCTCGCGAATCAGGTCCGCGCCGTAGCCGATCACGAGGATGACGGGGCTCACGCCCGCCTCGGCCAGCGCGTCGAGCTGGCGGCGGATGAGCGGCTGCCCGCCCACCGGCACCAGGCACTTGGGCAGGCCGTCGGCCGCCTTGCCCAGACGGCTGCCCTTCCCCGCCGCGAGGATCACGGCCTGCGGGGCCTGGCTCGCCCGGGGGACGGGCATCACTTTTTGAGGAGCTTGCGTTCCTTCCATTCCCTTGGATCTCCATCAAAGTCGATCCGCCCATCGCGGAGCGAGATCACGCGGTCGAACCGTTCCAGCGCCAGGGGCCGGGCGAGGCCGACGACGAGCGTCCGCCCCCCCAGCCGCGCCAGGGCTTCATCCAGGCACCGGCGGGCGCGCGCGACGCCGAGGCCGTCGAAGGGGGAGTCGAGCACCCACACCGAGGCGCCGCCCAGCAGGATCGCGCCCAACCTCAGGAGGCGCGCCTCGTTCCGCGAGAGCGTCGGCGAACCCACATTCTCGCGCAGCCCCTTGGGCATCCCGCGGAGGATCTTCCACGCCCCGATCCGCTTGAGCGTCTGCACCGCCTCGTCGGCCGGCGACTCGGGGCCGGGGAGGCCGAGGACCCTCCAGACCCGGCGGCGCGAGAAGACGGGCTCCTGGGGGAGGAAACCGACGCGCAGGACCAGGCCCGCGGGCACGGCCGTCAGGTCCTCGCCGTCCCAGGCGATCTTCCCCGCCTCCGCTCCTTCCACGCCGGCCAGCAGCCGGAGCAGGCTGGACTTCCCAGAACCCGTCCCGCCGAGCACCGCCACGCGCGACCCGGCGCGGAGCGCGAGGTCCAGGGATCGGATCCGGGAGGGCCCGAGCGTGATCCCTTCGAGCCGCAGCTCGGTCGCGAGCGGACGCGCCGGCGGGACCTCGCCCGCCTCGCCAAGCAGGGCGCCGATCCGATCGACGCACGCGACGACCTTTCCGCCCCGCGCCAGCTGGCGGCCCACCTGGATCACCCGCTGATGGATGGTCAGCGCGTAGGTGATGAAGAGGAAGAGGTCGCCCGTCGAGAGAAGGCCCGCCCGCATCTCCTTCGCCCCCACCCAGAGGGCGACGCTGGTCGTCGCCGCGAACGCCACGTGGATCACCAGCGACGAGAGCGTGATCATCTTCGTCACGCGCACGTCCTTCGTCGCGCTCGACTGGTTCAGCTCGTCGATATCGGGGCTGTCGTTCTCGAGCCCCTCCTGGATCGCCGCCGCGAACGCCCCCTCCTTCTTCCGCTGCTTCCGGAAGACCGCGGCCACGCGCGAGGAGGTCCGCAGGCCCACCCACACCGCGACCAATCCGCCCAGGAGGAAAAACAGGCTGAGCTGCGGAGAGATGAAGACGAAGACGGCGCTCACGCCGATGTAGAGCAGCCCGTTCTGGGAGACGTGGATCAGGATCCCCTTGACGCTCTCCTTGACCCGCGCCGCGTCGCCGATGATCCGCGCCACCAGGTCGCCCGGCTCGCCCCGCGTCCCCTGCCGCGCCGCGCCGCGCACCGCGGCCGCGCGGAGGTCGTGCACCGTGTGCGTGGCGAATTTCGCCATGCAGATCCGCTGGATCATCTCCGAAACCCCGACCGCGGCCATGAGGAGGACGTAGGACCCGGCGAACCAGAGGACCGGGTCGCCCCACGAGGGGAGATAGGAGGGCGCGGGGCCGGCCTTGGGCACCAGCACCTCGATGACCCCTTTGAGCGGCCAGGGGAGCGCGAGACGCAGCAGGACCAGCCCCACCGTGGCCAGCGTCCCGCGCACCAGCCACTTCGAGTGGATCCGGCTGAATGGACGGAGGATCCCCAGCGATTCCCGGGTCTTCGTCAGGGTCCACATACGAGTCTATCCTCGACTCTCCAACGCGGCCGCCTCCGGCTCCAGCGAGACGATCCCCTCCGGAAGCGAAGGGGCCAGGCCCGCGGCGTAGAGCACCACGCCGCTGACGCGCTCGGCCGCGAGCCCCGGCTCGTGGAAGACGTCCCGCGCGGTGGCGCGGCGCGCCTCGGCGTGACGGCCCGGATTCGCCAGGCCCTCCGCGATCGCACCCACGACCTCCTCGGGCTTCCCGACGACCACGCCGCCCTTCCGCCCGTGCGTCTCGAGGTCGAGCGCCCCGCCGCGGCCCACCACATCCTTCAGCAGCTCCGGCACGTCGAGGAAGACGATCGGGCGGTCCATGAGCGTGTACTCGACGGAGACCGACGACGCGTCGGTCAGGAGCAGGTCGGCCGCGTGCAGGTACGGGACCACGTCCGGATCGCGGACGAGGCGGAGCCGGTCGGTCTCGAGCGCCGCGATCTCGCTTGCCCAGTCGATCGAAGTGTCCTTCGGATGGTCGTGCAGCTTGACGAGAAGGTTCCACTTCCCCGCGCGGGCGATCTCCCCAAGGACCCGCCTGCCCATGGTCTCCATCGAGTTGTATCTCGAGCCCGTGGGAGCATAGAGGACCGTGGGTCGCGCCGGATCCATCCCGTACCGGC
>CAZSCC010000339.1:0-8189 GCA_964604905.1 uncultured Planctomycetales bacterium
GATCGTCGATGCGGTCGGCGCGGCGGGGACGCGCTTCCTGATCGGCGAGATCAAGTCGGCGGAGACGAACTCCGAGCGGCTGAACCTGGCGGGCTTCATCGCTCGGGCGGGTCCCGGCGCGGCGACCGTGCTGCTGGACGAGATCGCGAAGACCTCGGTTCCGTCGGACGTGCTTCGGATGGTCGAGATGCTTCCGTTCGCGATGCCGGTGGACATGGCGGAGATGGCGATGGGAGGCCTGCTGCGACATCCGGCGATCGCGGTGCGAAAGCGGGCGGCGCTGATGGCGACCGAGCAGGGTTATCCGCGCGCCGGCGGCGCTCTCATGGACACCTTCTCGAGCGAAATCGACCCGGCGACGCGGCTGGTCTTCGTGGACTGTCTGGGCCGCCTTCGCCACAAGGGGGCGATCGAGATGCTGGGGGAGTTGATCGATGCGCGCCAGCAGACCGATGAACTCCGCGCGGCCTCGTGCCTGGCGCTGGGCAAGATCGGGGATCTCCGCGCGGTCGCGTTATTGGTGAAGCTGGTCTCGAAGGGAGAGAAGGGCCTGACGAGGATCTTCGTCAAGGTGCCCGGCTCGGTCCGGGCGGCGGCAGTGCGCGCGCTGGCTCTCTACCCGCTCAACAAGGAGGCGCGCGAGACGATCCGGAGGGCCCAGGAGGATGGCGACACGGTGGTCCGTTCGGCGGCCAGCCAGGCGCGCTACGCCCCGCTCTACGACGCCTTCGGCGACCTGGCGCAGGGGGCCGTCATCATCTCGAACGCGGCCGACCTGGGGGGCGAAGCGGTGAAGGCCGGCGGCACGCTCAGCGAGATCCCCTTCGAGACGGTGTGCCGTAAGATCGCGGTCGCCGAGAAGCTGGGTCTCTTGAGCGTCCATTTCGGGGGCTCGGTGGGCCGGATCTACTTCGACGCGGGTCTCGTGATCGCGGCGGAGTTCGAAGGCCGCCGCGACCATGACGCCTTCACCGCGATGTTCCCCCGCCGGGAGGGTTTCTTCCTTTTCCAGCCCGGCGAGAACGCCCCCGAGCGCCGCATCCTGATGCCGATCGACACGCTGATCGAGAACGCGCAACGGGTGCGGACCGCGGGGGGAAGGGGCGGGTCCGACACCTCCATCGGGCCCTCGAAGTAGGTTCCTCGGTCGTGGCGGTTCCCTCCGTCGGCCTGCAGCGAGGCGAGGCTGTCGAGGTCGATGGCGGAGAGGGTGGGATACCCCCATGCCATCTCGCGTTAAACGAATCCGAACAAGCAAAAGGACCGTTTATACGATTTCCGGGTACTCCAGCACCCGATAGAAATATTCCGACCCGCATCCCCGGATTTCCCCATTTGTCCCCGAAAATCGGGTCGGACATCCCGGCTACATCCCGCCGGGAGCGACCCCGACCCTTGGAAGAACTTTGATGATCACGGGTTCGTAGAGAACCCTCTCTGCCGCTCTTTTCCGCCCCTTGGGGTGGGAAGCTCTTTGACAATCGGGAGTTCGGACGGATCTATGGACCAGGGCCCGAAGTCTGGGCCTGTAGCCAGCAATGTCGGCGTGTAGCCCGACGTACCCGAACGTGTGTGATTCGCGCCTTCGAGCGCGACGGAGACAGGACCCGGAGCCCCTCGCCCCTCTTTTCAGGTGCACCTTCGCGGGCGCCCAGCGGGGGGCTCCTCCTGATCTTCGAATCCCCGCCCACCGGTGGTGGAGCAGAAATATTTTCGCATCCCTTCTCAAATGCCCCCCGAGGTATGGGAGGCATCGAAGCCCGGCGGTCCAGTGCGGGGGTAGAGGACTCGCACGGCCGCCCAACCAACGATCCGGTTCCAAGGAAGTGTCTGAAAGCGGAGGCCCACCGGGATGCCGCCACCCGCTTCACGCACGACGCCCGGAAGCCCTCAGGGCCCCTGCGGCACGGACTTCGCTCCGTGACCTGCTCGGGATCACCTGGGGAGCTTTCGGGAAGGAACCGGAATGAGCCGAAGGCATCCCGAACAACGTAGTCACCCGTCTTTGGGGCCGATGGACCTTTGCCCGGTCCATCGGCCTGGGCCGGTCGGGGCCCCCTGAGCCTTCTTAGGCGAAAGGGGGTCCTGGCCGGCCCGTGGGTGGCGAACGATCATAGATCCGTCCGGGCGCAAGGCAGGAGACAACGGTGGTCCGGGGATGGCCTCATGGCCCGCTCCCGGCTCCTGCTCCGAGATCCCATGGCAATCCAGGGCTCGGTCATCAAGGCGGAGTCGCGCGTGGCTCCGAAGGATTCCGGGGCGTGCAGGAAACGGCCCCTGGGCTGTTTCCTGCGCGAGGGTTTAAGGCGTTTTTCCTGGAAAAAACGCTCTTGCTGGGGTTTCGCCGAGCAATCGGCGGAATCCAGCTCTTAACAGCGGCGAAGTTCGCGCGGAAACGAAGAAGCCACATGATGGGCGCCCAGACAGACTCTGGGCGGTGAGTGCGGTCTCGAAGACCTTGAGGAGGTGAACATGGCGACGATTTCGGCGATGAAGGACGAACTCCACGCGCGGCTCTGGGCCGCGCAGGAGCGCTGGTTCGCGCTCAAGGAGTGCGGCGCGACCAAGCACGAGCTGAAACTCCAGGGCCTCCGCGAGCGCGGCGACATGTTCTACTGCACGCGGAGCCTCCTCTTCACCGGGGCGACCCGGATCGCCTACGAGCGGGAGCTCAAGTCCTTCCTGGACTACTGCCACGATCAGCGGGGCCGGACCCAGAACAGCCAGATCGACAAGCGCGACTTCCGGGCCTACATGGAGGATCGCCTGGCGCAGGGGGGCAAAGTGACCCACTTCAATAAAGTGCGGAGCGCAATCGCCAAGTTCGGCGGGCTGTACGCCAAGTACGACTCCTTCCACGCGATGTCGAAATGGGCCGGGAAGAAGATCCGCGAGATGAAGCAGGCGGGCCTTCTCGCCGGCCCCGACCGGCCGCATATAACCCCCGAGGTCCAGCAGGCCGCCATCGAGCGGCTCAGGGATCTCGATGCCAGGCATGAGATCCGCACCGGACAGGCCCGCGGCTACTCGCTCGCCCTGGAGCTCCAGAAAGAGGCCGGGCTGCGCTCGATCGAGGCGACCGAGCGGTTCACCCGGCTATCCCTGGCTGGGATCCAAGGCGAACGGGGGATGATCACGGTCCTCGGCAAGGGAGGGCGGATGAGGACGGTCGACATCTCCCGGGAGCTCTATGGCCGCCTGGATGGCCATTTCCGGGGATCGACCTCCCCCACCCTCGCTTCTCTGAGACCCTACCAGGTCGCCCTCTCCCGGGCGACGCTCGCGGTCGGCGGTCGGGCCACAGGGAGCCACGCCAACCGTCGTACGTCGGCCACGGAGCACTGCAACGACCGCTACCACGACTACAGAGCGCAGGGCCTGACGCCCGAGGAGGCGAGGCGGCGGGCCGTCGAGGACACGGTAGAGCGCCTGGGCCATTCGCGAAATCGGAAGGACGTGGCGGCCGCCTATCTTTCCCGGTAGGACCCTTCGCGAGATGCTCTTAAGCCGATTCAATTATGGTTCATAAGATGAGCACACATTTAGGTACATGTTGTCGAGTGCCGAGTGCATGGGCTCTATTCGCCAAGGCTGACGGGCGCGGCCAATTGCACGCCTAGGCCGTATACTTCCTTAAGCATGTTCCGACGCTGGCGTCTCAAGAAGATCCACGCGAGATTTCTTGAGTCGTGCCGTAATCTCAAGGAGGGGCGCTCGTATTGGGATCAGACCTCGGGGCTTACAAAGTGCTTTCTCGAGACGATTAGCCCGATCCCGCTCATGGGCCTTCACGAGGACGGCGAGCGTCTTCTCGCCGCGCTCCGATGGCTTGAGTCGAATTGCCTATGTCGGGGGTCACTTCAAAACCAGCCAGCGTAGGTCACTTGATAACCAGCCAACCGTTGTTAAATCACCCTCTCATCACTGGGACTTATTGATCCAAGACCTGAACGGGGTAATCCCACCCGTTCCATGGCAGTCGGGACAAATCTCCGATGTCGGTCGAATGTGATAACCAGGTTTGCCATAGGGATAGCCGCTCGCGATGAAATTCATCATGCGGCCAATGTAGGCGCCTCCGGGGCCACACACGATCTCTGAGTTGGCAATGAATGAGTCATTGCGGATGCATCGTGTGCATGGTTCCGAGAGCCTATAGCCGATCCAATACACAGCAACAGCCATCAAGACGGCGGCGGCGAGGAGCGCCATCCTTAGCCGAGACGTGCCCCATTTGCGGGGCGCTGATGTACGGTCTCCGGTGTCCACTACCCCTAAGATTATCATTCTGCCTTCTTACAACCACGATCTTTGAGGCGATAACTCTTCCCAGTAATCTCAATCACCTCGGCCGTCTGTAGAAACCGATCCAGAATCGCCGTGGCCGATGGGACGTCGCCGATCAGCTTGCCCCACTCCTCGATCGGGCGGTTAGATGTCATGATCGTCGAGCGTGTCTGGTGACGCCGCATGATGATCTCGAACAGAAACTCTCCGGACCTCTTCGGAAGCATCTTCATCCCCATGTCGTCGATCAGGAGTAGGTCCGTCTTCAAATACCTCGCCATCGTCCGCTCCTCTCCCGAGAAGGCCTCATCCTTCATGAACTCTCGTACCAGGTCGAAGATCGAGCGGTAAAGCACGGTGTAGCCCATCTTGATCGCCTGGTACCCCAAGGCCTCCGAGAGAAACGTCTTGCCGACGCCAGGCGGCCCCAGGAAGAGCACGTCGCGGGAGTCCCGGATGAACTGGCACGTCGCCAGGTCGTAGATCTGCTTTCGCTTGATGGACGGGTTGAAGTCCCAACTGAAGTCCTCGAGCGTCTTCACCGCCTGCCGAAAGGCCGCCATCTTCACCCGGCGGCGGATCATCCGGTCCTTCCGGATGTTCACCTCGTCCTGGAGCACCAGCTCGAAGAACTCCTCGTGGCTGAGGTTGTTCCCACGGGCTTCCTGAAGCCTCAAATCCAGAGTCTCGGCTGCGCCGGACAGGCGCAGCTTCCGGAGCGTCATCGCCATCTGCTCTTTCATCATTCCTCCTTCTTAAAGTTCACCTTGATCACGTTGCCGTACTCGCTCATGTCCCGGATGAGCGGATGGACCGCCATGAATTCGAAGTTCTCCTGTCGGCTCGGCTGGGCCAGGAGTTCTCGCACGGCCTTGAGGCGATACTGCCCGTGCGTGAGCGCCAGCTCGCAAGCCAACTCCATCTGGGCGACCGAGTGATGGGTCGTCAGGCTGAGCAGGCCGTTGAGGACCCGGACCCCTTGAATGCCGCGTTCTTCGATCACCGCTCGGGCCCAGAGCGCGGTCTTCGCTCCGATCTGCGCCGCGCGCCCCAGGAGATACTCCGCGCCTTTTTCTACTCGAGAGATCTTCTCGGAGGCCAGGTGGCCGTCCTGGGTGCTGAAACGCCCGGGCTCGATGCGCACATGCGTGGCGATGAGCTCGAAGCGGAAGTTGAAGATCCGGACCAGCCTCGTGTCGTAGCGCACCCAGACATCGTGTCCTTGATACTCGGGGGGCGCTGAGTAGTAAGCCCGCTCGACCTCGATGTGGGCGTCCCGGTGGACCCTCCGCTGTCCTTCGAAGAAATAAGGGAAGCGATCGGCCGGCAGAGGCTGAAGAGCGGGCCGTTCAACCTCCTCAAACTGCTTCTTCACCTGCTTCTTGATCGTGCCGTGGATCCTCAGGTCCGCGATGTTCGCCTCCCAGTCTCGGAGGAACTCGTTCTGCGCAGAGAGACTCTTGAAGCTCCTCCCTCGCAGAGCGTTCTCCTGGGCGTAGCCGACACCTCGCTCGATCTTCCCCTTGTGGCGCGGGGTGTAGGATTTCGTCGGGAGAACGACCGTGCCGTAGTGGCGCGCAAAGTCTTCGACCTTGGGGTTAAGCTCCGGATCAAACCAGTCGGCCTTCGTGACCGCGGCGCGCAGGTTGTCGAGCACCGTGGTCCGGGTTACACCCCCGAAGGCCCAGAAGGCGTTCTCGAGGCAGCGGATGAAGGTCTCCGTGCTCTGCTTCCAGACGACCTCGCTGTAGCCCTTGCGCGAGTGCGACAGCACCATCCGGAAGAGCCAGGGCCGCTTGCGCTTCCCGTTTTCCATCTCGACCCAGGCGCCTTTGCCGAAATCAACCTGGCACTCTTCGGCGGCGACGCATTCCATCCTCCGGAACGGGGGTGGATGCAGGGATCCCAGCTTCCGGACGTACCGCTTGACGCTCTGGTAGCTGTCCTTGAATCCGTGCTCGCCTCGGAGATCCTGGAAGATCCGGCGGGCCGACAAACCCAGTTCAAGCTTCGCCAGGATGGTCGCCCGATGCCCCTCGCACCTGCTTTTCGATCTCAAAAAGCCGGGGGTCACTTGGGTGGCTGGTTTTGAAGGGTCCGAAAGGGCTGAAAGTGCCCCAGAAGGGCTCAGATCGGCCGATTTGCCGGGGGTCACATTGGCTGGTTTTGCCTCGAGCTGCCGAACGTACTTACGGACCGTGTCTCGGTAGATCTCCAGCTCGCGGGCGATCCTGCGGCAGGACCATCCCCGCTTCCACAACTGCTCGATCGTGTGTATGTCGGCCATCTTGAGCTCGTTCGCCATCTTCCCTCCCTGCTATGGGCAGGGATTCTAGATGGCGTCCCCAAAATGGCTGGTTTTGAAGTGACCCTACATGGCTGATTCTGAGTGACCCCCGACAGCCTAACACGACCACTCGACGAACAGGTCATCCGGGAGTACAACCGAATGGTCTACAAGGGCGGCGCTGAACCAGCCGGCCAGTACCGAAAGGGCAGAATCTCTGTCATCGGAAGTGCGATTCCTCGCCCCCCTGCGGAAAAGGTACCGGCGTTAATGAAACAACTCGACTTGAAGCTAGCTGAGGAACAGAAGAGGTTCGACGCTCTGAAGCCCGTCGATAAGTCGGGATTGCTAACCGTCGCCGTCGATCTTTACCAGCGAATTGGGCTCATCCACCCTTTTGCCGACGGCAACGGCCGGGTCGCTCGGCTGGGCATGAATCATCTGCTAAGACGGTATCAGCTCGAATACGTGATCTATCCGCCACTCACCGAGGCGCCCGAGCTGATGGAAGCTCTCCAGGAGGCGCACTATAGCAAGCTGGAGAAGCTGTTGAGTCTCGCGCGGGCGCATATGCTGCGGGCATAGTGGACTCATTTCCTCGATTTTACGGCTTCAACCGCCTTCACCGCCTTCAGCCTAATAACCTCATCGTCGTCGCTTTTGGCGACAGATTCGAGAATAGGAATATCCGTCAAAGCACCCTTCCTTGCGAGAAACTCGACGGCACTTTCCCGAAGAGACGGATGACTCGATCGAACGAAAGATCGGACCAGGGTAACGGCATCTGGAGGCGGTGCATCCGTCTGAACCGCAAGGTAGCTCACGGCTCTTGCCCTGACGAAGTCGGACTGATCTGCTTGGATTACCTTCATCGCAAACACTCGACCGCCTCCAGCGGACTCGGGACAGCTAAGGACTCCCGTGAGCAGGGCTTCGCGAATTCCGTGGTCCCATTCCCAAAACGAAGCCATCACCTCTGTTCGCAGAGCGGGGTCGCTTAGTCCGCTACCCAGAACGGAGGCGGCGGAAACCCGAACGCGCGGTTCCTTTGATTCCTTTATTGCGGCAAATAGCGTCTGTTGGGAGCCATCGCCAAATCGGGAACCAAGTGCCGCGATGACGGAAGCGATATTCGTATTGTCCTTTTCTTGGAGAATCAATTGGCAAATCCGGCTGCTCTCTTCGGAGGAAAGGTTCAGCGAGCCGATGGCGGTAAGGATCTTGCGACGGGGTGGCCCACTTCTTACCGACTGGCTCAACGATGGAAGGAGTGCCCCGAAAACAACGTTGATGGATCGGGATTCAGACGGGGGGGTCTCGGCGATCTTGTCACACACCCAGTCAACGACATCGTGACGAGCGCCCGTGAATTGGTTGAGGAATCCCTTGTCGGCATACAGGGATGATGCACCATTGATGAGGGCGGCGTACTCCTTTGAAGTCTCCTCCTCCGTAACGTACGATGTCATATGGTGATGAGGTTGTCCTGAAGCCCGTTAGATTTTGAAGGAGGGGCCTCCGGTCCGATACGATCGGACCTGAGAAAGAAAGGAGGCCCTCCATGGCCAAGCGTACGACGGAGCAGTCGACGGGTCAAATGAAGTTGCTCCCCAGT
>CAZSCC010000340.1:0-15002 GCA_964604905.1 uncultured Planctomycetales bacterium
GGCCGCCACCCTGGCGGGCTGCTCGACCCCGCAGGCCGCCGCGTCGCGCAGCGTCGTCGTCGACACCCACCTCCATTGCTTCGCCGGGAAGAACGATCCGCGCTTCCCCTATCACCCGAAGGGGCCCTACCAGCCCGCGGAGGCGGCCACGCCGGAACACCTCCTTCACTGCATGGACGGCGCGGGCGTGGACTACGCGATCGTCGTCCACCCGGAGCCCTACCAGGACGACCACCGCTACCTCGAGCACTGCCTGGAGATCGGCAAGGGCCGCCTGAAGGGGACGTGTCTCTTCTTCGCGGGCCGCGCGCAGGGGATGGCCGACCTCGTGAAACGGCTCCCGATCGTCGCCGGCCGCATCCACGCCTACGCCCCCGAGCGCCTCCCGCCGTTCGGAAAGCCCGAGCTCCGCGCGCTCTGGAAGCAGATCGCCGACCTGGGCCTCAGGGTCCAGCTCCACTTCGAGCCCAAGCACGCGCCCGGCTTCGAGCCGCTCATCCGGGAGTTCCCCGGGACGACCGTGATCGTCGACCACCTGGGCCGCCCGCTCCAGGGGACGCCCGAGGAGCACGCGGTCGTGGTCGGCTGGGGGAAGCTCAAGAACACGGTGATCAAGCTCTCGGCCTTCGCGCCCAACTCTCAATATCCGCACCGCGACATCGCGCCCTCGGTCCGGCAGCTGGCCGACGCGTTCGGTCCCGACCGGATGATCTACGGCGGCGGCTTCGACGAGAAGGCGACGGCGGAGAGCTACCGCTCCACGCGGGAGAAGGCCCGCTCGTTCATCAGCCACTTCTCCGCCGACGATCAGGCCAAGGTGCTGGGCGGCACGGCGGCACGGCTGTTCGGATTCGCCGGCTGAACCCCGCCTCTTGCCGGCTCCGTCCGTCCTATGTGGAGATGGCCCTTTTCCTGCTTTTCCTCGTTTCCACCAGCGATGGATCTTCGCTCATCGAGCGGCTCCGGTCCGACTCGGTCGAGGAACGTGAGGAAGCCGCAGCCGGGCTTCGGGCGCTGGGCGAAGCGGCCATCCCGGAGTTGGAAGGGGCGCTGAAGGATCCGGATCCGGAGGTCGCCGCCCGGGCGCGGGATCTCCTCCGGATCTACCCGGGCACGATGCTCTATCGCCTGCGCCTGGAGCGTACCGATCGGGCCAGCGGACGGGCCCGCTTCGAGTTGGGGGACTATTGCCTCTCCCTCGCGCTCTACCGCCAGGCGATGGAGGAGTACGAGGTGGCGGCGCGCCTCGATGTGGACTGCAGGAAGTCATGGAGCGCCCGGCGAACGCCCTTCGCCCTCTCCGTGATCGAAGCCGCCGACACCCACCTACGGGAGTGGCACACCCAAGCCGCTCTCTGGTGTCTCAGGTTCGTAGTTGAGAACTTCATGGATGATCCCGCCATCTCCAAGAGGGTAGCATCCCTCGAACACGACGTTGCCGATGCCGTCATTTCAGGGACCAAGGGCAGGATGGCAGAGCGGTAGTCTTCGAGTTCAACTTCGTCCCCGCGCCCTCACTTCCCCGCGGGCGTCAGCGGCCCGATGTACTTCTTCGCGACGACCAGATGGTCCCACCAGACCTTGCTCGTGCCGGTCTCGGGTTTGCTCATGTAGCGGTAGAGCCAGAGCGCGTTGATGTTCAGCTCCGGCGTGCTCCGCCAGGCGAAGCCCGGGAACGGGGCGCCGCCCTTGATCGACACGCTCTTGCCCTGCGCGTAGTCCCAGGCGATGCCTTCCTTGGTGACGCCGGGGAAGAACTTGTCGAAGGTCCAACTCCCCGACGTGGGGAACCCCTTGCCCAGGTAGCTCGTGACCTGGTCGCCCTTCCGGCTGAGCTTGCCGTCCAGCCAGTAGGCCTGCTCTCCGTTCGAGTCGCCGACGTCGTTCAACTTGACCATCATCTCGAGGCAGATCCACTTCTCTCGCTCGACGGGACGGAGCGGGACGTCGTGCTCGAAGGAATTGCCCCACGTCTGTCCCTTCGGCGGGCTGCCGCCCATCTCCTGCCAGTAGCTGTAGAAGTTCCAGGTCTTGAAGTCGCCCGGCTCCACCTGCGTGATGAAACTCTGGGCCCCCTTGGGCCGCAGCCCGGCTCCTCCCATCGCCCACCGGCTGGGCGGGTTGTAGCCCCACAGGCCGCTCCCGTAGTGGTGGATCGGCGCGTGGTCCTGGTTGAACTTCATGTAGAAGCGGAAGTAGAGCTGATCGTACCCGTAGCCGCCCTTGTCGTTCTTGAGGCGCGTGTAGAAATTTCCCCCGTCCATGTAGCCGCCGGTGCCGCCGGCCACGCGGGTCAGGAGGAGCGACTGCTTCCCGCCGCTCCCCGGAGGCACGTCGCCGGACTTGGACATGATCGGCTGCCCCGCCGCCTGATCCCAGCGGCCGCAGATCTCGTCCACGGGATCCTCGAAACTCTCCGCGAAGACCACGTCCGGATCCTTCTCGATCCCCAGGTCGCCGGGGTACTTCGCGGCGAGGCCGGTGCTTCCTTCGGCGATCGCCGGCGTGGGCTTCGGCTCGACCGCCGTCGGCGCGCCGGGGGCCTGCCGGACCGCCGGCGATTCCTGTCCCACCGCCATCGCGCTCCCGAGCATGATCGCCACGACGCCTGCAAGTCTCATGGTCCTGCCCTCCGTACCTGTTCTTCGAAAGCCGATCCCGGAACGATGTGGCCTCCGCACGCGAGAATCCGCGCGGAGTCCGGGAAAAGTCCACGCCGCCCCCGCGATCGGGCGGCGGTTCGTCGGGTACGCCGTTTGCTCCACTCCCGTCAGGAGCCGAAGATGAGAAGTACGCTGAGCCTCTTCATCCTCTCCACGGGGCTCGCCGGGTGTTCGTTCGGCGATCGATCCGTGACCCTGACGTACGATCAACCCCTGGGAGAGCCGAAGGTCCCCCGGGGAGTGGTCGTCCTTCTCGAACGTCCCGAGGATCGCCGCCCCGGACCCGCGGAGCTCCTCGGGGAAAAGCGGAGCGGGTTGGGCACGAAGACGGCCGAGATCCTCACGGATCAGGACGTCATCGACTGGGTCCATCGAGCCCTGAGGCTGGAGTTCGAGAACGCCGGCTTCGTGATCGCCCCTCCCAGCAGCCGGGGACCTCTCCTCCGCGTCTCCACCGAGGTCCGCGAGGTTTCCTGTGAGGAGGGGATCGGGTTCGGCGGGACCCTCCGACTGACCCTCCAGGTCCGCGGTGGCTCCCGGATCCTCCTGGAGAAAGCCTACGCGGCCCGCGACCACCACGTCGTCATCACCCCGACCTCCGGCCGGGGCGTGAAGGATTCGCTCCGCACCTGCCTCAAGACCCTCCTCGTGGAGTTCCTCGGGGACCTCCAGAAGAAACTGGAGACGGTCGATCCGGAGGCCTTCTAGCCGCGCGGTGAAGGTTGCGCTCCCGTGCCGAGAGCTCCTTTCTCTCTTTCCCATGGAACGGCGCCCGTGTTTTCGATGTCGATTTGTTGGCAGAAGTCGGAATCTCAAGCGTGAAAGGAATATGGATTCAAACAGCGGCGACCTTGATCTCCTGAAGCTCTCCGATTCCGAGCGAACCAAGCTGGTTCGCCATGCCCGTTTCGTCCTAGGGGGAAGGAAGCTTGGGAGGAGCGACGCGGAAGACCTCGTTCAGGATGCCTTGACGTCCACGGCCAGGCGAATGCGGGATGGCAAGCTGGGCAGGCTCAAGGATCGGAGCGACGTGATGGGGTACCTCATGGTGGCGGTCGAGCGGAAGGCAGCCAGCGGCGGTCGCCGGGCGAAGCTCGAGCCACTCGGTGAAGCCTCCATACCTGAAGAGATCGGACAACCTGACAGGGATAAAGATGACGCCCATCGTGAGAATGCGATCGAGACCCTTGAAGGGCTAGCGCTTGATTTCCTGAGACGCCCCGAAAAACAGCTCGCCAAGCTCTTCCCCAAGCTTCCGCGGACCTTCGTCTCGCGACTGGCCAAACACTACAACCGCACTCCCGAGGATCTCCGAAGGTCGCTCGATCGGGGATTCGCGATCATGATGTACTTTCTCCATGAAGCTGAAAGAAAGGAAGAGTTCTGGTCCGCGGTCCAGCGCGCCATCCGCTCACCCGTCGTTTTCGAGATGCTCCTGATTCATACCGAGGACTCGGATCTTGAGGAAGCGCTGTCTCTGATCGTGGGACCCTATCCGAAGGAAGTGGATGACGGCCTCGCTT
Source organism: uncultured Planctomycetales bacterium (assembly GCA_964604905.1). Taxonomy (GTDB): domain Bacteria; phylum Planctomycetota; class MHYJ01; order MHYJ01; family JACPRB01; genus JACQFK01. Next base: position 4,187 of record CAZSCC010000340.1, read on the forward strand.
TGTTGCGCGAGGACTTTGACGAGACCCTCAAGACACTGATCGAGGTGCTCGGGAAGCACACCCATCCGAGAGACTGGCGCAAGAGGGCGCTTCAACAGGGTGACGGACATGCGAGGCGCAAAGGGCGAACGACCCGGAAAGGAGGACAGGCCAGGGGTTCATGAAGCGGACCGTACAAGGTGAGCAGTCATCTGAAGGGATTCTTGAAAGGAGAAGAGCATGTTTGGACCGGATGAGGACAACCACAGCGACCAGTGCAATCCGAACAACGACGCCTACTGGGATTCCCGCGGCGAGGACGGGCGGCCTGACGACTGGGAGGAGCGGGCCCAGGAACAGAAGTAACCGATCACGGCGAGAGGCCGTTCACAGGCGCCGCGGCGGGCCCCTTGGGGCCCGCCGCTTCGTTGAAGCCGCAGCTCCCGGTCGGCCCCGTCCTCCTCCGTTCGTTGACGCCCCCGCCCCTTTTTGCTGAACTGGCCCCCCATGAGCGAATGGATCCTGCCGCACGAACTCCACGACCGCATCGTCGGCGCCGTCTACAAGAAGCGCGGCTACTCGACGAAAGAAGCCAAGCAGGCCGCCGAGTTCTCCAACCTCACCGCCCGCCACGGCATCAAGACCCACAACGCCATCAAGGCCCTCCACCTCGACGAGTTCTTCGGGTCCAAGGTCGGCGGATGCGTCCCCAATGCCAAGATCGAGAAGCTCAAGACCCCCTACCGCGCCGTCCAGAAGTGGAACGCCAACCGCAAGCTCGGGCAGGCCGTCGGCCTCGAGGCCATGGCCGCCGCGATGAAGCTCGCCGACCGCTTCGGCATCGGCGCCGTCGTCGTCGACAACGCCTTTCACTACCTCTGGGGCGGCGGGTACGTCATCGACGCCGCGAAGAAGGGCTATATCGCCTACACGTGCTGCACCGCCGCGCTCGCCGAGGTCGTCCCCTTCGGCGGCAAGTTCCCCACGCTCGGCACCAACCCCCACTCGTGGGGCTTCCCCACCGTCGACGCCGTCGGCTTCCCCATCTGCATCGACTGGGCCACCAGCACCGTCGCCATGGGCCGCGTCCAGCAGTTCGTCCGCGAGGGGAAGCCGCTCCCTCCCGGGTGCGCCGTCGACGAGAGCGGGAAGGAGACGACCGACCCGAACCAGGTGAAGGCCCTCCTCCCCTTCGGGCAGCACAAGGGGTACGGACTCTCGCTCATCGACGAGCTGATCGCCGCCTACACGGGCGGATCGCTCCCGACCCTTCGCAGCCGGTGGCAGTCGGGCGCGGCCGACGAGAAGCACACGCCCAACTTCTATTTCCAGGCGATCCGGCCCGACGCGCTCGACTGCGGCGAGTTCGCGCAGAAGCGCACGCAGAAGCAGAACGTGAACGCCGTGATCCAGGACGTCCTGGGCCACGGCAACACGCCCGGCACGCTGCTCCCCGGCCAGCTGGAGCACCAGGCCTACGAGCGCAGCCAGAAGGCCGGCGGCCTCCTCTTCACCGACGCCGAGATCGCCGAGTTCGAGAAGCTGGCCAAAGAGGGCCATGTCCGGTTCGGCAAGGCGGCGCTCAAGCCGGTCTGAACCTTTCGGGCCCCGCGTCCGTTAGGATTCTCCAGATGCACGCCATCGCCTTCGTTCTCGCACTCTGCTCCGCCGCGGCGCAGGAGAAGGAGTCCGACCCCTTCCGCTCCCGGCGCCCGGAAATCCGGGAAGGGCTCCTCAAGCGGGGAGGAGGAGAGGGGACCGGGCAGGCCGTGTGCGGCGCGCTCGGGTGGCTCGCCCGCCATCAGTCGGCCCACGGCTCGTGGAAGACCAAGGATCATGCGAAGTCGTGCAAGGGCGATCCCTGCAAACCTTCCGCGGGAGGCGACGAGAACGACCTCGGGAATAGCGCGCTCGCGCTCCTCGCCTTCCTCGGCACCGGCGAGTCCCACCTCTCCCTTGAGGTGATCCAGGACATCCCCATCGGGGAGGTCGTGCGGAAGGGAGTGAAGGGGCTTCTCGAACTCCAGACGGCCGACGGCTGCATCGGGAGCAAGGACGCCTCGAAGTACATGCTCCACCACGCCCTGGCCACCCTCGCCCTCGTCGAGGCGTACGGCCTGTCGAAGGCCGACACACTCAAGGAGCGCGCCCAGAAGGCGGTCGACTTCCTCGTCGCCGCGCAGAATCCCGGCAAGGGGTGGCGGTACAGCCAGAAGTGCGGCGACAACGACACGTCGGTCACAGGATGGGTCGTCATGGCGCTTCGCGCCGCGGAGCTGACCCAGCTGACCTTCCCCCGCGCGGCGTACGACGGCGCGCGGGCGTGGCTGGACGAAGTGACCGATCCGGATACGGGCCGGGCCGGATACACCAGCCGAGGATTCCATCGCGGCCTTCCGATGCCGAACGAGAACTTCGACTTCCACGAGACGCCCACCGCGATGTCGGTCCACGCCCGGATCCTCATCGAGCGGAAAAAGTCGGACCCGCGCCTCAGCGGGGGCTGCGAGCTCCTGGTGAAAGACCTCCCGAAATGGGAGAAGAACGCGATCGACTTCTACCACTGGTTCCAGGCCTCGCAGGCGCTCTTCCAACTCGCCGGCGCCGGCGGAGAGAAGTGGAAGCCCTGGAACGGCGCGCTCAAGGAGGCCCTGCTCAAGCATCAGACGGCCGGCGACGGCTGCGCCCGCGGCTCCTGGGAGCCGGTCGACCGATGGAGCTACGAGGGCGGCCGGGTCTACGCGACCGCGATCAACGCGCTCAGCCTGGAAACGTACTATCGGAACGTCCAGATCTTCGGGGACAACTAGCCATGATGCGTGCGCCCGTGTTTGCGCTCCTCCTCCTCGGCGCCGCCGCGCCCCGGCAGGACGTCCCCGACCTCATCCAGAAGCTCGGCTCTCAGGATTTCGAGGAGCAGGGGAAGGCCGCGAAGGCGCTCGAGGCCCTCGGCCCGCGCGTCCTCCCGGCGCTCCGCGGCGCGGCCGAAAACGGGACGGGCGACGTCCGCACCTGGGCGCAGCGCCTCATCGCCCGCCTCCAGGAGAACGAGAACCGCGCCCGCGCGCTCGTGGCGCGGCTCGCCGCCGCGGACGGCGCCGCCGAGGCCGAGATCCGGAAGATGGGCTGGCCGGCCGCCGACTACCTCCGGGAGGCGCTCGGCTCCGAGGACAAGGAACTCGCCCGGCGCGCGCAGAAACTTCTCGAGGAGCTCGAAGGCGCCCGCGCCGCGGAGGGGGCGCTCGCGAGGAACCGCCATTCCGGAAAACGCGACCTGCTCGCCAAGGGGGGAGGCGACGCAGACAGCGAGAACGCGGTGCTCGGGGCGCTCAAGTGGCTCTCGCGCCACCAGTCCGCCGACGGCTCGTGGAAGACGCGGGGCTACAAGGAGCGCTGCCGCAAGCTCGCCAGGCACGCCGACACGCCTCCCTGCACGCCCAACCCGGGAGAGGACGAGCACGACGCCGGCGTGACCGCGCTCGCGCTCCTCGCCTTCCTCGGCGCGGGCTACACGCCCCTCTCGCCCGACGACCACGACGGGATCGTCTTCGGCGAGACCGTGAAGAAGGGGCTCCAGTGGTTCCTCTCCCGCCAGCGGCCCGACGGCGACTTCGCCTCCCCGAACCAGCCCAAGGCGATCTACGTCCACGCCCTCGCGGCCCAGGCGATGGCCGAGACGTACGGCTTCACCGGACTGGGCATCTACAAGGACTCCGCGCAGAAGGCGGTGACGTACCTCCTCGCCGCGCAGAATCCGGGGAAGGGCTGGCGTTACGGCCCGAAGTCGGGCGACAACGACAGCTCCGTCACCGGCGTCTGCGTCGGCGCGCTCCACTCGGCCGAGCTCGCCCGCCTCCATGTCCCCCGCGCGGCGTACGACGGCGCCCGCGCGTGGCTCGACGAGGTCACCGAGGAGGGGTACAGCCGCGTGGGCTACACCCACAAGGGGACGGGCAAGGTCTTCATCCCCGGGAAGAACGAGGACTTCGACCACCACGAGACGCTCACCGCGCTCGGCGTGACGTCGCGGCTCATCATCGACCGGAACCGGAAGGACCCGAAGCTGATCGGCGGCTGCGACCTCCTCCTCCGCGACAAGCCGAGCTTCAAGGGGAACGAGACCGACTTCTACTACTGGCTCCACGCCTCGCAGGCGATCTACCAGCTGGACGGCCCGTCCGGGAAGAAGTGGCAGGCGTGGAACCTCGAGATGAAGCGCACCCTGACCGCCGCCCAGAACAAGGCCGCGGCGGGGTGCACGGGCGGCTCGTGGGAGCCGGTCGACCGGTGGAGCCTCGAGGGCGGCCGCGTCTACGCGACGGCGATCAACGCGCTCACGCTCGAGACCTACTACCGGTACGCGCCGCTGCCCGCGGAAAAGTAGCGCGCTCAGCGCCGGAGGACCCCGCGAGGCTATAATCCCCTCGATGGCGGACAGCGAAGACCGGCAATTCGCCGAGCTCGTCGTCGCGCAGGGCCTCTGCTCCCGCGAGAAGGTCGACGAGTGCCTCTCCCTCATCGCGCGCCTCGCCGCCGAGGGGGTGACGCCCCTCCCCCGCGTGGGCGAGCTCCTCGCGCGCAAGGGGTACCTCACGCCCACGCAGGTCGACGCGACCCTCCGGCCTGTCACCGTGCGGAGGGCAGTCGACGTTGCGCCGCTGCCTCCCGAGGCGGAGGAGGCGGCGGCGAACGGGGCCAACCACGTGGGCCGGTACGTCAAGGTCTCGCGCCTCGGCGCGGGCGGGATGGGCGAGGTGTGGCGCGCCTGGGACCGCGATCTCCGCCGCTGGGTGGCGCTCAAGTTCCTCCACTACGATGACCCCGCGCAGCTCGCGCGGTTCCGGCGCGAGGCGCAGACCGCCGCCTCGCTCAATCACCCGAACATCGCCTCCGTCTACGAGGTGGGTGAGGCGAACGGCAAACCCTTCCTCGCGATGCAGCTCGTGCAGGGGGCGACGCTCGCGGCGCTCCCGCGCGACGACGTGCGCCGCGGGGTCGCGCTCGTCCGCGACGCGGCGCTCGCGGTCCACCACGCCCACGAGCAGGGCGTGATCCACCGAGACCTGAAGCCGCACAACCTGATGGTCGAGGGCTCACGCGTCTTCGTCATGGACTTCGGCCTGGCGAAGCCGGCGGCGGTCGACTCGTCGCTCTCGATCGCGGGCTCGATCCTGGGCACGCCCGCCTACATGCCCCCCGAGCAGGCGCGGGGCGACGCCGCGCGCGTGGGCCCCCGGAGCGACGTCTACGCGCTCGGCGCCACGCTCTACGACCTGCTCACGGGCGGGCCGCCCTTCCAGGACACCGAGGTCTACGCACTTCTGAAGCGGGTGGTCGAGGAGGAGCCGGTCCCTCTCCGGCGGCGGAACGCGAGGCTCGACCGCGAGCTGGAGACGATCGTCATGAAGTGCCTCGAGAAGGACCCCGGCGCGCGGTACGCCGGGGCGCGCGAGCTGGCGGAGGACCTCACCCGCTGGCTGGCCGGCGAGGCGATCCAGGCTCATCCGCCCTCGTGGGCCTACCGCGTCCGGAAGCTCCTCGCGCGCCGCCGCGCGATCGTCCTGACCGGGGCGGCGGTCGCCGTCGCGGCGTTCGCGATCTTCCTCCCGAACTGGCTCGGCGCGCGCTCGCGGGCCCGGTTCCTGGGCGAACTGGGGGAGATCCGCGCGCAGATGCTGGTCGTCAAGGAGTGGACCCGCCAGTCCTTCCGGACCCCTCAGGACATCCGCAGCGCGCTCGACCGCGAGTCCGCAAAAGTCACCGCCTTCATCGCCCGCCACCCGGGGCTGCCGCAGGGCTACTACGTCCGCGCCCAGGGGAGGCTCGTCCAGGGGAACGTCGACCGTGCCGAAGAGGACCTGCGTGAGGCGCTGCGGTTCGAGCCCGCCTTTGCGCCGGCGTGGACGCTCCTGGCGCGGATCCTGCTGGAGCAATTCGACCGGCGCCTCGGCGGAACCACCGATCAGGAGACCGTGGCGAACCGCAAGGCCGCCGAGCCGCTCCTCAGGGAAGCGGGAGAGGCGCTCCGGAAGGGATGGCAGGAGGGCTTCGACTCGATCGCGATCGAGCGCTGGGGGCTCTCCCGGACGACGGAGGACACGATCGCCGAGACGCTCTCGCGGGCGCTCGCGCTGCACTTCCTGGAACGCCGGAGCGGCGAGGCGATCCGCCTCCTCGAGCAGGGCCACCGCGACGTCCCCTCCCCCGAATACGCCTGCTGGCGGAGCACCCTCTCGTCCACCCGGGAGGACATCGCGGCGTGGCTCGACATCGCCGTCCAGGTGGGGCCGCGCTACGTCCCCGCCTACCTGGACCGCGGAAGGCGCCGGCTGGAGTGGGACCTGCCGAAGGAAGCGATCGCCGATCTCGACCTCGCGCTGGAGATCGATCCCGGGAACGCGACCGCCCACAACCTCCGCGGCCTGGCGTGGCATCGGAAAGGGGACCTGGACCGCGGCCTCGCCGACATCTCGCGCGCGACGGAGCTCGATCCCCGCCAGGCTCTCGCCTGGAGCAACCTGAGCGCAGTCCACCTGAAGCGGCGCGACTTCGAGCGGGCGGAGCGCGCGGCGAGCGAGGCGGTCCGCCTCCAGCCGGGCCACCCGCTGGCCTACGCCAATCGCGCCGGGGCCCGGGTCGAGCGGCGCGATTTCGAAGGAGCGATCGCCGACGCCTCGCAGGCGATCGAGCTGGACTCCCAGTTCGCCCTCGCGTGGTCCAACCGCGCGGCCGCGCGGCTGGCCCAGGGGGATTTCACGGGCGCCGCCTCCGACGTGGACCGCGCGATGGCGCTGTCGCCCTCCAGCCCCGAGGCCCACACCACCCGCTCGGGCGTGCGAGTCACGACGGGCGACTGGAAGGGCGCGATCTCGGACGCGACCCGGGCCCTGGAGCTCGATCCCCGCCAGCCGATGGCCCATGTGAACCGAGCGGGCGCGCGCGCCAACCTGGGCGACCTCCCGGGGGCCCTGGAGGATTGCGCGAAGGCCCTGGAGCTGGATCCCCGCTCGGCCTGGGCCTACTCCAACCGCTGCTTCGCGCGGGTGCGGATGCTGGAGCTGGACGGCGCGCTCGAGGACGCCTCGCGCGCGATCGAGCTCGACGGCGGCCTTGCCCAGGCCTACGTCAACCGGTCGGGCGTCTGGCTGCTCAAGGACAAGTCCGAGAAGGCGCTCCCGGACGCGGAGCGGGCGGTCGCGCTCGCGCCGAAGATGGGAACTGCGTGGATCGCCCTCGCGGCGGCGCGCCTCGAGTCGAAGGACGCGGACGGCGCGGTCGCCGCCGCGACCCGCGCGATCGAGCTCGACCCGCGATCGCCGCTGGCCTTGCACCTCCGGGGGCTCGCCCACCAGGCGCGCAAGGATTCCGCCCGCGCCGCGGCGGATTTCCGGAAGTGCCTTGAGATCGCCCCGCCCGACTGGCCCCAGCGCGGCGAGACGGAACGGCTCCTCGAAGAAGCGCGCCGGGATCGTTAGCGTCCGCGACGCGCGGCCTTGCGGGCGCGACGCACCGGGGCCAGCGCCTCGGCCATCTCGCGCGGCGAGGGGCGCGCCGCCGGGTCCTTCGCGAGCAGCCGCGCGTAGAGCGCCGGGTCCGCGCCGGGCGGCTCCGGCGGATCGGCGTTCTCGTGCTTCTCCCGGATGTCCTGGAACCAGCGGCTCTCGAACGGAAAGCGCCCCGTCAGCATGAAATGCCAGAGCACGCCCAGCGCGTAGAGGTCCGAAGCGGGGACCGACTCGCGGCTCCACTGCTCCGGCGCGAGGCTGTAGACGATCGAGCCCGCCTTGTCCGCGTGATCCTTCAGGAACGCCGAGTCGGCGCGGCCCAGGCCGTAGTCGGTGATCCGGATCTCCATCCGCCCCGTGATGAAGAGGTTCTCGGGCTTCAGGTTGCCGTGGACCAGGCCCGCCGCGTGGGCCTCCTGGAGCGCCCCCGCCGCCTGCACGAGGACCGTCGACGCCTGCACGGGGGCGAGCGGACCGTTCGAGCGGACGAATTCGGCGAGCGGGATCCCCTGCTGGAACTGCGAGGCGACGTAGAGCGCGCCGTCCTGGATCCCCGCATCGACCACCCGCGCCGAGGCGGGGTGACGCAGTCCGAGCGAGAGCCGCACGCTCCCCATGAAGCGCGGGAAGAACGGACGGTTGAGCGCATTCGGCGAGATCACCTTGAGCGCCAGCCGCGCGCCCGTGTCGCCGTGCATCGCGATGTAGACCGAACCGCAAGGACCGCGCCCCACGGGTTCCAGCACCGTGCAGGAGCCGTAGATCGCCACGATCTCCTCGGCCTCCTTGGGCTTGGGGGCGGACAGCTTCGGGATCCGGCGCGTCGTCCGGCACAACTCATCGACGTCGGGCTCCTGGAGATACCCGAGCGAAACGAGCACCACTTCAAGAGGGGCCTTCGGATCGCTCTCCTCACGCGCCACGAGGGCCTTGCGAACCTGGACGGGCGTGAGGAGGCCGCTCTTGACCGCGCGCTCCGCCCACGCGCGCTCGGAGGCGGAGATGGGCCCGCCCCCGAAGAACGCCCCCGACTCCGGCTTTCCCTTCACAGCTTCTTCCGCAGGAAATCTCGGAAGTTCCCGCCGAGAAGGCCCTCGACGTCCCGCTCGATCTCCTTCGCATCGAGCGCCCAGCCGGACGCGAGGAGGTCGCTGTACTTGTCGAAGAGGACATCGCCCAGGATCTTCTTCGAGTGGGTCCACTTGTAGATCACCTGGTCGAGGACGCGCGCGTCGGAGTGCTGGGCGGTGAACGACGGCCCCAGCAGCTCGAACCGCTCGCGCGTCATCTCCTCGATGATCGACGGGTTGTTCACGAACCACCAGCAGCCAAAGACGTGGAGGTTCCGAAACTTGCGCGCGGCCACGCACGCCTGGTGCTGGTTCTCGCGCGAGAGCATCGTGAGCAGGAACTTGTTCCTCGGGAAGGCCGAGCAGAGGTACTCGACCGCCTCGACGTTGCCGCGGCCCATCCCGTCGCCCGCCATGCGCAGTTCGGGGTTCACCTGCCGGCGGACGCCGATCATGAGGGCGAGCGGGAGGTCGAGTTCGGCGCAGACGGGAAGGAGCGCGCGCTCGAGGATCTGCCCCGTCTGCGAGTTCTCGGGCGCGGAGAAGGTCGGCGGGAGCGAGACGCCCACGTAGAGGGGCGCCGTCCGCTGCGCCCACTCGCGGAGGAAGCGCTGGATCTCCTTGAGCGTCTTGGGCGTCAGGCGGTGCTCGACCTTGTAGCCGAAGTCGTGCATCCGCTTCCACGTCTTGTCCCAGCCGAGGAGGACGGGGTCGATGCGGAGCGCGGCCTTGAACCGCGGGTCTTCCTTGTATTCCTTGAGCCACGCGGGCCGTTCGGCGTCGTCGAACGGGTCGTTCGTCATGACGCAGTCCTTCAGGCCGGCCAGGGCGAAGACGCGCTCGATGTAGGCGTCGCGCGACTGGGCGGCGAAGAACTTCCGGTAGGAGTCGAGGTTGCGACCTTTCACGTCGAGGCCGAGCGCGTTGAGCACGGTCACCACGCCGCGAGTGGCCTCGCTGAGCGGGGTCTGTTCGACGAAGAGCGCCTTCCAGATCGCGTCCGCCTGCTCCTTTTTCGAGAGCTTCCAGAAGGTCTCGTACGGCATCTCGCTGGCGCGGAAGAACTCGGCGATCAGGTAGTGGTAGGTGAGCAGATCGTCGATGCCCCAGGAGAGCAGGTCGCCGAACGCGGGGGAATAGAGGTGGGTGTGGACGTCGGTGATGCGGACCGAGGAGAGGGCCTTGTCGAGGGCTTTCCCCAGGTCCTGCGTCGTCGCGATCGACATGGCCCTAACCTCTCAGATAGGGGCGGATGTCGATCCGCTGGCCCTTCTCCGCGCTCCAGTAGGCCCCGTAGGTGACCACCAGCACGTCGTGCGCCAGCATGAGGTCGCTCTTGGGCGCGCGGCCGTGCGAGATCGCGCCCACGAAGTCGCGCAGCTCGTCGGGATAGCCGGTCACCATGTCCTCGTCGGGCGAGGGGAACGACCAGCCCTCCTTGGTCTCGGTCTTCTCGACCAGGTACTCGTCCTTGAAGAAGTCGCCGTCGGGCGTGTAGGCCTGGACCGCGGTGTTCGGGTTGATGCTCGCCTTCAGCACCGCGCGCGAGCCGTAGACGGTCAGGTAGTTGTAGATGCCGCCCATCACGATGTCGCACGAGGTGAGGAGCGCGACCGAGCCGTCGTCGAAGGTCATGTGGATCGTGCCGTAGTCCTCGACGTCGTCCCAGCCGGTCTTCATGAACTTCTTCGGCTCGTCCTGGAAGGACTTCATCCAGGTGAGGTTGGCGACCTCGCAGGTGACGGAGACGGGGCGGATCGGCTTCTGCCCGCGGCGGCGGGCCTCTTCGTACTTCAGGTAGATCGCCGCCCCCACGGGATGGACCGCGAGGCGGAGGAGCGAGCCGCCGCCGGCGGTCTGCCAGCGCTTGGCGTACTCGGCGTGCGAGCCGCTGTGCGATTCCTCGCCCTGGATGCGCAGGATGGCGGACTTGGAGGCGGCGAGGAGGCGGTTGAGTTTCACGACGGGCGGCGAGTAGACCCAGTTCTCGCCGTAGCAGAGGGTGACGCCCGCTTTCGTGATCGCGTCGTACGCCTTGTTCGCGTCGTCGACGACGGACTTGAACATCGACTCGCGCGACACGCCCTTGGCCGTCCACGTCTTGTCCATCATGTCGGCGGGCCCGAAGTAGCCGCTGAGCGGCTTCTCGCAGAAGACGTGCTTCCCGTGCTGCGCGGCCATCACGGCATAAGGGACGTGGAGGTAGTTGGGGACGACGAGGTCGACGGCGTCGATCTCCTTGTCGGCCATCAGCTGCTCGAC